>NZ_JAINFC010000702.1 GCF_020740835.1 Streptomyces sp. UNOC14_S4
GGCCAGCAGCACGCTGACCGGTGTCTCCCAGGGGCGGATGACCACGCGTGCGAGGACATCGGCGGCGATCATCACGTCGGCGGCGATGAGGGCCGACAGCACGAGCTGACCGGTCATGCGCGCACCGGCCAGGGCGCGGGCGGCGTAGGGGGCCAGCAGGCCGAGGAAGGCGATCGGCCCGGCGACGGCGACGGCGCAGCCGGCCAGCAGCGAGACGGCGCCCGCGACGACCAGGCGGACGCGGCCGGGGTGGTGGCCCAGGGAGCGGGCGCTGTCGTCGCCGAGTCCGAGCGCGGACAGGGGGCGGGCGCAGCCGAGTGCGACCAGGACGCCCACGGCGGCCAGCGGCAGCAGCGGCAGCAGGTCGGAGGTGTGCACTCCGGCGAGCGAGCCGATGGTCCAGTAGCGGTAGACGTCGAAGGTGGACTGGCTGCCGAGCAGGACGTAGGAGGTCATGCCGTGGAAGGTGGCGCCGAGTGCCGCACCGGCGAGGACCAGGCGCAGCGGAGAGCCCGCGGCGCGGCCGCTCGCCGCCAGCAGGAGGACGACCGCGCTGGCGGCCATGCCTCCGCACAGCGCCCACAGCAGCAGTGCCGTCGTGGAGGTGGCCCCGAAGTAGGTGAGGCCGACGACGACGGCGAACGCGGCCCCGGAGTTCACTCCGAGCAGTCCGGTCTCGGCGAGCGGGTTGCGGGTCGCGGCCTGCAGCAGGCATCCCGCCGTGCCGAGGCAGACGCCGACCAGGACGGCGGCCAGCGTGCGCGGCAGCCGTACGTCCACGACGGCCAGGCGCAGTTGCGGGTCGGCGCGGGCCGAGGGGTCGCCGAGGAGGTAGTCCCAGGCGCGGGCCGGTGAGCTGGATCCCGTGCCGATGAGCAGTGACAGCAGACACAGGCCCAGCAGCAGGACGAGGAGGGTCACCGCGGCCGGGGCGACAGAGTGCCCCTGGAATGGTCGCTTCCGGTGCCCGGATTCAGATTTCACCAACAACCCCCTCGTCATCGACATATGGTTAGCCTAACCTAAGCACTCGTCCACTGCTGATGGGCCGTCCGAGCACCCGTATGTCCGGGTGCCGGTCGTTCCGCATGCCTTGACGGCGCAGACGGACCGCAGCACCGGCCCTTCCGGGCCACGCCAGCCGAACAACGGAGACCCCAGGCCATGACGCCGCCTCACTTCCCTTCCCGATCCGCCCGCCGTACCGCCACGGCGGCCATGGCCCTCGTCTGCGGACTCGTCCTGAGCGCCTGCGGCTCCTCGGCCTCGTCCTCGTCCTCGGACAGTGGCTCCTCCTCGTCGGACGGATCCGCGGCCAAGAGCGGCACGACGGTCACCGACGCCACCGGCGCGGAGGTGAAGGTGCCCGCGGCCCCCAAGCGGGTCGTGGCGCTCAGCGAGATGGACCTGGACTCCGCGCTGGCCCTCGGCGTCAAGCCGGTCGGCCTGGCCGCCGGCCGCGGCCAGAAGGGCGCCCCCGGGTACCTGAGCGCGCAGGCCCAGGGCATCCCCGTGGTCGGCGCGGTGACGGGCCCGGACATCGAGAAGGTCATGCGGACCAAGCCCGATGTCATCCTCGCCGGGCAGCTGGCCGACGAGCAGGTGCTGGCACAGCTGAAGAAGATCGCCCCCACGGTCGTCACGATCGGCAACGGCAAGAACTGGAAGTCATCGCTCCAGTTGACCGGCAAGGCGCTGGGCAAGGCCGACGAGGCCACGAAGCTCCTGACGGACTACGACACCCGGGCCGCGGCGCTCAAGAAGGACCTCGGCCCCAAGGCCGGCGGCACCGTGTCCGTCGCCCGCTACTCCGCCAAGGGCACCGCCGTCATGCAGCAGGGCGTGTTCATCAGCGACGTGCTGAAGGACCTCGGCTTCAAGCGCCCCGGCATCCAGAACGAGCAGGGCAAGGGCCACTCGACGCCCATCAGCGACGAGAACCTCAAGGAGATCGACGGCGACTGGCTGTTCATCGGCACGCTGTCGTCGGCCGGTCCGGACGCCGGGCTCCTCGACCAGCTCACGAAGAAGCCCGCCTACCAGCAGCTGAAGGCCGTCGGCGACGGACAGGCGACGGTGATCGACGGCTCCAAGTGGACGAGCCTGGGCGGCGCCGAGGCCGCCGTCTCCGTCCTCGACGACATCCGGAAGGCCATGGTCAAGTGAGCACGGGACAGAACCTGGAAGGGCGGCTCGCCCTGGTCACCGGAGCGGCCCGGGGCATCGGCGAAGCCGTGGTGACGGCACTGGCCGAACGCGGCGCCCGGGTGCTGGCCACCGACCTCGACGCCACCGCGGTGGCGGCCACGGCCGCACGGCTGGGCGACCGGGTGACCGCCCGCCCCCTGGACGTCACCGACGCCGCGGCCGTGGAGCGGCTGGTCGCCGAGGCGGAGGACGCCCTGGGGCCCCTGGACATCGCGGTCAACGTCGCCGGGATCCTGCGCGGAGCCCCCGTGCTGGACCTCGACGACGCGGACTGGGCGGCCGTCTTCGCGGTCAACACCAACGGGGTCTTCCACGTGTCGCGGGCCGTGGCCCGCCGCATGACCGCCCGGGGCGGCGGCAGCATCGTCACCGTCGCGTCCAACGCGGCTGGCATCCCCCGCAGCGGTATGGCGGCCTACGCCGCGTCCAAGGCCGCCGCGGCGATGTTCACCAAGTGCCTGGGACTGGAGGTCGCCGCGCACGGCGTGCGCTGCAACACCGTCTGCCCCGGCTCCACCCGTACCGACATGCAGAGCGCCATGTGGGCGGCCTCGCCCGGTGGCGCCGAGAGCGGGGAACGGGCCGTCCTGGAGGGCGACCCGGCCACGTACCGCACCGGCATACCTCTCGGCCGCATCGCCGAACCCTCCGACGTGGCCGAGGCCGTCGCCTTCCTGGCCTCCGACCAGGCCCGCCACATCACCCTGCACGATCTGTACGTCGACGGCGGTGCCACCCTCCGGGCCTGACCGCCCGCCGCTCCACGCACCCCGTCCGTGCTCCCAGACCTGGAGACCCCATGACC
>NZ_JAINFC010000703.1 GCF_020740835.1 Streptomyces sp. UNOC14_S4
AACCAACCCAGGGGCGCGGGGAACGGCGCGAGAAGCCCCACCCACCCGCAGACGAAAAACGCGGCTAGCGCCCGTTGAACGCGTCCTTCAGGCGCGAGAACAACCCCTGCTGCCCCGGCTTGAACTCACCCATCGGCCGCTCCTCGTTGCGCAGCTTCGCAAGCTGCCGGAGGAGATCCTCCTGCTGCGGATCGAGCTTCGCCGGCGTGAGGACCTCGACATGGACGATGAGGTCACCCCGTCCGCCGCCACGCAAGTGCGTCACACCCCGCTGGTGCAGCGGAATCGACTGCCCCGACTGCGTACCCGGCCGGATGTCGATCTCCTCGACACCGTCCAGCGTCTCCAGCGGCACCTTCGTGCCGAGAGCCGCCGCCGTCATCGGAATGGTGACCGTGCAGTGCAGGTCGTCACCACGCCGCTGGAAGACCGAGTGCTTGGTCTCGTGGATCTCCACGTACAGGTCACCGGCGGGGCCGCCGCCGGGGCCGACCTCGCCCTCGCCCGCCAGCTGGATGCGGGTGCCGTTGTCGACACCGGCGGGGATCTTCACCGTCAGGGTGCGGCGCGACCGCACACGGCCGTCGCCCGCGCACTCCGGGCACGGGGTCGGCACCACGGTGCCGAACCCCTGGCACTGCGGGCACGGCCGGGAGGTCATGACCTGGCCCAGGAAGGAGCGCGTGACCTGCGAGACCTCGCCACGGCCGCGGCACATGTCACAGGTCTGCGCGGAGGTGCCCGGAGCCGCGCCCTCGCCGCTGCACGTGGTGCAGACGACGGCGGTGTCGACCTGGATCTCCTTGGTCGTGCCGAACGCCGCCTCGGGAAGGGTCACTTCGAGGCGGATCATGGCGTCCTGGCCACGGCGCGTGCGCGAGCGCGGCCCGCGCTGCGACGTCTGGCCGAAGAAGGCGTCCATGATGTCCGAGAAGTTGCCGAAGCCCGCGCCGAAGCCGCCGGCACCGGCACCGCCGCCGTTCGCGGAGAGCGGGTCGCCGCCGAGGTCGTAGACCTGCTTCTTCTGCGGGTCCGAGAGCACCTCGTAAGCGGCGTTGATCTCCTTGAACCGCTCCTGCGTCTTCGGGTCCGGATTCACGTCCGGATGCAGCTCGCGGGCGAGGCGGCGGAAGGCCTTCTTGATCTCGTCCTGCGAGGCGTCGCGCCGTACGCCCAGGACCGCGTAGTAGTCCGTGGCCACTTACGACTCCGCCAGGATCTGTCCGACGTAACGTGCCACTGCGCGTACCGCTCCCATCGTTCCGGGGTAGTCCATGCGGGTCGGTCCGACCACACCGAGTTTGCCGACCGCCTCGTCGCCCGAACCGTATCCGACGGCGACGACGGATGTGGAGTTCAGGCCCTCGTGGGCGTTCTCGTGACCGATGCGCACGGTCACGCCCGAGTCCTTCGCCTCGCCGAGCAGCTTGAGCAGCACGACCTGCTCCTCCAATGCCTCCAGCACGGGCCGGATCATCAGCGGGAAGTCGTGGCCGAAGCGGGTGAGATTGGCGGTGCCGCCGATCATGAGCCGCTCCTCGGTCTCCTCGACGAGCGTCTCCAGCAGCGTCGCGACGACCGTGGAAACGGTTCCGCGATCACCTTGCTCGAAGGACTCGTGGAGGTCCTGCACCAGCTGCGGCACATCCGTGAACCGGTGCCCCACGACCCGGCTGTTGAGCCGGGCGCGGAGATCCGCCAGCGCGATCTCGCCGACCGGCGCGGGGCAGTCGACCATGCGCTGCTCGACCCGGCCGGTGTCCGTGATCAGCACCAGCATCACCCGCGTGGGAGACAGCAGGAGCAGCTCCACGTGACGCACGGTCGAGCGGGTCAGCGAGGGGTACTGCACCACGGCGACCTGCCGGGTCAGCTGCGCGAGCAGCCGGACCGTACGGCCCACGACGTCGTCGAGGTCGACGGCGCTGTCCAGAAAACTCTGGATGGCGCGCCGCTCGGGCGTCGACAGGGGCTTGACTCCCGCGAGGCGGTCGACGAAGAGGCGGTAGCCCTTGTCGGTCGGAATACGGCCCGCGCTCGTGTGGGGCTGGGCGATGAAGCCCTCCTCCTCGAGCGCGGCCATGTCGTTGCGCACCGTGGCCGGGGACACGCCCAGGCGGTGCCGTTCGGTGAGGGCCTTGGAGCCGACGGGCTCCTCGGTGCCCACGTAGTCCTGGACGATGGCGCGCAACACTTCGAGCCTGCGTTCGCTCAGCACCGCACACCTCCAGTCCAGCGGTCCCACGGGGTCGTCCCCTGGCACTCCAAGGTCACGAGTGCCAGATCCCTTCAGCCAGTGTACGGCCGTGCACCGCGGCGAGGGCAAGAGCCGTCCTGCCGTGCACCCGCACACACTGCCGCCGTACACGCGTCGGCCGGTCGCCCGAGCGGACGCCCGGGCGGACGCCGGGACGTGCCGCGAGCGGACGGCGAACGCGCAACAGTACCGTGCTCCGGCTAGCGTCCGGGTATGGACAGCCATGAGGGGACAGCGCGTTGGGAGCGGCTCGCACCCGGGGTCGCGCGCCGCAGGATGCCGGTGTGGGACGCGACGATCGGGGTGATCGAGGGGGCGGCCGGGGTCCTGCTGGTGGACACCGGGGCGAGCCTGCCGGAGGGGGCGGAGGTCCGCCGGGAGGTGCGCGAGCTCACCGGGCGGGACGTGACGCATATCGCTCTCACCCATCCGCACTTCGACCACGTCTTCGGCACCGCCGCCTTCCCGGAGGCCGAGGTGTACGGGCCCGTGGGGCTCGGCGAGGTGCTGACGCGCGACCACGAGGAACTCTGGCGGGACGCCGTGCGGCACGGGCTGGACCCGACCGCGGCCGCCGAGGCCGCCGCCGCCCTCGTCCGCCCGCGGCACGCGGTCTCCGGCGAGCTCGCGCTGGACCTGGGCGGCGGCAGGCGCGTACTGCTGGCCAACGTCGGCCCGGGGCACACGGCGCACGACATTGACGTCCTGATAGCGGGTGGGGGCGGGGGCGGGGGCGC
>NZ_JAINFC010000704.1 GCF_020740835.1 Streptomyces sp. UNOC14_S4
CGGCCCGGCCACCGACCTGATCCCCGAATCCGCGCCGCCGCCGGACGGTAGGCTCGGGCCGTGCCCAAGCCGCTCAGCCTCTCCTTCGATCCCATCGCCCGCGCCGACGAACTGTGGAAGCAGCGCTGGGGGTCCGTGCCGTCCATGGCCGCGATCACCTCGATCATGCGCGCCCACCAGATCCTGCTCGGCCAGGTCGACGCGGTCGTCAAGCCATATGGGCTGACCTTCGCGCGCTACGAGGCGCTGGTGCTGCTCACCTTCAGCCGGGCGGGCGAGCTGCCGATGTCCAAGATCGGCGAGCGGCTCATGGTGCATCCCACGTCCGTCACCAACACCGTCGACCGGCTCATGGCCTCCGGGCTCGTCGCCAAGCGGCCCAACCCGAACGACGGACGCGGCACGCTCGCGTCGATCACGGACAAGGGGCGCGAGGTCGTCGAGGCGGCCACGCGGGACCTCATGGCGATGGACTTCGGGCTCGGGGTGTACGACGCGGAGGAGTGCGGGCGGATCTTCGACATGCTTCGCCCCTTGCGGGTGGCGGCCGAGGACTTCGCGGAGTCGGCTGCCGACGGCGAGTGATGTGAACCCGGGGGCTTCGCCCCCGGCCCCCCTGCGCCTACTGGGGTGCCTCTTGCGCTTCGCGCGCGGCTGCGGGTCCGTTGTGGCTGGTCGCGCAGTTCCCCGCGCCCCTTACGGGGCGCTTCGGCGGGGGCGGCGAAGATCGGCCGGATCGGGCGGTTACGCTCGTGGCATGAAACAAAGCGTGCTGACCCGCTACCGCGTCCTGGCGTACGTCACGGGTGTGCTGCTGATCCTGCTGACGATCGGCATGATCGCCAAGTATGGGCTGGACATGGACGTCTCGGGGCCGGTCCGCATCATCGCCATCGCGCACGGCTGGCTGTTCGTCGTTTATTTGATC
This sequence comes from Streptomyces sp. UNOC14_S4, assembly GCF_020740835.1. Taxonomy (GTDB): domain Bacteria; phylum Actinomycetota; class Actinomycetes; order Streptomycetales; family Streptomycetaceae; genus Streptomyces. The sequence continues at coordinate 929 of NZ_JAINFC010000704.1, forward strand.
TTCGCCTTCGATATGGCTTCCAAGGCGAAGTGGCCGTTCGGGCGACTTGTGTGGACGCTCGTCGCGGGCACGATCCCCACGGCCGCGTTCTTCGTCGAGCGCAAGGCCACGCGTGACCTGGAGCCGCTGGTCGCGGCGCAGGCCACCGCCTGACCCGCGCCTTTCTGTACTTTTCCCGCGCCGCGCGTGCCCCACGCGCGGCGCGCCCGCCCCGGACAGCCCTTGTGTTCGGGGCGTTGTTGCGCGACGATTTAGTAGGACGTCCTAGTAAATCTGGCTCCTCCGGTGAGGCGACCCCTCGAAGGAGGCCGGCCCGCGCGGCACCACCAGCCGCCGAAGACACGGAACTCGCGCTGGGGCGCGGAGAGGCGGTCGCAGACACCATGGACGCAGCGTCGATCGAGGCGGGACGCCAGCGCTGGCAGGCCCGGTACGACAAGGCCCGCAAGCGGGACGCGGACTTCACCACGCTCTCCGGCGACCCGGTGGAGCCCGTCTACGGGCCGCGCCCCGGTGACACGTACGAGGGTTTCGAGCGGATCGGCTGGCCGGGGGAGTACCCCTTCACGCGCGGCCTGCACCCGACCGGCTACCGCGGCCGCACCTGGACGATCCGGCAGTTCGCGGGCTTCGGCAACGCTGAGCAGACCAACGAGCGCTACAAGATGATCCTCGCCGCGGGCGGCGGCGGCCTCTCCGTGGCCTTCGACATGCCCACCCTCATGGGCCGCGACTCCGACGACCCGCGCTCGCTCGGCGAGGTCGGCCACTGCGGTGTGGCCATAGACACCGCCGCCGACATGGAGATCCTCTTCAAGGGCATCCCGCTCGGCGACGTCACGACGTCGATGACGATCAGCGGCCCGGCCGTGCCCGCCTTCTGCATGTACCTGGTCGCCGCCGAACGCCAGGGCGTCGACCCGGCCGTCCTCAACGGCACGCTCCAGACGGACATCTTCAAGGAGTACATCGCCCAGAAGGAGTGGCTGTTCCCGCCGGAGCCGCACCTGCGCCTGATCGGCGACCTGATGGAGCACTGCACGCGCGGCATCCCCGCGTACAAGCCCCTGTCGGTCTCCGGCTACCACATCCGCGAGGCGGGCGCGACGGCCGCGCAGGAGCTCGCGTACACGCTGGCGGACGGCTTCGGCTACGTCGAGCTGGGCCTCTCGCGCGGCCTGGACGTCGACACGTTCGCGCCGGGCCTGTCCTTCTTCTTCGACGCGCACCTCGACTTCTTCGAGGAGATCGCCAAGTTCCGGGCGGCGCGGCGCATCTGGGCACGGTGGATGCGCGACGTCTACGGCGCCAAGAGCGACAAGGCGCAGTGGCTGCGCTTCCACACCCAGACGGCGGGCGTCTCGCTGACCGCACAGCAGCCGTACAACAACGTGGTCCGCACGGCCGTGGAGGCCCTCTCGGCCGTTCTCGGCGGTACGAACTCGCTGCACACGAACGCGCTGGACGAGACACTCGCCCTGCCGAGCGAGCAGGCGGCGGAGATCGCCCTGCGGACGCAGCAGGTGCTCATGGAGGAGACCGGCGTCGCCAACGTCGCGGACCCGCTGGGCGGTTCGTGGTACGTGGAGCAGCTGACCGACCGCATCGAGGCCGACGCCGAGAAGATCTTCGAGCAGATCAAGGAACGGGGGCTGCGGGCCCATCCGGACGGGCGCCACCCGATCGGCCCCATCACCTCCGGCATCCTGCGCGGCATCGAGGACGGCTGGTTCACCGGCGAGATCGCCGAATCCGCGTTCCGCTACCAGCAGGCGCTGGAGAAGGGCGAGAAGCGGGTTGTGGGCGTCAACGTCCACCACGGCTCTGTGACGGGGGATCTGGAGATCCTGCGTGTGAGTCACGAGGTGGAGCGGGAGCAGGTGCGGGTGCTGGCGGAGCGGAAGGCGCGGCGTGACGACGCCGCCGTCTCTGCGGCGCTGGCCGCGATGCTGGCCGCTGCGCGGGACGGGTCCAACATGATCGGGCCTATGTTGGACGCGGTGCGGGCTGAGGCGACGATGGGTGAGATTTGTGGGGTGCTGAAGGAGGAGTGGGGGATTTACG
>NZ_JAINFC010000705.1 GCF_020740835.1 Streptomyces sp. UNOC14_S4
CCCTCCAGGGGGCAGCCCAGTCGTTCGAGCGCGGCCGCGGTTTCGGGGCGCAGTACAGCCGTTCGGGCCGGGCGTTCTTCTTCGGAGGAGCCGTCGGCGGGCGTCTCGTCCAGCAGGATGACGCGGACCTCGTGGCGGGCCAGGGCGAGCGCGAGCGCGAGACCGACCGGACCCGCACCGACGACGATCACCGGGTCCACGGCAGGCCCCCCTCCGTCCGGCGGCCCGCGGCCGTGCCGGGGGCTCCGAGGGACGTACGGACCGTGCGCACCGCGTGGTACGCGAGGGGGCCGACAGGGGGAACACGGTGCTCGATCACACACTGTATGCAACCCATTGCGGGTGCTTGCGTCAAGTGATCAGAGTCGCCACCGCGGCGCGCCGGAGCGGGTGCGCCCCGTCCCCGGCCGCGGCCGACGGGGTGTCACCCGCGCCGGGTTCACCCGTCGTTCGGTCCGTCCGCGCCGGAGGCGTCCACGGGTCCGGGCGCGGAACCGGTGGCCAAGGGCACGCCCGGCGCGGTCACCGGGAGCGGGGCGCCCTTGCGCGAGCGCTTCGTGCGCCGTTCGACCCATGTCGCGACGGAGGAGAGGGCCAGGCACAGCAGGATGTAGATCGAACCGAAGACGATCACCATCGGGATGAAGGCGTACACGCCGTTCGACGGAGGCCGCTGTTCCGCGAACCGCTTGCCGACGTAGAGCAGTTCCTCGTACAGGATGATGTAACCGAGTGAGGTGTCCTTGAGGGTCACCACGAGCTGGCTGATGATCGACGGCAGCATGGTGCGCACCGACTGCGGCACGAGCACGCTCGCCATCACCTGGGTCTTGCGCAGCCCGAGCGCGTAGGCGGCCTCGCTCTGTCCCCGGGGCACGGCGTTGATCCCGGTCCGGAAGATCTCCGACTGCACCGAGCCGTTGTAGAGCGTGAGTCCGACGACGAGCGCCCACATCGGGTCGGAGGTGAAGACCCCCGCCCACAGCACGAAGATCATGATGAGCAGCGGCAGGGCCCTGAAGAGCTCGACGGCCGCGGTGGCGAGCCAGCGGACCGGTTTGTGCTCGGAGAGCCGGCCGGTGGCCAGCACGGCGCCGAGCGCGAGGGAGAGCACCCCGGCGATCGCGAAGGTCTTGACCGTCGTCCAGAGGCCGTCGAGGATCTGCCGCTGCGTGTTGCTGTACTCGTAGACGTCCCACAGGGAGCCCTGGAACTGCCCTGTGTCGTCCAGTCGGTAGACGACGAAGGCGATCAGGCCGATCAGGACGACGGCCGACAGGACGCCGTAGACGCGGTTGCGGACGCGTGCCTTCGGGCCGGGCGCGTCGTAGAGCACGCTCGCGCTCACCGGATCACCTCCAGTCGGCTCTCCAGCAGCCGGAAGAGGCCGCTGATCGCGAATGTGATGACGACGTAGCAGAGGCCTATCCAGAAGAAGACCAGGAAGATGTTGTAGCCCTCCGCCGAGTTGAGGGTCTTCATCACCGATCCCAGCTCGGTCACGTTGAAGCTGGAGGCGACCGCCGTGTTCTTGGCGAGGGCGATCAGCAGGCTGCCGATCGGCGGCACCGCCGTACGGGTGGCCTGCGGCAGCACGATCTGGCCGAGGGTCTGGGTGAAGGTCATGCCGATGGACCGTGCCGCCTCGGCCTGTCCCACCGGCACGGCGTTGATGCCGGACCTGACGGCCTCGCAGACGAACGCCGAGGTGTAGGCGCCCAGTGCCATGACGGCCAGCCAGAAGGAGTCCCAGCCCTTGAGCCCCAATGCGGGCAGCCCCAGGGTGACGGCCAGGAAGAGCAGCACCAGCGGCGTGTTCACCATCAGCGTCACCCAGGTGGTGCCGAAGGCGCGCAGGACGGGCACCGGGGAGACGCGGAACCCCGCGATCACGATGCCCAGCACCAGGGCGAGCAACGCGCTGAGCGCCGTGAGCTCGACCGTGCTGAGGAAGCCTTCGCGGAACGCCGCGAAGTTGTCGGACAGAACGTACACGTCGACTCCCCGTGGACGGCCCGGTCAGTAGCGGTCGACCGCGGGCGGGGACGAGGCCGCCACGCCGGAGAGCCCGAGGGTGGCGTCGTACGCCTTCTTCCAGTCGCCGTTCTTCTCGTGCGCCTCGATGGCGTCGTTGACGGCGTTGCGCAGCGCCTTGTCGTCCTTCTTGAGCCCGACGCCGTACGGCTCCTTGGAGAAGGGGTTGCCGACGACCTTCAGGGCGCCCTTGTTCTCCGCCGCGTAGCCCTTGAGGATCGCGTCGTCGGTCGTGACGGCGTCGACCGAGCCGCCCACGAGCTGCTGCACACACAGCTGGTAGCCCTGCTGCGACATGGCCTCGGCGACCCCGTACTTGGGCTCCTTGATGCGCTTGAGCGGCGTGGAGCCCGCCGCGGAGCAGACCTTCTTGCCCTTGAGGTCGTCCGGGCCCTTGATCGTGCTGTCGGCCTTCACCAGCAGGTCCTGGCCCGCGACGTAGTACGGGCCGCCGAAGCCGATCTGCTTCTTGCGCTCGTCGTTGATGGTGTACGTGCCCACGTACAGGTCCACGCCGCCCGTGGCGATCTGGGTCTCGCGGGCCTCGGAGGGGATGGTCCTGAACTCGATGTGGTCCTTGTCGAAGCCGAGGTCGGCCGCGATCATCCGGGCGATCTCCACGTCGAACCCGGAGCGCTCCTTGGTGCTGGGGTTCTCGAAGCCCAGGCCGGGCTGGTCGGCCTTGGTGCCGATGGTGATCTTCTTGCCCTTGATCTTCTCGAAGACGGGTGAACCCTTCACGTCGGCGGCGGTGTTCACCTTGTAGACAGGCAGGGACGGTGTCTGCTTGCCGTCGGCCTTGTCGTTCTTGTCGTCGGGGCTGCCCGACTTGCCGCAGGCGGACGCTGCGAGCGCCAGGACCACGACGGCCGCTGCTGCGGTCTTGCGGAGCTTCATGCTGGACATCCTTTGCGTCGGCGGGTGGTGCCGGGACGGCAGGCGAGCGGTGCCGGGGG
>NZ_JAINFC010000706.1 GCF_020740835.1 Streptomyces sp. UNOC14_S4
CCCGCCGTGCCGTACGACCCAGCAGGCGTGGAGGGCGTGCCGTACGACACGGCGGGTGTGCCGGGCGTACTGGGCGTGCCCGGCGTACTGCTTACGGCAGGTCCGAAAGGTGTGCCCGGCGTACCGCTTACGGCGGCTCCGAAAGGTGCGACAGGAGCGGCCCCCGGCTGGGGCGGACCGGGCCTCCGCTCGGGCCCTTCCGGGCCGAAACCGGGCGGCAGGGGGCCCAGCTGGTCGAAGACCTCGATCGTCTCCTCCTCCGCCCCCGGGCTGTCCATCAGCTCCACCGCCTCGGCGAGCGCCTTGCGGGCCCCTGTGGCCGTACGGAAGCGCATGTGCGGATCGGGCTGCAGCAGGCCCGCCAGCACCTGCCAGAGCGGTTCCGGTACGCCCTCCGGAGCGTTCGGCGTGCCCTGGTCCAGAAAGCGCCGGACGAGCGCCTCGGCGTCGGGTTTCCGGCCCATCAGCAGGTACAGGGCCATCAGGCCGACGGCGAAGAGATCGGCGGGGAAGTCCGGGTCGTCGCCCAGCATTTGCTCGGGGGCGAAATAACCGGGCGTGCCCATCACGAAGTTGGTGTCCGTCAGCCTCGGCTCGCCCTTGCGCATGGCGATGCCGAAGTCGGAGAGCCGGATGTGCGGCCGTCCCTTCCCGGTCGCCTCCAGAAGGATGTTGGCGGGCTTGATGTCCCGGTGCACCACGCCCTCCTTGTGCACCGCGGCCAGGCCGGACAGCAACTGGTCGAGCACGGTGCACACGAAATGCGGGGGCAGTGGGCCGTAGTCGGCGATCAACTGGGCCAGCGAACCGCCGCGCACCACGTCCATGGTGAACAGCACCTTGTCGTCGTCCGCGGCCCAGTTCACGGGCGCCAGCACATGGGGGTGGTCGATCCGCAGGCCCTGTTCGCGGACGAATCTCAGCAGGGTGTGGGCGTCGCTCTGCTGGAGCACCTTGGCGGCCACATAGGTCCGTCTGCGGTGGTCCCAGGCCCGCCACACGGCGCCCGCGCCGCCGCGCCCGATCGGGTCGACCAGTTCGTACCGCCCCGCGAAGATCTCACCCATCGCGTCGGCGGCGGGTCAGCTCTGGTGCGCCTCGTAGTGGGCGACCGCCTCGGCGGTGCGCCCGGCGCCGTAGACCCGGAGGAATTCGGCGAGTTCGGGGTGGGTGGGGGCGAGGGTCCGCGCGGCGTCGATGATGTCGCCCGCGCCCGCCACGGAGCGCAGCAGCGACTGGATCTCCCGCACCACGCGCCGCACCGTCGGGGCACCGCTGCTGGCCGTGGTCTGCGTGGAGTTGAGGACGGAGCCGCCCGAGCTCTTCTTGACCTCCTCCATCCGGTCGGCGGCCTCGGCGGCGCTCACGCTGCCGTCGGCGACCTGGCCGGCGAGCTCCTGGAGGGCCTGGACGCGCTGTACCACCGCGGGGTTGCCGATCTTCGCGCGCTGACCGCTCATCAACTGGGAGAGCATGGGGGCCGACAGGCCGAGAACGGCGGCGAGACGGGCCTGGTTGAGGCCGAGGTCGTCGATGAGACGGCGGAACAGCGCCCCGAGGGGCTCTCCGTACCAGCTCCGCTGGAGCTCCCGTGCGCGGGCGGTGGCTTCCTGCTGTGCTGCGTCCATCTGCCTCTCCCCTTCGCTTCGCTGCCGCGAATCTTGCGGTGCATCCTACGGAGAGTGGTGGGCCCCGGCGATACCCGGTCGGGAAAGGGTGCCTGTACCGGGTATCCTGATCGGCGAAGGGGCCTTAGCTCAGTTGGTAGAGCGCCGTCTTTGCATGGCGGATGTCAGGAGTTCGACTCTCCTAGGCTCCACAGGGAAAAGCCGCGGGGCTGGAGATCAACGATCTCCAGCCCCGCGGCTTTTGTCGTGTCCGCTGTTCCGTCCGCTGTTACATCAGCGCTGGTCAGCGCTGTTCGTCGCGCTCTTCCATGGTGTCCTCGGCGAGGTCCTCGCGGTCCTGCTTGGCCTGCACCTCGGGGTCGAGGGCCGCGGTCGCGCTGCCGTCCGCGGAGGCCGTCGGGGCCTGGTCGGCGACCTCCGTCGGGGCGGGCGGCTCGACCAGCCAGTCGGGGTTGGCCTGCTTGTCCCACCACTTCCAGGCGGCGTACGCGCCCCCGGCGAGCAGCCCCAGCAGGACGAACCGCTTGGCGACGCGCCCGGTGCGGCAGCGGCGGTCCCGGCGCTCGACGAGCTTCTGTACCTCCTCGGCCGACACCCTGCCGCGGAGCGCGGCGAGGGCGGCGGTGCTGCGGGAGAGCGCCTCGTCCCGCATGGGTTCGGCGGCGGTACGGGCCTGCGCCAGCCGCGGGCCCGCGTAGTCGGCGGCCTGCCGGGCGGCCCTGCGGGTCTGCACCGCGGCGCGCGTGGCGGCGGCGTCGAGCTGGGGCGGCAGGGCGCCGCGGGCGTGCTCGATCCGGGGGTGCAGGTGGACGTCGTACTGCGAGCGGGCCTGGTGGGCGGCCTCGACGACCTTGGGGGCGAGCCGGGTCCTGGCCTCGTGGGCGTAGTGCACGGCGGTGTCCTTGGCCGTGCCTGCGTAGGGCGCCACCACTTCCGCCGCGTGGCGCACGCTGTCCTTGGCTGAGCTGGTCGCGGCGCGCACGCTGTCCTTGCGGGTCACGGGAACCTCCTCCTCGGTGGCGTATGTTTTGTCGCCTTTCCACCCAGTGGAAAATCATGCCTGCCGCCGGGTGGTCCGGCATGTGCGAGCGGGCATACGGGTCATCGGGGCACGCCGGCGCGAGCACAACCGGTGAACGCCCGCAGGCTTCAAAGGGCACTCAGAGGGCATCAGCGGGTTACGGGAAGCTTCGGTCGACGATGCCACGATTTCGTGCCGCGCGTGGGTGTTTGCCGAGCAATGCTCAAGACCTGTGGATCGGACCCGGGTTGGTGTACGAAGGGCGTACCTTCCCGGGTGATCGATTGATGGTCATCGAGTAGGCCGACGTTCGCAGCGTCGGTCGGGAAGGCACGCCCGT
>NZ_JAINFC010000707.1 GCF_020740835.1 Streptomyces sp. UNOC14_S4
GGGTTGAGGTGGCGCAGGTGGGGGCGGTTGCGGAGGCGGGGCATGCCCGCTTCACCTACCGGCTTCGCGTGTCGTCCACTGCTGGTACCGCTCTGGCGGCGGAGTGGGACCGGTGCCGCTGGATCTGGAATGAGTGCGTCGCCAAGTCCAAGGCTGTGCAGGCGCGTAACAAGGCCACCGGTGAGAAGTGGACCTGTGGTCCGGCTCGGCTTGACAAGATGCTGACCGAGGTCCGGACTCGTACGGCGTGGCTGCGTGAAGGCTCCTCGGTTCCGCAGCAGCAGGTGATACGCGACTTCGGCAAGTCCCGTGCCAAGGCGCAGAAGGACATCAAGGAACGTCTGCCCATGCACCGCCGGGCGGGGATGCCGAAGTGGAAGAAGAAACGCGAAGCGCTGCCGAGCATGAACTACACCCGGCGCGGTTTCCGTATCAAGGACGGCAGGCTGTACCTGGCCGGGGGCATCGCCCTGACGGTCGTGTGGTCGCGGGAACTCCCCGCTGATCCGTCGAGCGTGCGCGTCTACCAGGACAGTCTCGGGCACTGGTATGCCTCGTTCGTTGTCCCTGCCGAGGTGCGGCCTCTTGCGGATACCGGTCGTGTGATCGGTGTGGACTGGGGCGTGAGGGAGACCGCGACCACCACGTCCGACGGGCATGACCTGCCCCACGCCGAATACGGCAAGAAGGCGTCCGCGAAGCTCAGCCGGTACCAGCGGATGATGTCCCGCCGTGAACCCGCCAAGGGCAAACCCGGCTCCAAGGGCTACAAGGCAGCGAAACGACAGGTCGCCAAGCTGCACAAGAAAGTCGCACGGCAGCGCCAGGACAGCGCCCGTAAGTGGGCCAAGCGCGTGGTCCGTGATCATGATGCCCTGGCGGTGGAGGACTTCCGCCCGAAGTTCCTCGCCAGGACCACCCTGGCCAAGAAGGCCGCAGACGCCGCCATCGGCGCCACCAAGACGGCCGTGATCGAGATGAGCCGCAAGCACGGCCGCGCCGTGCACCTCGTACACCCCGCGTACACCACGATGGACTGCGCGCACTGCATGACGAGAGCCAAGCATGCACTGCCGCTGGGTGAGCGCACCTACACCTGCACCGCATGCGGAACCGTCTCGCCCAGAGACAAGAACTCCGCATACGTGATGCTGATCCGGGCTGGTCTCATCCCGGCTGGTGCTGAGGGCATAAGACCTTCGGGGGCGCTGCCCCCGAAGGCGGCCTGAGCCAGAAATCCCCACATCAACCCTGGAGAGTGAGGAATCCCCTCCCTTCAGGGAGGGGAGGTTTCAATGCGGCCACCTCTCGTCTGTGTACCGTCGACATGCCGACCGGAGCAGTGTGTCAGGCGAGCGCGCCCGCGAGCCCGGCAACGAGCCGTCAGGGTGGCCTGCCTGCCGAAGGTGAGGAGGAAAAGCGAACGAGGGCTGCTTCCGGTAAGAAGCAGCCCTCGTTTTTTCGGGTGGAGCTAAGGAGAATTGAACTCCTGACCTCCTGCATGCCATGCAGGCGCTCTACCAACTGAGCTATAGCCCCGAGATTCCGCGGTTCCGCGGTTCCGCCGTGATCCCCGGCGACGGACAAAACACTACATGACCGCCCCCGGTCCTCACCAAATCGGCCCCACCCCGCCCGGGCCCGCGGCGCTCAGCCAGACCTGGGTGCGTCACCCAGCACCCGTCTCGCCTCGGCCCACAGCCGCTCGAACTCCTCCGGGGACACCTCGACCACCCCGGGTTCGTCCTGCCAGTCCTCCAGAGGAAGCTCGGAAAGGATGCCGTACTGCTCCTCGTAGCGGACCATCGCCGCGATCTCCGCGTGCTCACGGAGGTACAACACCTCCTCCTGGGAGGCTGCCGTCACCGGTCGCGCGTCCACGCGCCGCACTTCGGCCTGACGGACTGCCCAGCCCTCGTCGTCGACCTCGAAATACAGCCACAGGTCCTCATCCTCGTCGTAGCTGCGGAACCAAGTCGTCATATCGCCATCCTCGCCCACCCTGCACTCCCGTACCGGCCGGTGACGAGCCCGGGGGCGCGCGCCCGCCCCCGGGCTCCGTCGTTCAGGCGGCGTTCCCGAAGAGCAGCCTCTCCGTCTCGGCGATGGCTCGCTCCAGTGCTTCGGGCTCGGGCCGGAGGCTCGTGACGATCGCGTCGATGCCACGCAGGCCCGCCTGCCGGAGCAGGCGCTTCTCGTTGGTGGCCCATTCGCCGCGCGCGGCCAGCACCGCGTGGGCCGTCTGCAGGGCGGCGGCGGCCAGCGCGCCCGCGACCTCGGTGGCCTGGCCCCGGTCGGCGTACGCGGCGCGGGCGTACCGGAGCGTGGCGGCCGCGCGGTCCCGCCACACCGGCGGGGCGGTCTCCCGCAGTGCCCGCGGGAACCCGGGGCGGGGCAGGGTGCCGCGCAGCACCTCGTTGTGGGCGAGTTCGGCGACCACCAGGTAGCTGGGGATACCCGCGAGGTGGAACATGAGCGGCTCCCAGTGGAAGCGGCCCTGCCCGCACTCGGCCAGTTCGTGCTCGACGACGTCGAGGTCGCGGTAGTGGACGTCGACGCGGCGGCCGTCGACCGTGAACCAGGCTCCTCCGTTGAAGACGCCGCCGCCCCAGCCGCCGATGTCGGAGACCTCCCCGTCCCAGCCGAGAGCGCGCAGGTCGTCCGGGTCGAACGCGCCCCGGTAGTACAGGCCGAGATCCCAGTCGCTGTCCGGGGCCCCGGTGCCCCGGGCGCGCGAGCCGCCGAGGGCGACGGCCCGTACTGCGGGCAGGGCGGCGAGCCGGTCGGCGATGCGGTCAAGGAACGCGTCGCCGGTGGGGATGTCGCCGATGGGCATGTCGTCGGTCATGAGGATCGATCCGATCGTGCGAAGCGGGAAGCGAATGACGGACGCTGCGGGCGCACCGAGCGGACGCCGGAGCTCTGAACGGCTCGGACGGCGTCGGGCGGACCGGTGCACGGGGCTCATCGCTTCACGATGCGCAC
>NZ_JAINFC010000708.1 GCF_020740835.1 Streptomyces sp. UNOC14_S4
CCTCCGCCCCCGCCGCCCCCTCTGCGCCTCCCGCTCCCGCTGCGCCCGCGCGCCGGATGCCGCAGCGCTACTCGGTGCGCGGCCAGATACTCGACGCTCTGCGCACGGCCCTGCTGAGCGGCGAGCTGATACCCGGGGAGGTCTACTCCGGGCCCGCGCTCGGCGACCGCTTCGGGGTCTCCGCGACCCCCGTGCGCGAGGCGATGCAGCAGCTCGCGCTGGAGGGGGCCGTCGAGGTCGTCCCCAACCGCGGCTTCCGCGTCACCCGCCGCACCCCGCGCGACCTGGCCGAGCTCGCCGAGGTCCGCGCCCTCCTGGAGGTCCCGGCCGTGCTGCGGCTGGCCCGCACGGCACCGGCGGCGCGCTGGTGCGAGCTACGGCCGCTCGCCGAGGCGGCGACCGCCGTGGCCGCGACCGGTGACCGCGCCCGCTACGCCGAGGCCGACCGGGCCTTCCACCGCGCGCTGCTCGGCCTCGCGGGCAACCGCCAGCTCGTCTCGGTCGCGGACGAACTGCACCGCCGCGCGCAGTGGCCGGCTACCGAGGGGTCGGCGACCGAGGGCCGGGCGACCCGGGCCGCCGACCTCATGGCCGACGCGGCCCAACACCTGACGCTGCTCGACGCGTTGACGTCGGGCGATCTCGAACGGGTCGAGTGCGTGGTACGGGGGCACTTCACGGGCGCGGGCTGAGAGGCGCGCGCCCTGGGGCCTTCCGCGTCCGTGTCGGTGTCCGTGCCGGCGTCGGCGTCAGTGGTAGTGCCAGCGTCAGTGGCAGTGTTCAGTGTCAGTCCGGTGTCTTCCGTGACGACAGGCGGTCGGCCAGCCAGGCGGGGACGCCGCCCAGGAGCCGCACCAGCCGGTGGGCCTCCGCGCGCATCCGGGCCGCCTCGTCCGCGTCCGGGAGGACCGCCGCCAGGGAGGCGAGCGCCGGGGCGATGCCGACGAGGTAGCCCAGCTCTTCCCGTATGCGAAGCGACTCGGTGAACCCGTAGCGGGCCTCGGTGAGTCTGCCCTCGTGCTCGGCCATGGCCGCGACGTGCCGCCAGGTGAAGGAGAGCAGCAGCCGTTGCCCGTGCGCGGTCGCCCCGGCGTGGGCGCGCTGGAAGGCGGCGGTGGCGTCGGACGGGTTGTCGGAGAGGTGCTGGGCGATCAGCCCGCGCCGGAAGTGCAGCAGCGGCCGGGTCGGCGAGCCGGGGGCGAGCAGCGCGGCCGCCCGCCCGAGCGCCGACCGCGCCTCGTCCGCCCGGTCCCGTACGCCCAAAAGGGTGGCCGCGTAGGCGAGATGACCGCGCTCGCAGGCTGCCGCCCCGCGTTCCTCGTCGTCCGCCGCCAGGGCCTCCGCGGCGCGCAGCGCGTCCTCCGCCGGGCCCCAGCCCTGGCCCGTGAACACGCACTGCTCGACGAGGACGGCCGTCCGCCGCAGCGCGGCCTCCGGTTCGCGGGCGGCCCGGGGCGTGAGCAGCGCCGCCGCGTCGTCCCAGCAGGCGCGCGACCGCAGGCGCCATACGGCTCGTTCGAGGGGGTCGTCCCCCTGTGGGGTCTGTGGGTCCTGTGGGTCCTGCGGATCTTGTGGGTCCTGGGGGTCCGCCCCCCGCGGCCCCTGTGGCTCCTCCGACATCCCAGAATCCCGCATGGCGGTATCCGCCACAGTGCCCTCCCCAAAGCGCGCCGTCGAGCCGGAAGCCGTGTTCCGAATCTCAGCACGAAGACCCGGACGCGGCCAAGGGTCAGGTGTGAAGCAATTCACAAAGGCGCGCCGACTCCTCGTGGTGACGGCACATTACCGAAGAGTGAGTGGCCCTATGAGCATGAGGGTGCTCATGTGGTGTACGTGAGGGGCGCGTTGTGTGCGTGGAGCGCCCCGGAAAAATGACTCGATCCGGTGGCGCACGCCTGGCAGGATGTGCCCGCACCGCACGCCGCCGCACGCCGCGTGGCGGAGCGGGAAACTCTGTGGGAAGCCCCATGGGGCTTCCCACAGAAAACCTCGTGGGGAACCACGGAGAACGGAGAAACGACGGACATGCGCCGAAGCCTCGGAAACCCCCAGCGCCCTGACCGGACCACCGTTCCCGAGGACTTCTTCGCGTATGCACACCTTCCGTACTCAGCCTGCCCGGAGCTCCGCGAGTGACGCCACTGACGTCGGTGACACCGCGCCGCACGTCGGCAGCACCCGCCGCACGCTGAACATCGGCATCCTGGCGCACGTCGACGCGGGCAAGACCAGCCTGACCGAGCGCCTCCTCTTCGACGCCGGGGCCATCGACCGGCTCGGCAGCGTCGACGAGGGCAGCACCCTGACCGACAGCGGCGAGCTGGAGCGCCGCCGCGGCATCACCATCCGCGCCGCCGTCGCGCCCTTCCGTGTCGGTGACCGGAGGATCAACCTCATCGACACGCCCGGCCACAGCGACTTCATCGCCGAGGTCGAGCGTGCCCTCGGCGTGCTCGACGGGGCCGTGCTCGTCCTGTCCGCCGTCGAGGGCGTACAGGCGCAGACGCGCGTCCTGATGAAGACCTTGCGGCGGCTGCGCCTGCCCACGCTCCTCTTCGTCAACAAGACCGACCGTGCCGGGGCCCGCGAGGCGGGGATGCTCGCCGACATCCGTCGCAGGCTCGCCTCTGGCATCGTCCCGATGGCCACGGTCCAGGGCATCGGCACGTCCGGGGCCCGTACCGTCCCGTACGCGTTCGCCGACCCGGAGTTCCGTGACGCCGCCTGCGAGGGGCTCGCCGAGGCGGACGGCGAACTGCTCGCCCGGTTCGTCGACGGGGACGCCCCCGGTGAAGGGGAGTTGCGGGACCTGATCGCCGACCGCACCGGGCGCGGCCTCCTGCACCCCGTCTACTTCGGCTCGGCCCTGTCCGGCGACGGCGTCGCGGAGCTTGTGGATGGCATTGTGACGTACTTGCCCGAACGGCCTGTGGTGGGTGGCGGTCCGGCGGGCACGGTCTTCGCCGTGGAGCGGGGG
>NZ_JAINFC010000709.1 GCF_020740835.1 Streptomyces sp. UNOC14_S4
AGGGTCTCCGGCTGTTGAGGGTTTTGCTTAGGGATCCTGGTGGATGCTGCGTAGCAGAGCGTGGGTGGATTTGTAGGTGATTCCATCCCGCTTCCAGCGATGGTGTGATGTTCATGCCGGTTTGGGGTGGTGGGGGTGCGTGGGGTCGTAGGTTCCTCGGCATGGAACTTCTTCGGTTGGCGGTGGCTGCGCGGCGGGTGGGTGTGCACCCTGGCACGCTGCGGCTGTGGGCGAACGAGGGCAAGGTTCCGGTGGTGTGGGTGGGGCGCGAACGGCGCTTTTCCAGCGAGGTGCTGGATGCTTTGACTGGCTGCCCGGATGTGGCCGGGCGGCGTGAGGCGCTGTATGTGCGGGTTTCTGGCACCAGTGGGCAGGAGTCGTCGCTGGTGGCGCAGGAGGCCGAGTTGCGGGCATCCGCTTCGGGGGTGGTGGTCGCGGTCTTCAAGGACCGTGCTTCGGGGCTGCGGGAGTCACGGCCGGGGCTTGACCGGATGTTGAAGCGGGCCGCGAAGGGTGAGTTCACCCATGTGCGGGTCACTCACGGTGACCGGCTGGCCCGCTTCGGCGCGGGATGGTTGATCCAGGTTCTGGCCCATCACCGCGTCACGGTCGAGGTGTTGCATGCCAAAGGGGCGGCCGGGGGGATGGAGGAACTGCTGGACGATTTCATGGCGCTGGTGGCCACCTTCGCCGGTCGCATGTACGGGATGCGCTCGCGTGAGGCGCGTCGGCGGCTTCTGGCCGAGGCCGGTAGCCGCGTGAATCAACCTGCCCCCGAAGCCGGAGCCGGAGCCGGAGTTGCGGGTGAAGACCGTGGCTAGGTTGATGGCGACGGCGTCGTGTAGTGCCTTCCGAGGTGTGATCGAAAGCAGTGGTGAGCGGGTCGGGCAGCGGGTCTTGTTGGAACGGGTGGGTTTTCTGGCCCAGTTGAGCCGGGAGCTGGCCGTCGCTCTGGTGGCCGCCCGGTGGGATGAGGACTGTCTGGACGTGCTGGCCGCCGGGGTTGATGAGAGGGGTGAGGCGCTGCCGTCCAAGGGGTGGATGGCGATGCGCCGCCTGAACTGGCCGCAGACCGTCACGCACCCGGCGGGGGTGTATGTCTCGGACCGGGTACGTCGAGGCGCGGAGGAGTACGCGGCCCGCACCTTGCGCCTGGCCCTGCACCGGCGCGGCATCGTGGCCGCCGTCCTCGCCGCCTGGCCCGCCGATCCGGGCCGGCGCACCGATGGGGAATGGGCGGCGCTGCGGAAACTGCTGCCCGCCGGAGTGAGCGGTGCCGAAATCCGCAACCGGACCCGGCAGATCCGCCAATTCGTGGCCGAGCACCAGCAGTTGCCCGCCGGACTGTGCGTACTGGAGGGCCCGCCGCAGGTGGCCCCTCAGGTGCTCCTTGCCGCGATGGACCGCCAGCAGGTCACCCTGGTCCGGGTGGATGAGGCCACCGCCCGGTTGCGGGTCAAACTCCCCCTGTGCGCGGTTCCTGCCACGGGCCGTGACTGGGCCTGGCACGTGATCGACATCCGGCTGCCCGGCACCGTCGCGCCGGATGCGGTGCTGCACACCCCCACCCTGCGCACCACCTTGGCCGGGAGGATCGCCGTCGACCTGCCGCACTCGAGACCCGCCCCCCTGACCAAGGCGAGCGGGCATACCGTGGCCCTCGGATTCGACTGGGGCGTGAGCACCCTGCTCACCGGAACACTGGGCCGCCTGACCGGAAAAGGGCAGACCCGCCGGGTGGTCACCGACGGGCGGCCCCTGGTCTTCGACGCCACGGTGATCAGCGCCGCCCTGCACCGGCTGCGCGGTATCCGCGAGCACCTCGCCGCCAAGCGAGACCACTACCGCGCGCTGGCCGACGGGCTCGGCGCACCGCACCTGGCCTGGGGCGAACACCTCGGCCGGGCCCGGGTACTGGAGGCCGAGCACGAGCGGGTGTGTGCCAGGATCCGGCATCTGAACGACGCGTTGGCCTGGGCGGCGGCCCGGTGGGCCGTCGACCAGGCGGTAGCGCTCGGCGCGAACGTCATCTATCTGGAAGACCTCGCCACTCTGGAAACCCGCGGCCACCGGCGAGGCAACGCCCGGCTGTCCGGGCAGGTGCGCGGCACCGTGGCCGAGGCGATCCGGCACCTGGCCGCGAAAGCGGGAGTCGCGGTGGCCACCGTCCCGGCCCGTGGCACCTCCAAGCTGTGCCCTGGCTGCCTCGGCAGGCTCACCCACCACCCGGCCCCCGACCGGCTTCACGAGCGGGGCTGGAAGTGGGCGCACTGCGCGGGCTGTGGGCTGTCCATGGACCGCGATCACGCCGCTGCCCGCCGGATCGTCTCCCGCGGTCTGCTCGCCCAGAGCCACACCACCACCGAGCGCGCCACCAACACCCGGACCATCCGCACCACAGTGGAGGGCACCGTGGCCCCGGTCCGGCGCCCGAAGAAGACCACCCGCCGTCTGCGCCGCCAGCACCACGCAGAAATGGCCCCGCCCCGGCCACGCGGACCGAAGAAAACCCCGGGCAAGGGACACCCCACCCCCACCAAGCCGAGCGGCCCCCGGCACCGAGATACCCGGCATGCCGCCGCAAACCCGACCCAGGGCTCACAGACTTCCCGCCGTATGCCCGATGCGCGTACGGTCCCCGCCACCGTCCTCACCTCGGGGGCAGTCCAGCGTCCGGCGGGGCATGACACCACGACACCAGCAGCATTCAGGCCGGTGCCAGGTCATGGAGTACCCGCACCCGGCCGGCTCGAAGAACAACTCCTTCGGCCCGGCCGGGCACGGCTCTCACGCAGAACCTGTCGGCGACGCACCCGCGCCGCCGAGCGGACCGGCTTCCACCACCTGCACGCCACCGAAGTCCACCCCCTCACTCCGAGGTTCGGACCACCGGACGACAACCGCAGACGGCCACGCCGCGCCCGAAAAGCCTGGAAACCACAGGCACACACAGAGTTCTAGAGACGCT
>NZ_JAINFC010000071.1 GCF_020740835.1 Streptomyces sp. UNOC14_S4
CCCTCCCCCAGACTCCGTCCGGGGGGACCCCCAGCCCCTAGCGGAACGCATGCCCACAACCGGAGGTAGGAGGTTAGGCGCGCCCCGACAGGGGCGCGGGGAACTGCGCGCCCAGCCGTCGACGGCCCGTAGTCGCCTACTGGGCCCGGGTGGCAACCCGGTAGGCGCAACGGGCCACCGCCCCGCAGCCGCGAACCGACCTCCGAAGAGCACCGAGGGCCCGGGGCCCGGGGGCTTCGCCCCCGGTCACTTGCCCAGCGGCTGCCCCGACGGGATCGGCGTCGTCGCCTGCGACTGCGGCGACGTCGGGTTCGCCAGAGCCGACGGCGCGGCGACCCCCGACGTGGGGTCGGCGGACTGCGTCGTCTCCAGGTCCGCCTCCGGCGGGCGCCCCACGATGCGGATGCCCTCCGCGTCCAGCGCCCGCTTGATGCGCCAGCGCAGCTCCCGTTCCACGCTCGTCGCCACCCCCGGCATCGTCTTCGCCGACACCCGGACGACGACCGAGTCGAGGTAGACCGCGTCCAGGCCCAGCACCTCGACCGGCTCCCACAGCCGCTCGTTCCAGGGCTCGTCCTTCTGCATCTCCTCGCTGACGCGGGCGACGACCCCCCGTACCCGGTCCAGGTCCTCGTCGGAGCGGATCTGGACGTCGACGCCCGCGGTGGCCCAGCCCTGGCTGAGGTTGCCGATCCGCTTCACCTCGCCGTTGCGCACGTACCAGATCTCGCCGTTCGTGCCGCGCAGCTTGGTCACCCGCAGGCCGACCTCGACGACCGTGCCCTTGGCCACGCCCGCGTCGATCTCGTCCCCGACGCCGTACTGGTCCTCCAGGATCATGAAGACGCCGGACAGGAAGTCCGTGACCAGGTTGCGGGCGCCGAAACCGATGGCCACGCCCGCCACACCGGCGCTGGCGAGCAGCGGCGCGAGATCGATCTTCAGTACGGACAGCACCGACAGCGCCGCCGTACCCATGATCACGAACGAGGCGACGCTGCGCAGCACCGAGCCGATGGCCTCCGAGCGCTGCCTGCGGCGCTCCGCGTTGACGAGCAGGCCGCCGAGCGCGGTGCCGTCGAGGTGGTCGGTGGTGCGGTTCATCCGCGCTATCAGCTTGGTGATCGCCTTGCGGACCAGGGACCGCATGACGACCGCGATCACCACGATCAGGACCATGCGCAGGCCGTTGCTGAGCCAGATGGACCAGTTCGTCTCCACCCAGCCCGCGGCGTCGTTCGCCGTCTTCTGCGCTTCGTCGAGGGAGACGGGACGGGGTGTCGAGTCGGCGGCCAGGGCAGCGGACCAGAACACAGTAGAAACCCTCCGTATAGGACACACCCGCGGGCGAACGGCGGCGCGGGCAGGCCCACCACACTAACGGGGCAGCCGCACTCCTCCGTTGCTGTGTTCGAGATGGGGCAGGTCTTGAGCGGGGGATGAACACAGTGTGTTCCAAAACACCCGTGGCCCGTTACCCGACGATGGTGGCGCTCCGGCAGGGGCCCGGGGGACACTTGCAGGAGATCGTCCCGGCGCGAGCCACGCGCCGCCGGCGTACAAGGAGGCACCCGTGCCGCATGTCCTGGTCCTCAATGCGTCGTACGAGCCGCTCGGCGTCGTACCGCTCCGCCGCGCGCTCATACTCGTCCTCAACGAAAAGGCTGTCAGCCTCGAGGACTCCGGCGCCTTCATGCACAGCGCGACCTGCACGATCCCCGCACCCAGCGTCGTCAGGCTGAAGCGCTTCGTGCGGGTGCCCTTTCGGGGGCCCGTTCCGCTCACCCGCCGCGCCCTCTTCGCCCGCGACGGCGGCCGATGCGCGTACTGCGGTGGCGTCGCAACCAGCGTCGACCACGTCGTCCCGCGCAGCCGAGGCGGCCAGCACGCCTGGGAGAACGTGGTGGCCGCGTGCCGCCGCTGCAACCACGTCAAGGCCGACCGGCACGTCGCCGAGCTGGGGTGGAGGCTGCGGCATCAGCCGGCGCCACCGTCCGGGCTGGCGTGGCGCATCATCGGCACGGGGCATAGGGACCCGCGCTGGCTGCCTTATCTGCAGGCATTCGGCGCGGAGGACGCGATGGCCCGGATCGACGGCATTTCCGCCTGAGTCGACCGGGCCATTCACATGGGCCGGGTCACCGCCGCGGCCGTGCGCGCGAACGGCGCGCGTACGCGGCGAGGGCCCGGCCCCACACATTCCCGGCGCTGTCACGCCCGTCACGCCCGTACGGTCAGCGTCCGCTCCACGTCGCCCAGCCGGACGGTCACCGTGAACGTCCGGGACTTGGCGGCGGCGGGCACGGACAGCTCGATACGGGCCGTGGCCACCCCGCCGCGCGCCACGGCCAGCTCGCCGGGCGCCTTGACGGTGACACCGTCCGGGGCCCGTACGGTCAGTTTCTCGCGCACCGCGTCCGGCCGCCGGTTGATCATGCGGGCCTCCACGGCCACGGGCGGCCCGCCCGCCACCGCGTCCACGCTGCCCCGACCCAGCTCGAAGTCCGCGGACGGCGTGTCCCCGAACCAGGGGGCCACCTCGTGCACCGCGGGCGGCGTACCGCCGTCCGCCCAGACCAGGCGCACCGCGTCGGCCCGCAGGCCCTTGCCCGGCGGCTGCGTCCAGCCGCTGTCCGACAGGTCGCCGAGCGGCTGCCAGCCCTTGGCCGGGTCGTGGGCCTCCAGCGTGCCGCGCGGGGCGCGGCCGGGCGCGGTCAGCACCGTGACGGCGGTCAGCGGGCGCTGCCCCGGCAGCCGTACGGTCGGCGGCGTGCCCGCCTTCGGCACGGTCGCGGTCGAGGGGTCGCCGTCGGTCGCCGTACCCGCCGTGCGCACCGGGCGGTCCACGCCCGTCCAGCCGTTCGCGCGGGCCAGCGCCTTGTCGAGGAACGGCGTCAGCACGCCCTTGCCGACCGTCACCGGGCTCTCGCCGATCCGTCTGCGCAGCTCCTGCAGGTCGAGCTGGGCCTTCCAGGCCGCCGCGCCGTCACCGCGCGCCTGGGCCGTGAGCATGTCCACCGCCCGCGCGCCCGCCCGGCCCTGCAGCGCGAGCACGTCCAGCCACGGCCGTACCTCGCCGCCGAGGCCGTCCGTGCCCCGACCGAGGCGCGCCGGGGCGTCCCGCATCGTGGCGAACGCCGCGCGCAGCCGGTCCGCGGCCTCCCCGAGCCTGCCCTGGTCGGTGCCCGCCAGTGCGTCCCAGAAGCCGTCCAGCATCGGGCGCAGGTACGCCGACTCCTCGCCGCCCAGCACGGACGACGCCTCGTTGCCCGCCAGCGCGCGCAGCGACTCGCGCGCCCCCTGGTCCGGGCCCGCCAGGTCGTCGACGGCCGCCTGCCAGGACTCGTCCGGCCGGTAGCCGCGCGGGTTCCACGCGTAGTCCGCGGCGGTGAACAGCGCGATCCGCGAAGCGGCCGGCTGCGCGCCCGCGTTGGCCAGCAGCGCCGCCGAGGCGGTCGCCACGGCGGGCTCCCGGCCGGTGTACGGCCCGAGGAAGACGCGGTCCTGCGCGAAGTCGTTCACCGGGTAGTTGTCGAGGGTGACCAGCGGGTGCTCCAGTGCCGTACGGGCGTCCGCCAGTTCGGCGCCGGTGATCGTCCGGGGCACCACCCCGACGCCCGTCCACGCCACCTCCACCCGCGGGTCCAGCGCGTCGGCCAGCGCCCGCCGGAACGCGGTCCGGCCGTCCTGGTAGTACTCCGTCGGCAGCAGCGACAGCGGCGCGGCCTCCGACCCCTTGGCCGCCAGGTGCGCGGCGATCGCGCCCGCCACCTTCGCCTGTGCCTTCGCCGCCGCCTTCGGCCCCTTGCCGAACGTGCTCGCGTCCGCGTCGCAGTGCCACTCGCTGTAGCTCACGTCCTGGAACTGCAGCTGGAAGGCGCGCACGCCCAGCGCCCACATCCCGTCGATCTTCCGCTTCAGGTCCCGCAGGTCCGCCGCGGACGAGAAGCACAGCGCCTGCCCCGGGGCGACCGCCCACGCGAGCGTCACGTGGTTGCGGCGCGCCCGCTCGGCCAGCGCCCGGAAGTCGGCGCGCTGGTCGGCCGGGTACGGGGCCCGCCAGCGGGCCTGGCGGTACGGGTCGTCGCCGGGCGCGTAGAGATAGCGGTTCTGCTTCGTGCGGCCCATGAAGTCCAGCTGCGCGAGCCGCTGTTCGTGCGACCACGGCTGCCCGTAGAAGCCCTCGGCCAGGCCGCGCACCGCCGTGCCCGGCCAGTCGCGGATCACCGCGCCGGGGAAGCCGTGCCCGCCGTCGCGCGCCACGGCCAGCTGCCGCAGCGTCTGCGCGGCGTGGAACAGCCCGTCCGCGCCCACGCCCGCGAGCGCCACCGTCGGCCTGCCGTCCACCTGACCCGTCGCCAGCCGGTAGCCGCCCCGGGGCAGATCACCGGCCGCGGGCGCGCCCAGCGCCTTCAGCGCGCTCTCGGCGGCCTGCCCGCCCGCGTAGACGATCAGCCCGCGCGGGGGCGGGGTGCCACCCGGCGCGGCGTCCACGACCGCGCGGGCGCCGAGGCCGCGCAGCAGCTCGCGCAGCGCGTCGACGGTGTACGGGTCGGTGTCGCCGTCCGCCAGCACGGTGACCTCGTCGCCGACCGGGGCGTACGCCCCCTGCGCGCGCGAGGTCTGCGGGCGCGGCCACACCGGGGGCAGCCCGGAGGCGCTCTCCCGGTCGGGCGCGGCCGCCGCGGTGCCGTCGGGGCCGGGCGCGGCGTACGCGTCCGCCGAGCCGCCGAGCAGGCCGCCGAGCAGGGCGGCGGCCAGGACGGTCGCGCCGGTCGCGCTCGCGCGGCCGCCGGTGCGGCGATGTACGGACGAGGAGTCACTGCCCCGGAACTGCACGGCTGTCCCCTCTTCCCGGGTCGATGGCGGGTCGAGCCCATCACCAGGTGGGAAAGGTGTCAACGCGCGTGACCGAAGTGGGCGTAATGCCCCGGGGAGTCGGGGGCCCACTTCAAGTGGCAGGGGTTTCCGGGGGCTTCACCCCGACCCCCCGCGGATGGACGGGGCTGGGGCCGTGCCCCGTCAGGGCCGCGGGGCTGTGACATCGTGCGGCTCCGCCGCGTGGGCGCGACCAGCCACGACGGACCTGTAGTCGCCTACCGGCCTTACGCGGCAGCCCGGTAGGCGCAGACCGGTTTCGAGAGCGACGCGCCGTGGGGAGAAGGTACGGAGACCCCGGAGGTAGCCCATGGGCAGGGAACGGCTCGCCGCACTGCACGGCGTCGCCACCTCCTACAGCCCCGCCCCCGGCCGCCGCGTCGCCGTCCTCGAAGAGACCGTCGTCGCCGTCCTCGCCGCCCTCGGCGTCGACGCCTCCACCCCGCACGCCGTACGACTCGCCCTCGACCACCACGAACGCACCGCCGCCGCGCGGCTCCTGCCGCCCACGGTCGTCCTCAAGGGGAGCGGGCCGCTTCCGGCGCTGCCCGAGGGGACAACCGCCCGTGTCCACACGGAAGACGGCCGCGTCGTCGATGCCGCAGGCCCCTTCCCCTACGGCTGCCACCGGCTCCACGCCGTCGCCCCCGACGGCGTGCGGTCCGCCACCGCGACCCTGATCGTCGCCCCGGAGCGGCTGCCCGCGCCGCCCGAGCGCGCCCACGGCTTCCTCGTGCAGCTGTACTCCGTGCTGTCCGGCCGTTCCTGGGGCATGGGCGACCTGGGGGACCTCGCCGAGCTCGCCGCCTGGTCGGCGCGGGCACACGGGGCGGACTTCGTACAGGTCAATCCGTTGCACGCGGCCGTGCCCGGGGCGGTGGGGGCGCCCACCGACCCCTCGCCGTACCGGCCGTCCTCCCGCCGCTTCGCCGACCCCGTCCACCTGCGGGTCGAGGACGTCGAGGAGTACGCCCGCCTCACCGGCCCCGCCCGGGAGCACGCGGGGAAGCTCCTGGAGGAGGCCGCCGCCCTGCGCGACGGGGTGCTGCACGGCGGGGCGCTCATCGACCGCGACGCCGTCCGGGCGCTCAAGCTCCGCGCGCTGGAGCTCGTACGCGCCGTGCCGCGGGCCCCGGAGCGGGCCGCCGCGTACGCCGCGTTCCGCGCCGAGCAGGGCCGGGCGCTGGAGGACCACGCCACCTGGTGCGCGCTCGCCGAGACGCACGGCACCGACTGGCGGCGCTGGCCCGAGGGGCTGCGCGACCCCCGGTCGGCCCGTACGGCACGGGCCCGCGACGGGCTCGCCGACCGCGTCGACCTCCACTCCTGGCTCGCCTGGCTCACCGACCGGCAGCTGGCCGACGCGCAGCGGGCGGCACGCGGCGCGGGCATGCGCGTCGGGCTCGTGCACGACCTGGCCGTCGGCGTGCACCCCTCGGGCGCGGACGCGTGGGCGCAGCAGGACGCCTTCGCCACCGGCATGTCCGTCGGCGCGCCCCCCGACGCCTTCAACGCCCGCGGCCAGGACTGGGGCCTGCCGCCCTGGCGCCCGGACGCCCTGGAGGCCCTGGGCTACGGCCCGTACCGCGAGCTGCTGCGCGGCCGGCTGCGGCACGCGGGCGCGCTGCGCGTCGACCATGTGATGGGCCTGTTCCGGCTGTGGTGGGTGCCGGAGGGGTGCGAGCCGACGCGCGGCACGTACGTCCGCTACGACCCGGAGGCGATGCTCGGCGTCCTCGCCCTGGAGGCCCACCGCGCGGGCGCCGCCGTCGTGGGGGAGGACCTCGGCACGGTCGAGCCGGGCGTACGGGACGCGCTCGCCGCGCGGGGCGTGCTCGGCACGTCGGTCCTGTGGTTCGAGCGGGACTGGGACGGCTCCGGCGCGCCCCTGGAGCCCGCCCGGTGGCGTACGGACTGCCTGGCCACGGCCACCACCCACGACCTGCCGAGCACCGCCTCCCGGCTCACCGGCGAGCACGTCGGGCTGCGCCACCGGCTCGGGCTGCTGGACCGCCCGCTCGCCGAGGCGCTGCGCGAGGACGCCCGCGAGGTGGGCGAGTGGCTGGCCCTGTTCGAACGGCTGGGGCTGCTGCCGGAAGGGCCGCGGGAGGAGGAGGCGGCCGTCGCGGCCGTGCACCGCTTCCTGCTGCTGACCCCGGCCCGCATGATCGGCGTCTGGCTGCCGGACGCCGTCGGGGACCGGCGCCCGCAGAACCTGCCGGGCACCTGGGACCAGTACCCGAACTGGCGGCTGCCCGTCGCCGACGCCTCGGGCCGGCCCGTCTCCCTGGAGCAGCTGATGGACTCGCCCCGGCTCCAGAACCTGATGCGGACGCTGACGCAGCAGGTCAGGGGCGCGCGCCCGGCCGCGGACGGCGGCTAAGGTACCCCCGGGTTCGCCGTTCGGACAGGTGGGCCTATCGTGGAGCTGTGAGCACTAAGGTCAACAAGAACGCTGTGCGTGCCGGCGCCATAGCCACCGGCACCATGCTGATGCTGCTGATGTCGTCCCCCGCGTTCGCGCTCACCCGCGACGACGGAGACGACCCGGGTCCGGGCCTGAGCGTGCTGAACACGCTCGGCCTCTTCGTCGCCGCGCCCATCGTCCTCTTCCTGGTGATCGCGGGCCTCGTGATGGTCATGTCCCGTCACGGCGACAATCCCCACACGCGCGACACGCACCACCCGCGTCCCGCGAAGAGCTGAGGCTCCTCCCCGCACCGAACGCCACGCCCGGCGCTCCGACCCGCCAAGGGTCCGGAGCACCGGGCGTTTCTGCTGCGGGCGGGGATCCAGGTGGGGATCGCCGCCTTGTCGAACCCGTCTCCTGGGGCGCCGTGTGTCCCGTTCGCTCACGGCCTACCGCGAGCACACGGCATAGTCGGGGCATGGCCAAGACGTTCACGACCACGATCGGCGGGCGGTCGGTGGAACTGCCCGGCACCATCCACGCCATCCGTGAAGCGCTGCCCGTGCAGCAGCGTGCGGAATTCGAGCGCGAGGCGGAGCAGGCCGGCGCGGACGAGATCTCCGGTGTGCTGGCGCGCTGGGCCCTGCGGACGCCGCAGGCTTACGACCCGGGGGAGGAGGCGCTGATCGAGCGCCTGAAGGCGGGGGACCTCTCGGGTGTCCGCCTCGACGACGCGTCGGACGAGTACCGGAGCGCCGGTTGACCTACCGCATCGCCTACACCGACGACGCGGCGGCCGAACGCCGGAGCCTCGCCGCCGAGCGGCGCAAACTCTTCGAGAACGGCATGGCGGCCCTTGCCCAGGACCCGTACGGCTGCGGTTCCAGCGCCGTACGCGGCGACCGCGACCGCCGTGACGCGACCATCGGCAACATCGCCTTCATCACCTGCCTGGTCAGTGTCTCCGTGGTGACCGTGACCGTGGTCAAGCTGGTGCCGCTGCCGTAACGGGCCGGCCCCGGCTTCTGTTTTCCCGCTGATGCACTGCCGTACCTGACTGTTGAACCGTTCGGGTGGTATCCGAGACGGGGGGATTCCGGAAATTCCCGGCGGCGCGCACCATCCGGAATGAGGCCTTCGAATGCGAGGCCGAACCGCGTTTTCCGCTCAGGGAGAGGGTGCGGCTCATGAATACGATCACGGCCCAGGGCGTGTGGGAAGACCTGGACGCCGCGGTCATCGTGGAGATCGAGGACGCGCTGACCGACGTCTATATCGCTCCGACGGCATGCGCGGCGCCCGGGGAGCCCTGTTCCACCGATTCCGATTGCTGCCCCGGGTACACCTGCCACGCGAATCTTTGCTTCATGGTGTAGCCGGACAGCCGAGGTCTCCGGCCATGTGCGTGCGGGAGGCTCCCGAGGTCAAACGTGGTGTCGGCCGGGACGACCGCTCCCGGCCGACACCACGGGCCGCGCCCCGAGGCGTTGAACACTGCGCCTTCGACTTCTCTGACGCCGGGTGCAGCGGATTCGGCTGCTGCGGCCTCGGCTGCTGCGCGACCGAATGCTGCTTCGGCTGCTGCGATTTCGATCCCCGGGCGGACGATGAATTCCCGAAGGGGACTTCGGAAGAGCCGTAGCCGGTCGGACAGGCTTCGATCCCCGGACAGGCGGTGAATTCTCGCCATGGACGTGCGCCCATCCGCCGCGGGGCGCGCACGCGTCCCCGCGGAATGGCACCCCCGCACCACCCTGATCGAGACCGGCGACGACGCCGGGATGTTCCTGCGGTGCGACGTCCCCGCCGCCGCCTTCCTCGCGCCCAGGGCACTGGACTGGGCGCGGGGCGCATCCGTTCCGGTGGGGCAGGAGGAGGCGTACGCCCGGTGCCTCACCTCCTGGCGGGCGGCCGGGCTGGCTCTGCCGGACGGCGGGCCGGGTGCCGGTCCGGCCGTCCCCGCGTGGCTGCGGTACGTCGGCGTGCCGCACCCCGTCCTGGTGGTGGCCATGGCCGCGGACTGCACGTTCTGCCGCCAGCTCCGCGCCGACCTGGCCGCCAACCACGCGGCCGTACGGCGGCTTCCGGCGTCCGTCCTGCTCGTCGACGGGGACACCGTCACGGCACTCGGCAAGCCTCTGGAATCGCGTCTGTTCGCCGAACTGCCGCGGGCGGGCGCGGACATCAGGCCCTTCGGGACGCCGTCCGCCGTCCGGCTGCGCCCGTACGCCGAGCCCGTGCTCCTGCGCGGCTTCGACCAGGTCACCGCCGCGCTGGTCGAGGCGGGCGGCCTCCCGCCCGGCCGCGTCGTGTCCGAGGCGCCGTCCTCGTGCTCGGCCGGGGTCGCCGCCGCGCCCGTGGACGCGCTGATCACCGCCCGGGCCGGTGGCCGCCTGATCGGGGTCGCGGCGCGGGGCGAGGAAGCCGCGGCCGTGGCCGCCCGCTGCGCCCGGGCCGCCGAAGGCGACGCGTACGTGCCGGTCACCCTGCTCGTGGAGCGGCCGGAGAGGCTGTTCCTCCTCTACCGCGGCGGCGAACTGGCCGCCCGCCTCCGCACGGAGCGGCAGGCGTACGAGGTGCTGCAACGCCTCGTGACGGGCTTCGCCGGGCAGGGCTCGGGCTCAGGCTCCGGCCCGGCGGTGCTCCTGTGCGGGGCCGTCGTCCACGAGGACGGCCGGGCCCTGCTCTTCCCGCGGCACTGGATGACCCACCTGGTCACCCACGGCTCGCGGCTGGCCCGCGCCGGCTGGCACGTACGCCCCGACCCCTTCGTCCGGCTGCGTCCCGGCCCGTCCGGCCCGCTGCTCGCGGACGCCGTGCCGGTCACGGGCGTCCTGGCCGAACGCGCCCGCGGGCTGGGGCCCGGGCCGCACGCCCGGGAGCGGCTGCTGACCCACGCGGTGAACTGGGCCGCCCGCCCCACCGCACCCGGGGCGGTGCGGCAGCTCGTCGGCCTCGTCGGTGTCCTCCCGTTCCACATCGGCACCCGCGACGAGGCGCTGGCCTTCCTGACCGGCCGTTGACCGGCCCGCGGCCTGCATCGTTTGCCGTTCACGCGGCCCTTAACCTACGGTGTCGTAACCTACGGATCCGTAGGTGAGATCTTCCGTTCGCCAGGAGCCGTCCGTGACCGTTGCCCCCCTCCGTCATCACACCCGGGCCGACTGGAGCGACAGCAGGCTGCTGTACGCGCTCGAAGAGGTCGTCGAGAACGAGCTCCACCGGCACCTCAAGGTGGCCAAGGAGTGGATGCCGCACGAGTACGTGCCGTGGAGCGACGGGCGAAACTTCGACGGGGTGCTGGAGGGCGAGGCGTGGGCCCCCGAGCAGTCCAAGGTCAGCGACATCGCGCGGACCGCCCTCGTCGTCAACCTGCTGACCGAGGACAACCTCCCCAGCTACCACCACGAGATCGCCTCGCTCTTCGGCCGCGACGGCGCCTGGGGCACCTGGGTGCACCGCTGGACGGCGGAGGAGGGGCGGCACGGCATCGTGATGCGGGACTACCTGCTCACCTCGCGCGCCGTCGACCCGGTCGCGCTGGAGCGGTTCCGTATGCAGCACATGTCCGAGGGCTTCGAGTCCGACAACCGGCACAGCATGCTGCACTCGGTCGCGTACGTGGCCTTCCAGGAGCTCGCCACCCGCATCTCGCACCGGAACACCGGCCACCACTCCGGCGACCCCGTCTGCGACCGCATGCTCGCCCGTATCGCCACGGACGAGAACCTGCACATGATCTTCTACCGCAATCTGCTCGCCAAGGCGTTCGAGCTGGCCCCCGACCAGACGATGGCCGCCGTCCGCGACGTCGTGGTCGCCTTCCGCATGCCGGGCCACGGCATGCCCGGCTTCGAGCGGGCCGCCGCGCAGATGGCCATCGGCGGGATCTACAACCTGCGCATCCACCACGACGACGTGCTCCAGCCCGTGCTGCGCTTCCTCAAGGTCCTGGAGATCGGCGGCCTCGGCCCCGAGGGCCTGCGCGCCCAGGAGGAACTGGGGCTGTTCATGGGCGGCCTCGACGAGGAAGCGGTTCGCTTCGACGAGCGGCGCGCGGCGATCCTGGCCCGCCGGGCCGCTCGCGCGGAGCGCGGCTGACGCCCTCGACGGAAAAGCGCGCCCCATCAGGGGCGCGGGGAACTGCGCGACCAGCCAGAGGCTGCCCGCAGGCGCCTACCGGGCTCAGGTGGCAACCCGGTAGGCGCCCCTGGAATCAGGCGGACGCGTCCGCCGCCTGGGCCCGGAGGGCCCTTTCGACGCCCGAGCGCGACTCCATCACCAGGCGCCGCAGCGACGCGTTCGGCTCCGCCGACGCCAGCCAGGCGTCCGTCGCGTCGAGGGTCTCCTGCGAGACGTGGAGCACCGGGTAGAGACCGACCGCGATCTGCTGGGCGATCTCGTGGCTGCGGGTCTCCCAGATGTCCTTGACGACCTCGAAGTACTTCGCGCTGTAGGGCGCGAGCAGCTCCCGCTGGTCGGGCTGGACGAAGCCGCCGATGACGGCTTCCTGCACCGCGTTCGGCAGGTTGCCGGACTCGATGACCGTCGCCCACGTCTCCGCCTTGGCCTCGGCCGTCGGCCGCGCGGCGCGGGCCTCCGCGGCGCTCAGCTCGCCCGCCGAGGTCCGGTCCCGCTCCAGCTCCGCCGCGATGGCCTTCTCGTCGGCGCGGCCGGTCGCGGCCAGCCGCTTCAGCAGCGACCAGCGCAGGTCGGCGTCGACGGTCAGGCCCTCGATCGTCTCCGAGCCGTCCAGCAGGCTCTGGAGCAGGTCCAGCTGCTCCGGCGTGCGCGCGGTGGCCGCGAACGTACGCGCCCAGGAGAGCTGGTGGTCGCTGCCCGGCTCGGCGGAGCGCAGGTGCGTGAGCGCCGCCTCCGTCCAGGTGGCCAGGCCCGTCGCGCGCCACTCGGGGGCCGCGTAGAGGTCCAGGGCCAGCTTCGTCTGCCGCTGGAGCGACTGCACGACGCCGATGTCCGACTCCTCGGCGATGCCCGAGAGCACCAGGGACAGGTAGTCGCGGGTCGCCAGCTCGCCGTCGCGCGTCATGTCCCAGGCGGAGGCCCAGCACAGCGCCCGGGGGAGGGACTCGGCGAAGGTGCCCAAGTGCTCGGTGACGACGCGCAGGGACTCCTCGTCGAGCCGCACCTTGGCGTACGACAGGTCGTCGTCGTTGAGCAGCACGACGGCCGGGCGGCGCTTGCCGACGAGCTGCGGGACGGCGGTCAGCTCGCCGTCGACGTCCAGCTCGATCCGGTCCGTACGGACCAGCTTGCCGTCCTGGAGCTCGTAGAGGCCGATAGCGATGCGGTGCGGACGAAGAGTCGGCTCGCCCTTGGCGCCGGCGGGCAGCGCCGGTGCCTCCTGCTTGACGGCGAAGGAGGTGACGACGCCGTCGCCGTCGGTCTCGATCTCCGGGCGCAGGATGTTGATGCCCGCCGTCTCCAGCCACGCCTTCGACCAGGTCTTCAGGTCACGGCCGGAGGTCTTCTCCAGCGCGCCCAGCAGGTCGGACAGGCGGGTGTTGCCGTAGGCGTGCGCCTTGAAGTACGCCTGGACGCCGCTGAAGAACTCCTCCTCGCCGACGTACGCCACGAGCTGCTTGAGCACGGAGGCGCCCTTGGCGTAGGTGATGCCGTCGAAGTTGACGAGGACGTCGTCCAGGTCGTTGATCTCCGCCATGATCGGGTGCGTCGAGGGCAGCTGGTCCTGCCGGTACGCCCAGGTCTTCATGGAGTTGGCGAAGGTCGTCCACGCGTGGGGCCACTTCGAGTCCGGCGCGGCCGCCTGGCAGGCGACGGAGGTGTACGTCGCGAACGACTCGTTCAGCCACAGGTCGTTCCACCACTCCATGGTGACCAGGTCGCCGAACCACATGTGGGCCAGCTCGTGGAGGATGGTCTCGGCCCGGCCCTCGTACGCCGCGTCCGTCGTCTTGGAGCGGAAGACGTACTGGTCGCGGATGGTGACCGCGCCCGCGTTCTCCATCGCGCCCGCGTTGAACTCCGGCACGAAGAGCTGGTCGTACTTGGTGAAGGGGTACTCGTAGGCGAATTTCTCCTCGAACCACGCGAAGCCCTGCCGCGTCACCTCGAAGATCGCGTCCGCGTCCAGGTACTCCGCGAGCGACGGGCGGCAGTAGATGCCCAGCGGGATCGAGCGGCCGTCCTTCTCGTACGTGCTGTGCACGCTGTGGTACGGGCCGACGATCAGCGCGGTGATGTACGTGGAGATCCGCGGCGTCGGCTCGAACCGCCAGATTCCCCCAGACTCCGTCCGGGGGTGCCCCCAGGCGGGGCGCTCCGGGGTGGGCGAGTTGGAGATCACGGTCCAGCCCTCGGGGGCCTTCACGGTGAACCGGAACGTCGCCTTCAGGTCGGGCTGTTCGAAGGAGGCGAAGACGCGGCGGGCGTCCGGCACCTCGAACTGCGTGTAGAGGTAGGCCTGCTCGTCGACCGGGTCGACGAACCGGTGCAGTCCTTCACCCGAGTTGGTGTACGCGCAGTCCGCGACGACCTTGAGCTCGTTGCGCCCGGCCAGCAGCCCCGGCAGCGCGATCCGGCTGTCGGCGAACACCTCGGCCGCGTCCAGTGCCGTGCCGTTCAGCACGACCTCGCGCACGGTGGGCGCCACCAGGTCGATGAACGTCTCCGCCCCGGCCTCGGCCGTGTCGAACCGCACCAGCGTCTCGGAGCGGTATGTGCCTCCCTCCTGCGCGCCCGAGAGATCGAGCTCGATCTCGTACGAGTCCACGGTGAGCAGCTCCGCGCGCCGCCGAGCCTCTTCGCGGGTCAGGTTCGTTCCAGGCACCTGGGCATCTCCTTGACATCGTGATTTTCCGGCCATCCTTCCACGGGGACCGGGTCACTGGGGAGGGTGATCTTGGAGAGGGCGAGGATGTTTCCGGGGGCCGCGGCGGGCCTAGCCGTCCGTGTCGGCCGACGACGTGCTCGGTGTCGGGCAGGTATTCCCGGACCCACTCGCTCACGCGGCGACCTCGCGTGCGGCCGTGTCCAGGAGGGCGGCGATCTCGGAGGCGTGTCTGCGGGCTTCCTCGCGTGTGGCCGCCTGGGCGACGGCCCGCTCCAGCTCGTCGAGGCGCGCGGCACGCGCCGGGTGGCGGCGCAGTGCCACGAAGACGCCCCAGCGGTGCAGGAACGTGTGCATGGGAACGGTACTGTCCGTCTGCACCGCTTCCTGCCACGCGGCGTGGAACTCCTGCTCGAACCTGACGGAGGCGGACAGGTCGAGCGTGGCGACCGCGACCCTCAGGGCCGCTTCGGTCAGTGGCGGCATGGGGAACAGCGGCTCATCGGGATCGTGACGGTGTGCGGGGCGTGCGCTCACGACGCTGCGACTCCTTCGGAGGCCCTCACGTTTCCCGCCAGTCTGCCGCACGGGCGAGGAGGGTGGTGCGCGGTTCGCGTGCCGTTGCCGCACGGCACGCGGGGAGCCTCTGGCGCATAAGCCTCGCTTCTCGTCGCGAGAAAATCCCGTTCTTGGACTTATGATCGCGGCCCCATGACCATGGAGCCATGGCGAACGCGATGCGATGGAGCACGGCGGACGTAAGGGCGGCGGCCGCGGCTGAGCGGCGGGAACTGGCGGATGTGCTCGACGGGCTGGCGAGCAGCCAGTGGGACATGCCGAGCCTGTGCGCGGGATGGCGGGTGCGCGAGGTCGCGGCCCATATGTCGATGGGTTTCCGGCAGTCGCTCCCGCGCACGCTGTGGGAGGTCGTGAAGGCGGGCGGCCTGCACCGGATGACGACGCGGTGCGCGCGCCGGGACGCCGCCGTGCACTCGACGGCCGAGCTCGCCGCGTTCCTCAGGGAAAACGAGGACCACCCCTGGACCCCGCCCGTCGGCGGGTACGTGTCGGCGCTGGGCCACGACGTGGTGCACGGCCTCGACATCACCGTTCCGCTGGGGCTCGGCCGGCAGGTGCCCGAGGAGCGGCTGCGCATCCTCCTGGCGGCCACCACCCCGAAGGGCACCAAATTCTTCGGGGCCGACCTCGAAGGCGTCGAGCTGCACGCCACCGATCTCGACTGGTCCTACGGCACCGGCTCCCGGCTCTCCGGGACCGCGCAGGACCTCCTCCTGGTGACCTTCGGCCGCAAGCTCCCTCCGGGACGCCTGGAGGGTGAGCGGAGTGGCCGCTTCACCCTGGTCTGACACGAGGGGAGCAGACCGGGAACGGCGGGAGGGGCCGGACGCCAGGCGTCCGGCCCCTCCCGCCGTGTACGGGGACGCCCGGGATCAGCCGCGCAGCTCCGCCGCGACCAGCTCCGCGATCTGGACGGCGTTGAGCGCCGCGCCCTTGCGGAGGTTGTCGTTGGAGAGGAAGAGCGCGAGGCCGTGCTCCACGGTCTCGTCGACGCGGATGCGGCCCACGTACGAGGCGTCCTTGCCCGCGGCCTGGAGCGGGGTGGGGATCTCGGAGAGCTCGACGCCGGGGGCGTCCTTCAGCAGCTCGTAGGCGCGCTCGACGCCGACGGGGCGCTCGAAGCGGGCGTTGATCTGCAGGGAGTGGCCCGAGAAGACCGGGACGCGCACGCAGGTGCCGGAGACCTTCAGCTCCGGGATGTCCAGGATCTTGCGGGACTCGTTGCGGAGCTTCTGCTCCTCGTCGGTCTCGAAGCGGCCGTCGTCGACGATGTTGCCGGCCAGCGGCAGCACGTTGTAGGCGATGGGGCGCTTGTAGACGGTGGGCTCGGGGAAGTCCACGGCCTCGCCGTCGTGCGTCAGCTCCGGGGCGCGGTCGCCGACCTTGCGCACCTGGCCGTCCAGCTCGGAGACACCGGCGAGACCGGAGCCGGAGACGGCCTGGTAGGTGGTGGCGATCAGCGCCGTGAGCCCGGCCTCCTCGTGCAGCGGGCGCAGCACGGGCATG
Organism: Streptomyces sp. UNOC14_S4; assembly: GCF_020740835.1. Classification (GTDB taxonomy): domain Bacteria; phylum Actinomycetota; class Actinomycetes; order Streptomycetales; family Streptomycetaceae; genus Streptomyces. The sequence goes on from NZ_JAINFC010000071.1 coordinate 16,182, forward strand.
GCGGCCATGGTGGTGCAGTTCGGGTTGGCGATGATCCCCTTGGGGCGCACCTTGGCGGCCTCCGGGTTGACCTCGGAGACGACGAGCGGCACGTCGGGGTCCATGCGCCAGGCGGAGGAGTTGTCGATCACGACGGCGCCCTGCGAGGCGACCTTCTCGGCGAGCGCGCGGGAGGTGGCGCCACCGGCGGAGAAGAGCACGATGTCCAGGCCGGAGTAGTCGGCGGTGGCGGCGTCCTCGACCGTGATGTCGGTGCCCTGCCAGGAGAGCGTGGACCCGGCGGACCGTGCCGAGGCGAACAGACGCAGCTCGCCGACGGGAAAGTCCCGCTCGGCGAGGATCTTGCGCATGACTCCGCCGACCTGGCCGGTGGCACCGACGATTCCGATCTTCACGAAGGCTCCCTACTCATGTACACCACGTATGTGGCAGTAGCCGGAACCCCCATCATGTGGTACTACCCGCCCCAAAAGTCCAATCGGTATTTCGGAGGGAGTGCCCCTGTAAGGGGCGCGGGGAACTGCGCGAGCAACCCCCCTCACGGCCCGTAGCCGCGCGCCGAGCGCAAGAGGCACCCCGGCAGGCGCAGCCCCCACCGGCCCGCACTCGAAAGTGAAAGCTCGGCTCGGTCAGCGGCAGGACCCGGTCGTGGGCGTGCGCGAGGCGGTGGAAGGCGTGCGTTGAAGACGTGGAACTCCAGTTCGGTGTCGACGGAGGTGGAGAAGGCCCGGACGATGGAGGCCCGGACGATGTCGGAACTCCTCGTACCGGTCGATACGCGACTGCATGCGGGTTCTCCCTTTCGATGTTTCCGAGCGGTGGGAGGTGGTGCGGGACGGGTTTTCCGGGCTCCGGTCCGGCGCCGCCACATGAACTGCCCGCCGTCGACAATGAATTTCTGGCCCGTGAGGTACGCGGACTTCTCACCCACCAGGAATTCCAGGGCGTCGGCCATTCCCTCCGGGCTGCCGATCCGCCGCTGCGGAATCTCGGCCCGATCCTCTTCGTGCACCCGGTGACCGCGGCGCGCGGGGCCGACAGGGAGGGCCTTCAGGTCCGCCGGGAGGGCCGGCCAGGTCAGCCGGGGGAGCCGTCGGCCCCGCCGGAGGAGTCGCCAAGGCCGCTCCTCGTACCGCCGGGGCCGCTCTTCCCCACCGCCGCCATCCGCTCCATCACCCCTGCCCCGTCGGCGACTTCGCGCCTGGCCGGATTCAGCCCCCGATTCCTTCTGTTTGCTGCCATATGCACCATTCCCCTGGCCGGGACTGGAGTGCCTCGTTCCGGACGCTTCCTTGTCGCACTCCTGACGCCCACCCAAAAACGCGTCGTTTCAAGCCACTTGAAGAGGTATGGGGTGTGCTCTGCTCTCAGCGAACTGTTTGCCGACGGCTCCGCTCCCCGGTGGGCCGCGTGTTAGCTTCGCGGTGTGTGAGGGTGGGGTGGATTGCTCCCGCTTCGCAGACCGAATGGAACGGAACCCGGGCCGTGGTCCGGGGCCTCGCAAGGAGTAGGAGAGTCTTGAGATGGGCACTCAGCAGTTCCCGCACGAATCCCGGTCGATAATGCCTTACGCCTCCGCCGATGCCGGTGCTTCCCCTTTCGGGGACGCGGTCTACAGCCGCCTTCTCAACGACCGGATCATCTTCCTCGGCAAGGAAGTCGACGATGAGATCGCGAACCGCATCACGGCACAGATGCTGATGCTGGCCGCGGACCCCACGCAGGACATCTACCTGTACATCCACTCGCCGGGCGGTTCGGTGCACGCCGGCATGGCGGTGTACGACACCATGCAGTACATCAAGAACGACGTAGTGACCATCGCGATGGGATTCTGTGCCTCCATGGGCCAGTTCCTGCTCACCGCGGGCACCCCCGGCAAGCGGTTCGCCCTGCCGCACACCAAGATCCTGATGCACCAGCCGTCGGCCGGTCTCGCCGGTTCCGCCTCGGACATCAAGATCTACGCGGAGCAACTGATCCGCACCAAGAAGGAGATGGCCGAGCTCATCGCGCAGCACTCCGGCCAGACCGCCGAGACGATCACGCGTGACTCGGACCGCGACCGCTGGTTCACCGCCCAGGAGGCCAAGGAGTACGGCCTGATCGACGACGTCATCGGGTCCACGGCGGGCGTCCCCGGTGAGGGCGGGGTCGCTCCCAAGTAGCCCCGTCGACCGGCGGACCACGACCTTCCCTCTCCCACGGAGCGCGCAGTGAGCCACCTGATACCACCGTCAGCATCCTTGTCTCCCGGGTCCCACGGACATCGTGCCCTGCGCCCCGAGAGCCGCTATGTCGTCCCGCACTTCGTGGAGCGCACCTCCCAGGGCACCCGGGAGTACGACCCGTACGCGAAGCTCTTCGAGGAGCGCGTCATCTTCCTCGGGCACGCGGTCGACGACGTCGTGGCGAACGACATCATGGCGCAGCTGCTGTGCCTGGAGTCGCTCGACCCCGACCGGGACATCTCCCTCTACATCAACTCGCCCGGCGGCTCCCTGACGGCGCTCACCGCCGTCTACGACACCATGCAGTTCGTCCGGCCCGACATCCAGACGGTGTGCCTGGGCCAGGCGGGCTCGGTGGCCTCGGTGATCCTGGCGGCGGGGACGCCCGGCAAGCGGATGGCCCTGCCCAACGCCCGGGTCGTCATCCAGCAGCCCCACTCCCCGGGCCACCAGGGGCAGGTCTCCGACCTGGAGATCCAGGCCCGAGAGGTGCAGCGCCAGCGCGAGCAGATGGAGTTCATGCTCGCCAAGCACACCCGGCGCGAGCTCGACCAGATCCGCGAGGACGTCGAGCGCGACAACATCCTCACCGCCGAACAGGCCCTGGACTTCGGCCTGATCGACGTCGTGGTCAGCCCGCGGGTGCTCGCCGGCGGCCGCTGACCGGCCGCCGCTCCCTGCTGATTCCCCGTGCCCCGTAAGGGGCGCGGGGCTTTTTTCGATAGGTGGCTCCGCCGTGCGAGGAATCCCTCGCACGGCGGTCGCCCCGGGCCGTCAGCCCGTACGGGCCGTACGGGTCAGGCCAGGTCAGTCGGTCGTCGTGCCGACCGTCAGCACGTACGGGTTCTCCAGCAGCGGCGAGGTGCGGCGGGACTCGACCTCGATCTCCCAGACGCCCGGCGCCGGGTTCTTGTACGACCGCGCGTCGGGGCGGCACGTGTTGGCCGGGTTGGGGTAGTTGGGGTAGCAGTTGACCGTGGAGGTCGGGTCGGCCGGTACCCCGTAGGAGTTGATGGCGATGAAGCGGGTCTGGCTGTCCTTCGCCAGCTCGCCGAGTGCCACGTCCAGCGACTTGGCCCCCTTCGGCACGGTCACGAAGTACGAGGTGGTGGCGTTGCGCGTCGCCTTGCCCGGCTTCTTCAGGGGCTGCCCGGCGGTCAGCGGCTCGGCGGCGATCACGGTGGTCATGATCTGCTGGTCGATGCCCTCGGTGCGGTCGTCGTCGACGGTGAGGATCGCGCTGTGGATGCCGGGGGACTTCGGCTGGGCGACGACCTTCACGGTCACCGGCTCGTTCAGCGGGAGCTTCACCTCGTCGGAATCGGACCCGGCGAGGCGGAAGGTGCCGTCGTTGTTCCGCCACTTCAGCTCGTGCCACACGCCCTTGGCGGGCCCGGACGTGCGGGTGACCGTCACGTCGTAGGTCCGGCGCTCGCCCGGCTTCAGGCCGCCCTCGCGGTCGTAGAGGCCGGTGCCGAAGCCCGGGGTCTTCAGCTTGGCCGACAGCGCGGTGGAGACGGGCGCCTTGACGGTGTAGGTGTGCGCGGTCGCGTGGTCGCGCAGCGCGTCCCAGGCGTCCTCGATGTTGATCAGGCCCGAGCCCTGCTCGTACGCCTGCGCACCCTTGATCTGCTTGGCGGTGCTGGTCAGCGCGGTGCGCAGGTCCGCGGGGGTGAGCGTCATCCGCTTCTGCTTCGCGGCGGAGATCAGCAGCGCGGAGGCGCCGGTGGCCTGCGGGGCGGCCATGGAGGTGCCCTGGAGCATGCCGTAGCCGGGCGGGAGCGCGTAGCCCGCCTCCTTGACGGCGGCGCCCGGCTCCCAGGTGGGGATGGTGTTGACCGAGGCGCCCGGCGCGGTGAGCGTCGGGGTGAAGCCGCCGTCCTCGCGCGGGCCGCGGGAGGAGAACGGCATCATCGCGTACTTCGTGGTGACCTCGGAGCCGTAGTTCGCGGCCCAGGTCTCCTTGGACACCGACGCGCCCACGCTGATGACCTTGTCGGCCAGTGCCGGGTCGCCGATCGTGTTGACGCCGGGACCGCTGTTGCCCGCGGAGATCACCAGCTGCACGCCGTAGGTGTCGATGAGGCGCGTGTAGAGCTCGGCACGGGCGTTGTTGCCGTCGTTGAGCGCGGGCAGGCCGCCGATCGACATGTTGACGATGTCGACGCCGCGGTCGGCCACGAGGTCGATCATGCCCTCGGTGAGCGCCACATTGGTGCAGCCGCCGCTCCAGGTGCAGGCGCGCGAGGAGACGATCTTCGCCCCGGGCGCCGCGCCGTTCATCCGGCCGCCGAACAGGCCGTTGGCCGCGGTGATACCCGCGACGTGCGTGCCGTGCTCGGACTCCACGAGGCCGATGTTGACGAAGTCGGCCTTCTTGCCGACCCAGTCCCCGCCCTTGGGGTCCATCGGCACGTCCTTGCGGATCTGCACCGTGAAGGGGATGCGCTCGGCGATCGGCGTGGCCGGGTCGTCCTTGCCGAAGTGCCCCACCTGGAAGCCGTCCTTGTACGGCTTCATCTCCGTATCGTCCGTGAAGTCGCCGTTGCCGTTCACATCGACGCGGACGGTGCCCCTGGCCTTGTCGTAGAGCACGGCCCAGGCCCCGTCGGTGCGGCCGTCGCGGTCGAGGTCGCTCTTCATGTCACCGCCGAGCGTCGCGCTCTCGCGGAAGAGGGCCACCTGGTAGGTGCCGTTGCCGGGCGCGGTGTACGTACGGCCCTCGAAGGCGAAGCTCGGCCCGCTGACCTCGGTGGTCATCGGCAGCCAGGTGTCGTCGCCGTCGGCCAGCGGGTCGGTGGCGGTCACCCAGTCGACGATCTTGCGCTCGCCGGTGGTGGTCTTCTGCAGCGCCGGGTGCCCGAGGTCCACGCCGGAGTCGAGGATGCCGATGGTCACGCCGCGGCCGTCGGCCTTGGGGTGGTCCCGGACGAAGTCGACGGCGCCGGTCTCGAAGGCGGGCTGGTAGGGGTTCTTCGCCGGGGTGTCCTTGCCGGGGCCGGGGTAGGAGCCGGCCTTGCGGCCCTTGGCGCCGGGCACGGAGTCGGCGCCCGGCGTGGGGTCGGGGAGCTTGATCTCCTGCTTGAGGTCGATCGCGTGCACGGACGGCAGCCGCTGGGCCTCGCCGATCGCGGCGTCGGCCTTCGCGGTCGGCACGGTGGCCCGGACGTAGCCGAGCTTGTCGTACGTCCGGCCGACCGAGGCGCCGCGGATGGCGTCCAGCTTGCCCGCCACCTGGGCGGTCTGCCCGGGGCTGGTGGCGATCATCATCGTGACGGTCTTCTCGCCGTCGGCCTTGGCGTCCGCGAGCAGCGCCGCGCCGTGC
>NZ_JAINFC010000710.1 GCF_020740835.1 Streptomyces sp. UNOC14_S4
GATGGTGGGGTTGGCGCGGTGGTGGGAGTCGTGCGGGGTGCGTCCTGCCGCTGTGGTGGGGCATTCGCAGGGTGAGATTGCCGCGGCGCATGTGGCGGGGCTGTTGTCGCTGGAGGACGCGGCGCGGGTTGTGGTGTTGCGGAGTCGGGCGTTGCGGCGGGTGTCGTCGGTGGGTGGCGGGATGCTGTCTGTCGGGGTCAGCGCTGAGCGTGCTGCCGGGCTCGTTGCCGACGATGAGCGGTTGTCGCTGGCGGCGGTGAACGGGCCCGCCAGTGTGGTGCTGTCGGGTGACGTCGAGGCCTTGGCTGCCGTGGTCGACGTATGCGAGCGCGATGGTGTACGGGCGCGGTGGATTCCGGTCGACTACGCTTCCCATTCCGCCCAGATGGACGTGTTACGGGAAGATCTTCAGGCTCTGCTGGCGGATGTCACCCCGCAGCCCGGCGCGGTGCCGATGTACTCGACGGTGACCGGCGAGGCCGTCACCGATCCTGGGGCGCTGTCGGGCTCGTACTGGTACGAGAATCTGCGCAATACCGTCCGGCTGGATCAGGCGGTGCGTGCGGCGGTGGCGGATGGGCACACGGTGTTTGTCGAGTGCAGTCCGCACCCGGGTCTTGTCGTGCCCATCGCGGATGAGCTGGAGGATGTTCCGGGCGGTACGGTTCTGGAGACGCTGCGTCGTGGTGAGGGTGGTCCGGAGCGGTTGGTGACGGCGCTGTCCGCCGCTTTCGTGCGCGGCCTGCCCGTCGACTGGGCGAGCCAGCTCAAGCACGCCGACGCGACCACGCACGTCGACCTCCCCACCTACCCCTTCCAACGCCACCGCTACTGGGTGTCTGCCTCTGACACCGGATCCGTCGGCGCCGGTTGGGGACAGTCCGCCGTCGAGCACCCCGTACTGGGCGCCGCCGTCGACCTCGCCGACACGGCCGGGACGGTCCTCACGGGACGTCTCTCCCTGTCCACGCACCCGTGGCTCGCCGACCACGCCGTGCTCGGGGCGGTGATCGTGCCGGGGACAGTGTTCGTGGATCTCGCCCTGCGGTCCGGTGCCCGGGTCGGCCATGGCGAGATCGAGGAACTGACCCTGCACGCACCGCTCGTCCTGCCCGACACTGGCGGCGTCCTCGTCCAGGTCACGGTCGACGCGCCCGACGCGACCGGGGTACGGGCGATCGCCGTCCACTCGCGGCCCGAGAACGTCCCCGCGAACACCCCCGAGGGCGATGTCCTCGACGACGAGCCCTGGACCCGGCACGCCACCGGCACGCTCGTCGCCCAAGCCATGGGCACCGATCCGGCAGATCCGGGTGCGCCGGACCTCACCGCGTGGCCGCCCCCGGGCAGCGCACCCGTCGCGATCGACGGGGCCTACGAACGGCTGGGCACCACCGGATTCGACTACGGTCCGGTTTTCCAGGGCCTGCGGCGCGCATGGCGGCGCGGCGACGAGCTGTTCGCCGAGGTCGAGCTTCCCGACGAGGCCCGGGCCGACGCCGACCGTTTCGATCTGCACCCTGCCCTGCTCGACGCGGCCATCCATGTACTCGGGATCGCGAACGAGTCCACCGGCGGGGCACGCGTGGCGTTCGCGTGGCGCGGTGTCCGGTCGACTGCCCCGGCCGCCTCCCGCCTGCGCGTCCGGCTGGTGCTCGCCGGGGACGACACGGTGTCGCTGTACCTGGCCGATGACACGGGTGCGGGCGTGGCCTCGGTCGAGGCCTTGACGGTCCGGCCGGTCACGGCGGACCAGCTGCGCCCGGCCGGACCACCGCACCGCGACGCGCTGTTCCGGGTGGACTGGCGGAAGGCCGACGCCGGCACCGCTGCCCCGTCGGCCTGGGCGGCGCCCGGACCAGACACCCGCGCCCTGGTCGGGCACCTCGCCGACGAACACCGGCCGGCCGCCCGGTATGAGGACTTGGCCGCAGCCGCAGCCGCAGCCGCAGCCGCGGCCCCGCACGAGCCCGTGCCCGTGCCCATGCCCGAAACCGTGGTGGTGCACGTCGGGACCGCGCTGCCCGGGAACGGGGAGGACGTTCCCGCCCGGACCCGCCGCTTGCTGTCGTCCGTGCTCGACCTGCTGCAGGCGTGGCTCGCCGACACCCGCTTCGACGGCGTCCGCCTGGTCGTGGCCACGACGGGCGCGCTCGCCGTCCGTCCCGGCGAGCCCGTCACCGATGTCCCGGCGGCAGCGGTGTGGGGGCTGGTGCGGTCGGCGCAGTCGGAGCACCCCGGCCGCTTCGCGCTCGTCGACCTCGACGAGGACGGTACGTCCCTGGCCCAGTGGCCGACGGCACTGGCCTCGCCGGAGCCGCAACTGGCCGTCCGCGAGGGCCTGACATACGTGCCGCGGCTGACCCGCGCGACGCCGTCGCCCGTCGGCGGCACCCGGCTCGACCCCGACGGCACGGTCCTGGTGACGGGAGCCACGGGCGGCCTGGGCGCCCTGGTCGCGCGGCACCTGGTGACGGCCCATGGCATCCGCCGGCTCCTGCTGCTGTCACGGCGGGGCGCCGCCGCGCCGGACGCTGCCGCGCTCCTGGACGGACTCGCCGCCCTGGGCGCCGAGGCCACGCTCGTGGCGTGCGACCTCGCCGACCGGGCCGCACTCGCGGACGAGCTGGCGCGGATCCCCGCGGAGCACCCGCTGACCGCCGTGATCCACACCGCGGGCATCGTCGACGACGGCATCGTCCAGACCCTGACGGCCGGGCACCTGGACCGGTCGCTGCGCCCCAAGGCCGACGGCGCGTTCCACCTGCACGACCTCACCCGGGACGCCGACCTCGCCGCGTTCGTGCTCTTCTCGTCCGGAGCCACCACCTTCGGCGGGCCGGGCCAGGGCAACTACGCCGCCGCCAACGCCTTCCTCGACGGCCTCGCACAGCACCGCCGCGCGCTCGGGCAGCACGCGATCTCACTGGCGTGGGGCCTGTGGGCGGGCTCGCGGGGCATGGGCG
>NZ_JAINFC010000711.1 GCF_020740835.1 Streptomyces sp. UNOC14_S4
TCCCAGTGGAAGGGGTGCACCGGCAGCCAGACGAAGTCGTCGGCCGCGTACGGGCCGTAGGCGCAGGCCGTCTCCAGCACGCCGGTGAAGCGTTCGCGGACGTCGTCGTCCAGCTCCTCCTTCAGCAGGGTGTCGGCGTCGAGCCCGGGGACGCCCGAGTACGCGGCGAGGCCGGTGTGGACGGCGGCCCAGACCAGGTGGACGGCGTCGGCGGTCTCGGGGGCGTAGGCGGCCGCGTCGGCGGCGGAGAAGCCGAGGCGGCCCTTGTTGAGCAGCATGCAGGGGTGGCCGTCCTGGTGGGCCTCCAGGTCGAGGTGGTCCAGGTCGGCCAGGCGCGCGGCGGGCAGGGCGCGGGCGAGGGACGCGGCGTCGGCGCGCCGGGTGGCGGTCAGCTCCCGCAGGACCTCGGCGGTGGTGGGGCCGTCCCAGCCGAGCACGCCGCGCGCGTCGAGGAGGAAGCGCTCCGGGCCCGCCTCGCCGTCACCGTCGGCGTCGGCGTCGGCGTCGGCGGGGGCCGGGTGCCGGACAGGCGGCCCGGCCAGGCGCCAGGTGCCGAAGGTGCCGCGGGCGGCGCGGAAGGTCCAGTGGACGCCGTCGGAGAGGTCGAGGCGGTAGGCGTCGTCCACGCCCGCCGCCTCGTCCTGACGCGGCGTCAGCAGCTCCTCGTAGGCGAACTCCTCGACGGCCTTGACCAGCAGGCGGCGGCCTGCCTCTGCCCAGGTGCCTCGGGTGGCGGCGCGGTTCATCGGTCGTACTCCTTGACGTGCGCGTGCGGGTGCTGGTGCGCGGATACGGGTGCGGGGGCGGATGCGTCGGCGGGGACGGTGACAAGTGTGCGGTCGGGCTGCGGACGCGGAGTGGGCAGGGGCGCGTCGACCAGGGGGGCCGGGGCAGAGCCGGGCACCGCGGGCCTGGCCAGGGAGGCGACGGAGACGCAGACCAGGGCCACGGCGGCGACCGTCAGCGGCAGGGCGAGGTCGCGGGAGGCGGCGGCCGCCGCGACCAGCGGGGCCGCGAGCAGCCCGGCGGAGCGCACGGTCTCCACGGCGGTGAAGGCGGGGCCCGCCGTCCCGGTGGAGTGGAACTGCCGCATCTCGACGGCCACTTGGGCGAGCCCGAGGCCCAGACCGGCGAGCAGCCGCCCGCCGACCAGCGCGGGGAGGCCGTCGGCCGCGTACTGCCATACGAAGCCCGCCGCGCACACCACGGCGGCCGTCGGCAGCAGCCGTCGGCCGAAGCGGTCGTGGCAGCGGCGTACCAGCGGCAGCGTGACCAGGGCGCCCACGCTGGGCAGGAAGAACAGCACGGCACCGCCCATGGAGCCGCTGCCGAGCCCTTCGGCGAACTCGGTGAAGAAGGGCCGCGCCACGGCGAGCGCGAAGTCGAACGCGACGCCGATCAGCGCGGCTTGGGCCAGCAGCAGCCAGCGGCCGCGCGTGAGGCGGGCGGGCCGCGCGGGCGCCGCCTGCGGCTTCCTCTCGTTCTTCTCGGCGGCCTTCTCGGCGGCCTTCTCGGCGGCCTTCTCGGCGGCCTTCTCCGCGGCGGGCAGCCGCCGCAGGACGCGCAGGATGAGGACGGCGAGGAGGACGTCGACCACGGCGAACGCCGAGACGCCCAGGCGCGGGTCGGGCAGCGCGAGCACGCCCGCCCCGACCAGGGTCGCGGCGACGGCCGCCAGGTGGAAGACGGCGACGAAGGAGCACACCGCGGCGAGTTCGGCGTGCTCGGGGTCGCTCTGTTCCTCGGCCGCCTTGCGGGTGTGCTCGGCGATGAAGGCCGGATAGGCCAGGAGCAGGGCGGCGTTGGCGGCCACGGAGGCGGCCGACAGCGCCGTGTAGGAGGCGTAGCTCGGCGCGAAGCCGAGGCAGAGGTCGATGACGGCCGCCGAGCACAGCCCGGCGACCACGAGCTGGTGCAGGGGGCGGCGGCGGGCCGCGAGCCCCCACAGGGGGAGCGCGACCAGGCCCACGATGCGGCAGACCCACAGGTAGAGGCCCGTCGCGCCGGGGTCGTCCACGCCGTAGAGGCGGTCGAAGAGCTGGGGGAGGAAGGGCGCCAGCGCGGTCTCGGCGATCAGGTAGAGCGCGATCACCGCGATGAGGACGGCCCGCAGCGGCAGGCCCGGCCGCGGGCCGGCCGCTCCCCCGGCCTGCCCGGCCGTCACCGGAGGGTCCCGATCGGGGCGGGCTGCTGCTGTCCCGCCGCCGTGGGGGCGCTCTCGGGGGCACTCCCCGGGGCACCGAAGGTCGTCCACGCGGCCTGTTCCGGCACCGGCAGCACGGGCCGCCCGTACACCGCGTTGAGGATCTTCGCCGCGCGCCAGGCGCCCAGCGTCAGGTCGGGGGCGCCGACGCCGTGGGTGTGCATCTCGGCGTTCTGGACGTAGAGGGTGCCGCCGACGCGCGGGTCGAGGGCGACGCGGTAGTCGCCGTCGACCTGGTAGCGCCGCTTGTCGTCCCAGTCGACGAGGTCGCCCATGGTGTCGAGGAAGGCGGGGCGCGTGGCGCTGTAGCCGGTGGCGGCGACGATCGCGGAGGTGCGGACGGTGAACTCGCTCCCCTGCTGACTGTGACGGCACGTCAGCAGATAGCCGTCGCCGTCCGCTTCGACGGCGTGCAGCGCGATGCCGGGGTGCAGGTCCGCGCGGGGGCGGCCGCCGCCGATGGTGCGCTCGTAGAGCTCGTCGTGGATCGCGCCGAGGGTGTCGGAGCTGACGCCCTTGTAGAGCTGCCACTGCTCGCGCACGAGCTGTTCGCGGCGCTCCTCGGGCAGGGCGCGGAAGTAGCGGATGTAGTCGGGGGTGAAGTGCTCCAGGCCGATCTTGGAGTACTCCATGGGCGCGAACGCGGGCGTACGGGCCAGCCAGCGGGTGAAGGGGCCGCCGAGGCCCTGTCCGTCCTGGTGGCGGATGAGGTCGAGGACGACCTCGGCGCCGGACTGGCCCGCCCCGATGACGGT
>NZ_JAINFC010000712.1 GCF_020740835.1 Streptomyces sp. UNOC14_S4
CCGTCAAGGTCCCCACGTGGTGGGCCAGGGCGCGGAGGGACGGATACTGGTAGACGTCCCTCACCCGCATCGCCACCCCCATCTGTTTCTTCAGGCGTGCGACCACCCGCAACGCGAGCAGCGAGTGTCCGCCCAGTGCGAAGAAGTCGTCGTCCGCGCCGACCCGTTCGCGCCCGAGGACCTCGCCCCAGACCTCGGCGATGAGGGTCTCGACCTCGCCTTCCGGGGCGAGGTGCCCGTCGGGGAGGGGGTCGGAGAGGACGGTGTCGCTGGGCTCCGGCAGGGCCGCGAGGTCGGTCTTGCCGTTGACGGTCAGCGGCATGGCGTCGAGGCGCATGTACGCCGTGGGGACCATGTAGGGCGGCAGCGCGGCGGCCAGGTGCTCGCGCAGCGCGTCGGTGCCGGGAGAAGTGCCCTCCGCCGGGACGTAGTGGGCGACGAGCCGGTCCCCGGCCTCCGCGTCGTGGTGGACGGTGACGGCGGCGGACCGGACGTCCGGGTGCCCGGCGAGGAGGTGCTCGATCTCGCCCGGCTCCACGCGGTAGCCGCGGATCTTGATCTGGCGGTCGGTCCGGCCGAGGTGGGCGAGTGTGCCGTCGGGCAGGCGGCGCACCTTGTCCCCGGTGCGGTACATGCGCTCGCCGCGGGCGGAGGGGTCCGCGACGAAGCGCTGTGCCGTGAGCGCGGCCCTGCCGACGTAGCCGTGCGCGAGGCCCGGTCCCGAGAGGTAGAGCTCGCCCTCCGTGCCGTCGGGGAGCTCCGCGAGGTCCTCGCCGAGCACGCGGGCGACGACGCCCGGCAGCGGGCGGCCGATGTGCGGTGCGTCGCCCTCGATCCAGGCGGTCGTGGCGTCGACGGTGCACTCGGTCGGGCCGTAGAGGTTGACGGCCTCCACCTCGCCGCGCCGCCGCGCGGCGGCGAGCTCCTGCCAGGTGGCCGGGGGCACGGGTTCGCCGCCCATGAAGAGCCGCAGGGTCCGTCCGTCGGCCGTGGGGGTGAGCAGGCTGTCGCGGAGGAACTCCCAGTGGGAGGGCGTCAGGTCCAGGTCGTCGACGGCATGCGTGTCGAGCAGCTCCCGCAGGCGCGCGGGGTCCGTGCGCTCGGTCTCGCCGACGATCACGACCGTGTCGCCCCGGCACACGCGCGCCCACTGCTGCACGGACGCGTCGAAGGAGACGCTGGCGTTCCAGGCGACGACGCGGGGGTCGGTGTCGTAGGCACCGGCCAGTTCCAGGCCGGTGATGAGACAGGCCACTCCCCCGCGGGTGGTCTGGACCCCCTTCGGGGCGCCGGTGGAGCCGGAGGTGAAGATGACGTACGCGGGGTCGGCCGGGGCGACCTTGATGAACCCGGCGAGGCCCTCCGCGGTGCTGCGCCAGGCGTCCGCGTCGTTCAGCGGGAGGATCTCGACGCCCGCGGGCCAGGCGGTCCCGGCCCCGGGGTCGGCGAGGACGGTGCGGACCCGGGCCTGCCGCACCATGTACGCGAGGCGGTCCTGGGGGTGGGCGGGGTCGAGCGGTACGTAGGCGGCGCCCGCCCGCCATACCGCGAGCAGCGCGACCAGGAGACCGGCGCTCCGGGGCAGGCTCACGCCGACGCGGTGGCCCGGCCCGATGCCTCGGGCCCGGAGGAGGGCGGCGACGCGGGCCGTACGGCGGTCGAGCTCGGCGAAGTCGACGTGGGTGGTGCCGTCCACGACGGCGAGCCGCCCCGGGACGTCCGCCACGGTCTGCCGGAAGCGGGCCAGGGGGTCGAGGAGCCGGGTGGGGCCGCTCTCCCCGTACGCGGCGCGCGCGGCGCCGTCGGCGGTGGTGCCGGTGCGGGTGTCGTCCGTGGTGCTCATGCCGTCGCCCGCCTCACCTGTGCCGCGGGTGCCACGGTCGGGGAGCAGTCGGCGAGGTCGACGGGGCTGCCCATGGCGACGACGATCTTCCGGTCGCCGCGGAAGGGGTCACGGCCGTGACTGGTGAGGATGTTGTCGACGAGGAGGACGTCGCCGGTCTGCCAGGTGCGGCGTACGGTGGCCGCTTCGTACGCGGCGTTGACGAGGTCGAGTTCCTCGCGGGTGAAGGGCAGGTCGTCGGCGAAGTCGGTCTCGAAGGGCAGGCCGTCGGGGCCGAATTCGTCGGTCAGCGCCTCCCTGAGCTCTTCGTCGAGGGACCAGGAGCTCCAGAACGCGAGGTGGTTGAACCAGACCTCGTCACCGGTGGCCGGGTGCCGGACGATGCCGGGGCGCAGCTGGGCGGTGCGCAGGGTCCCGTCGTCGCCCCACGCGCAGGAGACGAGGTTGTCGGCGCAGTACTTCTCGACCTCGGCGCGGTCGGTGGTGGCGAAGGCGTTCTGCCAGCTGACCGAGATGTGCTCCGAGTAGTGGCGGGTGAGCGCCCAGCCGTGCGCGCGCATGCGCTCGACCAGTCCGGCGGGGAGGCGGCGCAGGACCTCGCGGCAGTCGGCGACGGGGGTGGCGCCGCCTTCCGCCGGGGCGGTCAGGCAGGCGAACAGCAGCAGGCCAGGGAAGGTGAGGGTGTAGCTGTTCTCGTTGTGCATGCGGATGGGCTGGGAGGGCGGCAGGTCGGTGGACGAGTAGACGTCGTCGCCGAAGCTGCTGCGCGGGGTGGCCTTCTCGCGGTACGGGGTCCGCTGGGGCATCAGGACGTCCCGTACACGGGCGAAGTCCTCGACGCTACGGACGGGCAGCCCGCGGAAGTAGAGGGCACCGTGCTCGCGGAGCCTGTCGCGCAGTTCGGTGCCGAGGCCGGAGAGCCAGGCGCAGGCTTCCTCGACGGTGTCGAAGCGCGGTACGTCGGTGGTGGCGGGCTTCCCCTCGGCGAGTCGCCAGGTGGGGGTGGCGGAATCGCCCGGGTTCGTGGCGCCGGGAGACGTTGTCATCTCTCCTTGGTCCTTTTCTGAGTCGTCGTGAGGCGAGCGGAGGCGAGTGGAGGAGGGGCTG
>NZ_JAINFC010000713.1 GCF_020740835.1 Streptomyces sp. UNOC14_S4
CGCGCAGGGGCCGGTCCAGGTGCGGGTCCAGGGCGGCGCACACCGCGTCGAAGGCCGCGGCGAACACGGGGAAGGCCGCGTACAGTTCCTCGCCCATGCCCACGCGCTGCGCGCCCTGCCCCGTGAACAGGAAGGCCGTGCCGCCTCTGCGGGTGGTGCTGCCCCGCACGACACCGGGGGCACCGTGTCCCTCGGCGAGGGCGCGGAGCGCGGTGAGGAGTTCCTCGCGGTCGTCGCCGACGGTGATGGTGGCGCGGTGGTCGAGGGCGGTACGGGTGGTGGCCAGGGACCAGGCGATGTCCAGCGGCCTCGGGGCCGGGTCGGCCTCGGCGAGGGCGAGCAGTCGGGAGGCCTGTCCGGCGAGGGCTTCCGGCGTCTTCGCCGACAGCACCCAGGGCACCACCGGGGGCACCGCGCCCGCCTCAGGATCCCCGCCGTCCTCCTCCGCCGGCGCCTGCTCCAGAATGACGTGCGCGTTGGTGCCGCTCACACCGAAGGAGGAGACGGCCGCCCGGCGGGGCGCGCCCGTTTCGGGCCATGCGCGGGCCTCGGTGAGGAGTTCGACGGCCCCCGACTCCCAGTCGACGAACGGGGTGGGCTCGTCGATGTGCAGGGTCCTGGGCAGGATGCCGTGGCGCATCGCCTGCACCATCTTGATCACACCGCCGACACCGGCCGCCGCGACCGAGTGGCCGATGTTGGACTTCATCGACCCCAGATAGAGCGGCCGCCCACCGGACCGCTGACGGCCGTAGGTCGCCAGCAGGGCCTGCGCCTCGATGGGGTCGCCGAGCCGGGTGCCGGTGCCGTGCGCCTCGACGGCGTCCACATCGGCGGGGGTCAGCCTGGCCGCGGCCAGCGCGTCGCTGATCACCCGTTCCTGGGCGGGGCCGTTGGGGGCGGTGAGGCCGTTGGAGGCGCCGTCCTGGTTGACGGCCGAGCCGCGGATCACCGCGAGCACCCGGTGCCCGTTCTTCCGCGCGTCCGACAGCTTCTCCACCAGCAGCAGGCCCGCGCCCTCGGACCAGGAGGTGCCGTCGGCCGCCGCGGCGAAGGACTTGATGCGGCCGTCGGCCGCCAGCCCGCGCTGCCGGGAGAAGTCGACGAAGCCGCCCGGATCGCCGTTGACCGTGACACCGCCCGCCAGCGCCAGCGCGGACTCGCCCGACCGCACCGACTGCAGGGCGAGGTGCAGCGCCACCAGCGACGACGAACACGCCGTGTCCATCGTCACCGCCGGCCCCTCGAAGCCGAAGGTGTAGGCGATGCGGCCGGAGGCCACACTGCTCAGCTTGCCGGTCATCAGGTAGCCCTGGAGCTCCTCGGGCGCGTTCAGGCCGAGGTAGCTCTCCTCCACGGCGCCCACGAAGACACCCGTCCGGCTGCCCTTGAGCGCGGTGACGTCGATCCCCGCCTGCTCGAACGCCTCCCACGCGGTCTCCAGCAGGACGCGTTGCTGCGGGTCCATCGAGACGGCCTCGCGCGGGGAGATCCCGAAGAACTCCGCGTCGAATCCGGTCGCCCCGTCGAGGAACCCCCCGTGCCGGGTGTAGGACTTGCCGGGCTTCCCCGGCTCCGGGTCGTACAGGCCGTCGATGTCCCAGCCGCGGTCGGCCGGCCACTCCGAGATCGCGTCCCGGCCCTCCGTCACCAGCCGCCACAGCTCGTCCGGCGAGCCGACCCCGCCCGGGTAGCGGCAGGCCATGCCGACGATCGCGACCGGCTCCTGGTCGCCGGCCTCCAGCTCGGCGAGCCGCTGACGGGCCTTCTGCAGATCGGCAGTCACCCACTTGAGGTACTCGACCAGCTTCTCTTCGTTAGGCATGCGAAACCCCCATCTCCTCGGGAATCAATGTCGGTGGGACTGCCGGTCAGTCGGCCGCGCGGCCGAGCTGGTTGTCGATGAAGGCGAAGATCTCGTCGGCCGAGGCCGAAGTGATCGATTCGGCCGCGTCGGAGGCCGCGCCGGAGCCACCGTCGGCCGTCGTGGCCTCGTTGAGCTTCGACAGCAGCGTCCGCAGCCGCTGGGTGACCGTCGTACGGGCCTGGTCGTCGGCCACGATGGCCGACAAGGACGCCTCCAGCCCGTCGAGTTCGGCCAGCCCGGGTCGGCCCGCCTGGGTGAGCCGCGCGTGCAGATACGCCGCCAGCGCCCCGGGAGAGGGGTGGTCGAAGACCAGCGTGGTCGGCAGGTGCAGTCCGGTGGCCGTGGAGAGCCGGTTGCGCAGGTCGACCGCTGTCAGCGAGTCGAATCCCAGCTCCTGGAAGGGCCGTTCGGGCTCGATGGTGCCGTGGCCCGCGTGGCCGAGCACGGAGGCCGCTTCCGCCCGCACCGCGTCGAGGACCACGCCGTGGGCCTCCGCCTCGGTCAGCCCGGTCAGGCGGTGCGCCAGTGCCTCCGGCGTACCGCCTCCGGCGCGGGCCGCGGCCTTGCGGGACGGCGCCTTCACCGGCGGGAGCTCCGGGCCCTCGGCCGTGTCGACGAGTTGTTCGTCGGCGACCTCCCGGTAGGTGAGCGCGTCGACGGTGGCGACGAGCTGGCCGCTGCCGTCGGTCAGCTCCACCGCGACGGTGTTCTCCCCGGTCCCGGTCAGCCGGGCCCGGATCGCGTCGGCCCCTGCCGCGTACAGCCGGACGCCCTGCCAGTCCGCCGGGACGAGGGTGAACCCCTCCCGCGCGGTGTACGGGTGGCCGAGCACGGCCGCGTCCAGGAGCACCGGGTGCAGCCCGTACCGCGCGGAGTCCTCCCGCAGGTCCTCCGCGAGGGCGACCTCGGTGCCCGGCTCGCCCGACGGCGGACCGGCCGGCGCGTGCGTCCCGCCCGCCGTGAGGGTGCCTTCGGCGTGGGTGGTCCAGGGGGCGCCTTGGGTGTCGGGGCGGGTGTGGATGGTGAGGGTGCGTCGGTTGTCGGTGTCGGGGGTGGTGACGCGTATCTGGAGGTGCAGGG
>NZ_JAINFC010000714.1 GCF_020740835.1 Streptomyces sp. UNOC14_S4
TAAGAGACAGCTACCTCTTCTTTCTTGACCTGGGCTCAACTATGTTCGTACTCCGTCGGGGTGTCAGAGACGCGCTCCGGCAGTCAGGGCGGGGAGTCTCCGGGGGGAGACGTCATAACCGGGGGAACACATATGCACATTCAGGGCTCTCATTGGTCGACCGCTGTCGCGTCCGCGGACGCCAACGGCGGCCGGAGCACTCCGCTGCGCGTCGACGCTCAGCGCAATCTCGAACATGTCCTGCGTGCGGCTCGCGAGGTCTTCGGCGAGCTGGGGTACGGGGCGCCCATGGAGGACGTGGCGCGCCGGGCCCGGGTGGGTGTCGGGACGGTCTACCGCCGCTTCCCGAGCAAGGACGTACTGGTGCGGCGGATAGCCGAGGAGGAGACCGCTCGGCTGACCGAGCAGGCGCGCACGGCGCTGGGCCAGGAGGACGAGCCGTGGTCGGCCCTCTCCCGGTTCCTGCGTACGTCGGTGGCCTCGGGCGCGGGGCGGCTGCTGCCGCCGCAGGTGCTGCGCGTGGGCGTCGACGGCGACGCCGAGGAGCAGATCGAGGCCCGGGTGCCGCAGCAGCGGCAGCCGGGAGCCACCGGCGGCCAGCTGCACGAGCTGCGGCTCGTCGAGCAGCGGGCGGCCCAGGTCGCCGAGCGCGAGGACTCCGGCGCGGCGGCCCTGCTGGAGGTCGTCGGGCGCCTGGTCGACCGGGCCCGCGCGGCGGGCCAGCTGCGGCCCGACGTCACCGTGGCCGACGTGCTGCTGGTGATAGCGACGGCGGCGCCCTCGCTGCCGGACGCGGTGCAGCAGGCGGCGGCCTCCTCGCGGCTCCTGGACATCCTGCTGGAGGGGCTCCGGTCCCGCCCGGCGGAGTGAGCCGGCTGCGCGCGGCGGAGTGATCCCGCCCCGCGCAGCAGCGTGAGACGCAGCGAGGGAGTGCGGGGTTCGGCCGAGGAGGATGTCCCCGGCTTCCCGTGCCGGACGCGCCCGGGGCCACTCGGACGCGTCCGTCCCCTGAGCGTGCCCCCGGGGCACGTTCGGGGATACCCGGACGCGTTCGGGAAATCCTTCCCCGTTCGAGTGACCGCTGTTACGCCGGGTGCCCGAAGACTCCCCGGATGAGTGGTTGATGCGTATGCATCGCCTGTGACGCCCGCCACCGTGCCACGCTTTTACGGTGTTCGTGTGTGCTGGTGTGTACAGGGGCCTCCGCCATGGGTGTTGACGGCCGGGATGAAACGCGCGAGAGCGAGCGGGCGGGCTCCCCGCCTCCTCGTCGGCTGCCCGGCCGTGGCGGGGCGACCGGTCCGGGCGTGCCTCAGCAGCGGGAGGGACGGGACGGAAGGGACCCGGGCGAGAGCGGTGGCACCAGCGCCCTCCCGGCCCGGCCGCGGCCCTCGCACGTGCGACGGTCCGAGCCCTGGTCAGCACCCGACGCACCGCCCGGCACTCCGCCGCCCGACGACTCCCCCTCCGAGGAGCCGCTCCAGGAGGAGCGCACCGGCGATGCCCCGCCTTCGGACATCGAGCTCGTCACGCGGATGCGCGCGGGCCAGAGCGAGGCGTACGAGGAGCTCTACCGGCGGCACGCGCCCGCGGTGCGCCGCTACGCCCGGAGCTGTTGCCGGGACCCCCACACCGCCGAGGACCTCACCAACGAGGTCTTCGCGAGCACGTTGCAGGCGGTGCGGGGCGGCGGCGGTCCCAACGCGGCGGTGCGGGCGTATCTGCTGACCACGGTGCGGCGGGTCGCGGCGGCGTGGGCGAAGACCACCCGCCGGGAGCAGCTGGTCGAGGACTTCGCGGCGTTCGCCGCCTCGGCGTCGCGTGCCGCGCGCGGCACGCCGGACAGCGAGGGGGCCGGCCCCGGCGCGGATGTGCTGGCCATGCGGGAGGCGGAGCAGTCCCTGGCCGTACAGGCGTTCCGCAGTCTGCCCGCGCGGTGGCAGACGGTCCTGTGGCACACCACGGTGGAGGAGGAGTCCCTCAGCGAGGTCGCTCCGCTGCTGGGCCTGACGGCCAACGCGGCGGCGGTGCTCGCGCACCGGGCCCGCGAAGGGCTGAAGCAGGCCTACCTGCAGGCCCATGTGAGCGCGGCACTCACGTCGGGCGGCTCGTGCGCGCGCTACGCCGACCGGCTCGGCGCCTTCGCCCGGGGCGGGCTGCGCACGCGGGCGGAGCGGGGGCTCCGCAAACACCTGGAGGAGTGCGAGAAGTGCCGTACGGCGGCGGTGGAAGTCGCCGACGTCAACACACGGCTGCGGGCGCTGCTGCCGGTGGCGGTGATCGGCTGGTCCGCCGCGAGCCTGTCGGCCAAGGCCGCCACGGGCCTGGTCGCGGGGGCGACCGCCGGTGCGGGCGCGGGTGCGGCGGCGACGGCGACGGCAGGCAGTACGGCGTCGAGCGGAGCGACGGGAGCGGCAGGAGCCGCGACCGGCGGGACGGCTTCAACGGCGGGCGCGGGTACGGCGGCAGGGGCAGCGGGAGGGACGGCCGGAGGAACGACGAGCAGTACGGGCGCCGCCGGGGCCGGAGCCGCGGGTGGCTCGGGTACGAGCGGAGGCACCGGTACAAGCGGGGGCGCCGCTGCGAGCGAGGGCCTGGGGGCATCGGCGAAGGTCGGCATCGCGGTGGGCGCGGCCGTCGTGGCCAGCGGTGTCGCCGCGTACGCGCTGATGGGTGGCACGTCCGGGCATCACCGTGCGCACCGGGTCACGGCCGGTCCGGTCGCACCCGCTCCGGCGCCGCGGGCGACACCGAGCACGGCGCCCGTACCGAAGCACAGGCATGCACATGTGCCGAAGTCGGCGCCGAAACCCATCGCGCATGTCGCGCCCGTTTCCTCCGCACCGCCCGCGAGTCCGCCGCCACCACCTCCCAGTCCACGGGAGGCTGCGCCCACTCCCCCACCGCCCACGCCCAAGCCGAAGCCGCCGTTCACTCCCCCGCCGAG
>NZ_JAINFC010000715.1 GCF_020740835.1 Streptomyces sp. UNOC14_S4
GGCCAGGGCATATCCGGCGTGGCGGATCTCACGGAGCCCGACGGCGGCCTCGTGGACGGACCGGCCGACGGACCGGCTGGCGGACCCGCCGACGAGCCGGGCGGTGGTCCGGGCGGCCGCGCCGGGGGCGGCTCCGGCGGGCCCGGCTGCTCCGGCGGTGATCACCAGCCGTGGTGGTCGCCCGCCGCGCGGACGGCGCGCTCGGCGCTCGCCCTGCTGACCGGCCCGGCCGCCCGCCACCAGGTGCCGTCGTGCACCCGGCTGCGGGTGGAGGCGGACGGCGCGCTGCTCGTGGACCTGGACGACCCGGTGGCGCGGGTGGCGGTCTGCGCCGTGGACGGACGGGCCGAGGTGGTCGTCCATCCGTACGGCCTCGACCGCCCCGTCCGGGCCCGCGCCCGGCGCGTCACGGTCACGGGCCCGTCCTTCCGCTACCGCGCCGACAACGTCCTGACCGGCCCGGTGCGCTCCCGCACCTGGACGGTCCAGGAGGGCGCGTGGCGCCTGGTCCTCCCCCGGACGTGAACCGCGCGCAATGCCCACGTAGTACCTGAGACGGACGGGCGGGAATCCGCATTCGTACGGACGCGTCGGCGGAGCCCCTTGCCTACGGTGGTCGGGTGACCCACACCCATGAGCACAGTCCGCGCAGTGAGGCGCGCCTGGTGAAGAACGCGCTCGCCGGACTCCGCGAGGACCTCTTCACCGACGCCTTCGCGTTCCGCCCCCTGCCGCCGCTGCCTGCGGACCACACGCTGGTCCGGGTGCTGCCCGGCGGCAGGCAGGGATACACGCGGTGGGCGCCGCACGCCGCCGTCTGCGGGTTCGCGGGCCTGATCGTGCTCGTGAGCGCCGACGCGCGGGGACTGTTCGTGGGCGCCGCCATGGGTCTCGTCGCCGTGCTGCCGATGCTCCTGACGCTGTTCCGGCCGGTCGGCGCGTGGTGGCTCTCGCTCGGCATGCTCACGCTCCCCGGGCTGCTCCTCACCGGCTACAGCTACAGCCCGTGGTCACCGAGCACCTTCTTCTTCACCCACCTCGTCGTCACGCTGCTCGTCGCGCTGCGCACCCGGCCCCGCGTGGCGGCCGGCATGTGGCTGATCACGGGCGCGCTCGGCGCCTTCCTCGCGCTGCTCGGCAGGGTCTTCGGCCGGTACGCCGGTGACTTCTTCCTCGACGACCTGGCGCAGTTCCAGGTGTTGTCCGGCATAGCCCTCTTCGGCGTCGTCGCCGTGCGCGGGCTGCGGGAGTCCAAGCGGCAGGTCGCGGCGCAGGCGGCGGTTACCGAGGTGGAGCGGTCGCGGCGGACGGTGCTGGAGGAGCGCACGACCATCGCCCGCGAGCTGCACGACGTCGTCGCGCACCACATGTCGGTCGTCGCGATCCAGGCGGAGGCGGCCCCGTACCGCGTCGAGAATCCTCCGCCGGAGCTCGTCGCCGCGTTCCAGACGATCCGCGAGAACGCCGTGTCGGCCCTCACCGAGCTGCGGCGCGTGCTGGGCGTCGTCCGGTCGGAGAACCCGGACGCCTTCGCCGCTCCCGAGGCACCGCAGCCCACGCTGGCCGACATCGGCTTCCTGATCGACAACGTGCGCGCCGCCGGTGCGGACGTCGAGCTCGTCACCACGGGCGCGGTGCGGACGCTGCCGCAGGGCGTGGAGCTGTCGGCGTACCGCATCGTGCAGGAGGCGCTGAGCAACACCCTGCGGCACGCGCCCGGCGCCGCCGTCCGCGTCGAGATCGCCCACGTCCTCGGCGGGCTCGGCCTGCGGGTCGTCAACGGCCCGGCGGACCGCTTCGCCAAGGCGTCGCCCGGCGCCGGGCACGGCGTACTCGGTATGCGGGAGCGGGTCGCGATGCTCGGCGGCGAACTGACGGCGGAGGCCACGCCCGACGGCGGCTACGAGGTCGCCGCGTTCCTGCCCGTGCCCGTGGAACCCGTACCCGTGGAAGAGGTGGCGGCGTGACCATCCGCGTCCTGATCGTCGACGACCAGATGATGGTCCGCGAGGGCTTCTCCGTCCTGCTGAACGCCCAGCCCGACATCGAGGTCGTCGGCGAGGCGGTCGACGGGCGGCAGGCCGTCGAGCAGGTCGCTGCGCTGCGGCCGGACATCGTCCTGATGGACATCCGGATGCCGGTGCTCAACGGCCTGGAGGCCACCCGGGAGATCATCGCGGCGGACGCCGACGCGAAGGTGCTGGTCCTCACCACCTACGACCTGGACGAGTACGTCTACCAGGCGCTGCGCGCCGGGGCGAGCGGCTTCCTGCTCAAGGACGCCTCGGCCCGTCAGCTCGCCGACGGCGTACGCATCGTGGCCGCCGGCGAGGCACTGCTCGCCCCCGCGGTCACCAAGCGGCTCATCCAGGAGTTCTCCCGCCTGAGCACCCCGCTCGGCGCCCCGAAGGTGGCCACCCAGGAGCGCGTCGGCGACCTCACCGAACGCGAGACGGAAGTCCTGGTCCTGGTGGCCCAGGGCCGCTCCAACGCGGAGATAGCGACCGGGTTGGTCGTGGCGGAGTCGACAGTGAAGACCCATGTCAGCCGCATCCTGGTGAAACTGGGGCTGCGCGACCGCACGCAGGCGGCGGTCTTCGCGTACGAGGCGGGCCTCATCACGCCGGGTGGGTGACCGTCCCCGGGGGCTGCGCCCCCGGACCCCCAACCAGGAGGTGACGGAACAGGGCACCTCATCAGGGGCGCGGGGAACTGCGCGACCAGCCCCCACCGGACCCGCAGCCGCGCACGCAACGCAAGACGCACCCCAATAGGCGGGGGTCCGGGGGCGCAGCCCCCGGTCACAGGAGTGGGGCGCCCAACACCTCGGCGAGTACCCTCGCCGCCCGCTCCACGTCCGCGAAGGACGTATAGAGCGGCGTGAACCCGAACCGCAGAACATCCGGCGGCCGGAAGTCCCCCACAACCCCCCTCCGTA
>NZ_JAINFC010000716.1 GCF_020740835.1 Streptomyces sp. UNOC14_S4
GAGGCGGGGACGCGGGGACGCGGCGGGGTGCTCGACCCGTCAGTCCGCCGCCGGAACCGCCGTCAGGCCCAGCCGCCCCCCGGCCAGGGCGATCGTCGCGGAGACCAGGGCGCGGAGACCGACGTCGTCCGGGAAATCGTCCGGCGCGTAGAGGCACTGCAACGTCAGCCCGTCGAAGCCGGCGAGGAAGAACCGGGCGATCGCCTCCGCCGGCAGGGCGAGTTCGAACCCGGTGCGTGCCGCCGCCCCGGCCACCAGCCTCGCCGTCGCCTCGCTCACCCCCCGGTAGTAGCCCTGGTAGGTCTCCCTCAGGCCGGGGGTGCGCAGGGCGACCATGCTCAGCTCGGTGAGCAGACGGTAGCGGGTCGCCTCCTCCCGCACGGCACGCCACGACGCGCCGGCCAGCGCGACGATCGTCTCCTCGAAACCGGCGTCCTCCGGCGCCGCCCGCTCGGCCTGCGCGATCAGGTCGTCGGTGAGCCGTTCCATGACCGCCCGGTACAGGTCCGCCTTCGTACCGAAGGTGTAGTGGACCGTGGCCTGCGCGACGCCGAGTTCGGCGGCGATGGCGCGCGTACTGCCGGCGGCGACGCCCTCCCTGGTCATCAGGTCGATGGCCGCGTTGATCAGCTGAGGGCGGCGCTCGGCCGCGGAAACATGTGCCATGCGCGCATCATAACGACCTGGTCGCCCGAACAAGTCGATTAATCAAGTCGACGGATCAAGTCGATACAACTGCCCTGCGGTGGGCACGATCCTCACCATGGACGACAGCGAACTGCAACCGGAGTGGTTCGGCCACCCCACTCGACGGCGAGGAGAGCCGCCATGCGGACCGGCATCGTCATGACAGCGGGGCCGGGTGTGGAACACCTGGCCGCCCGTGCGGAGGAACTCGGCCTCGACAGTTTCTGGGTGTACGACACGCCGATGGTCCACGGTGATCCGTTCGTGAGTCTCGCGCTCTGCGCCAGGTCCACCCACCGGATCAGACTCGGCATCGGTGTCACCTCACCGGCACTGCGTTCCGCGCCCGCCGCGGCGGCGGCCGTCAGCAGCCTCAACGCCCTCGCCCCCGGCCGCATCGTCTGCGGGGTCGGCACCGGCAACACGGCGCGCCGTACGCTCGGCATGCGGCCCGCGAAGACGGCGGAGCTGGAGTCGTTCACGGCCGCCCTGCAGGATCTCACCGCGGGCCGCGAGTCGGACTACCGCGAGGGGACCCGGTCCAGCAGGGTGCGGTTCCTGCACGCCGGGCCGTACGTCGACACCGAGGCTCCCGTGGAGTTCGTCGTGGCCGCGTCCGGCCTGAAGGCCGCCGCGGTCGCCGGCCGGCTCGGCGCGGGAGTGATCTCCTTCGGGATGCACGACCCCGCGGCCTGGTCCGCCCTCGGCCGGGCCCGGCGGGCGGCGGCGCGGGACGCGGGCCGCGCCGGGAGGACCCGCTCGTATCTCATGTCCTCCCTGCATGTCCTCGCCGACGGCGAGGACCGCTACGGCGATCCGGTCAAGGACTCGATGGGGCACATCGCACTGGGCGCACTGATCCTCGGCGCGGAGGACCCCGCCTTCCGCGCGGCCCTCCCTCCGGAAGAGGCCGCGGCTGTCGGCCGTCTGCTCCAGCTGCGCGGCACCACCCCCGCCGATCCCAGGTTTCACCAGGCGCTCTACCGCAACTACCTGGGCCGGCTGTCCCCCGAGGACCGCGAGCTCATCGTGCCCTCCCTGGTGGACAGATTCGGCCTGGTCGGCACCAGGGGCGAGGTCACCGAGCGGATCGGCGTGCTGGAGAGGTCGGGGGTCGACGAACTGGTGATCCAGCCCGTCGTGGACCCGGAGACCGAAATGGCCGAGCTCGCACGGCTGCTGGCCTGACACCCGGCGAAGGACGGCCGTCGGATCGCCCAGCGAGCCGCTCGGGCGGTAATCCACGATTCCGGAGCGCGAAGAAGCCCGAAAAGGGGCGCGCGGTCGCGTACCGCGCCGTAGTCGGTCCGGCGCTCGACAGACTCCTCCACAAGCCTGTCGTCGAACCGTTGAGGAGCCGACCGTGTCCGTTCTCCCTGTCGTCTTCCGCACGCCACCGTTACGGGCCAGCACCGGGGCGGTGCTGGCCGGAGCGGCATGTGCCGCCCTGCTGGCCGCGCAACCCGCCCAGGCGTCCGGCACCGACCAAGGCCCCCTCGCGCACGTGCCCGCGGACATTCGCGGCTCCTGCTCCTCCGTGGCCTCATCGATCCTCCCGCCCTCCGCTTCCGGCGCGGTCAGCTGCAAGACCACGAACGGCACGTCGATCGTCTACATGCAGTACCGGGACTCGTCCAGCATGGAACAGGGCTACCAGAGCGACCTGCGCGCCTACTCGTTCGACCACGACACATGCGGCGCGTCGACTCCGCTGAACGGCAAGCAGCCCTACTCGGTCAACGGGCAAGAGGCTGGCACAGCGGCGTGCTTCCGGGACAAGGACGGCGTCAGCAACGACATCGAGTGGACCAACACCTCCCTGTCCATCCTCTCGCTCATCAAGTCGAGCTCGTCGTACGACCAGCTGATCCAGTCGTGGCAGTCGGCGGGTCCGGTGCCGTGACGCCTGTCCGGAGAGCCGGTGGGCCCTGCCGGCCGAGGCGGGGGGCGACGCGTGAGGCCCGAGGACGGGCCGCCCGGCCCCGGGCCCGGGCCGTTGGGCCCTCACGCCGCGGTCTTCCGCGAGGGACAGTGGTGGCAGAACGACCATCACGCGCGTGCAGCGTCCACCGGCAGTCCGCACGCGCTCGGTCCGGAGGTGACGACGATGATGTTCTGGTACGACCACCACGGCGGCGGCTGGGGCTGGGGCTGGGTCGCCATGTCGATCAGCATGCTCCTCTTCTGGGTGCTGATCATCGCTGCCCTCGTCCTGCTCTTCCGCGCCCTTGCCCGCCCCCACGAGCACACC
>NZ_JAINFC010000717.1 GCF_020740835.1 Streptomyces sp. UNOC14_S4
GGCCGCACGGGCCCCGGGGCGCGTACCGGGACGGCCCGCCCCCCGGGGCCCGTTCGGCCGTCTCGCCGGCCGGGGCACCGACGGCCGCCCCGGCTCGGGACGGCGCCCCGGCCCCTGCGGGCGCGGCGCCGGTGCCTTGAGCGTGCGCTGCTCGGTGCGCTGCTCCGCGTACTCCGCGGCCCGCTGGCCCGCCGGGCGCTCGGGCTCCCGCCGCACGTGCCTGCCGTCGGACAGGCCGTGCGCCTCGCGCGCCGCGATCTCCTTGAGCCGCAGCGACAGCTGAAGGGTGCTCGGACGGTCCTCCGGGTCCTTGGCCAGACATGCGTGGATCAGCGGTGCCAGCGCGTCCGGCACCGCCATCAGCTGCGGCTCCTCGTGCACGACGCGGTAGAGCATCACCTCGGAGCTGCCCTGGCCGAACGGCGAGTCCGCCGTCGAGGCGTACGCGAGGGTCGCGCCGAGGGCGAAGACGTCCGTCGCGGGCGTCACCGCGGCCCCGCGCACCTGTTCGGGCGCGAGGAAGCCGGGCGAGCCGACGGCCGTGCCCACGTGCGTCAGCGTGCTCGCGCCCACCGCCCAGGCGATGCCGAAGTCGATGATGCGCGGACCCTTGGGCGACAGCAGGATGTTCGAGGGCTTCAGATCGCGGTGCACCACGCCCGCGTCGTGCACGGCCAGCAGACCCTCGGCCAACGCCGCGCCGATGGAGGCGGTCTGAGCCGCCGACAGCGGCCCTTCCTCGTTCACCTTGTCGTGCAGCGAGGGCCCCGGCACGTACTGCGTGGCGAACCACGGCCGGTCCGCGTCCAGATCGGCGGCCACCAGCCGTGCCGTACAGCCGCCGCGGATGCGCCGCGCGGCCTGCACCTCACGGGCGAACCGCGACCGGAACTCCTGATCCTCCGCCAGGTCCGGCCGGATCACCTTCAACGCCACGCGCTGCCCGCGCCGGTCGGAGCCGAGGTACACCACGCCCATGCCGCCCGCGCCGAGCCGGCGGTGAAGCCGGAACGAGCCGACGACACGCGGGTCCTCGCGCCGGAGCCGCATCATCGCCATCTTCATCCCCGCTGCCCGGTCCGTCTGACGTGCCCAGCTTACGGATTGCCGGGCGAACGCGCGCAGAGGCGGCGCATGCGTCGGCAACCGGATTCCCCGCTTCCCCAGGAAACCGGGGATCATGAAGAGCCGGGAGTGAGCGAAGTCACTGCACGGAAAGGCCCTGGTGCCCTGGACACCCCTCCGGGACGACCCTGGGATTCCGGCCACCGGTCTCCAACCAGAGGAGTAGCCGCGCCGTGTGCGCTCATCCTCCGGGAGGCCCGGCAAGCGGTACGCGGGCATGACGCCCGAACGGCCCCCCGCGCCTACCTTGGAGAACAGAGCGGCGGGTGACGCACTCGTCCCCCGAGGTCAGACGCCCGCCGCTCGCCGAGCGCGGAAGCGACCACGGCGGGACGGGCCCGGAGACGGGCCGCACGGGGCAGGAGGGGACGATGGCGGACACCGCGGGACGCACGGCCGTCCGGGCGCACGACCGGCAGGCCGTGGACGTCCTGGGCGACCTCTCCTCCGTCGCCTCCCCGGGCACCCGGCACCCGCTCGTGGCCGCGGCCATGGTGCTGCCCCTCGCGGTGCTCCTGGCCGTGCTCTTCGGCGGCTGGGACGCCGTCGTCACCGAAGCGTCGTCCGTGGCCGGAATGCTGGGGCACTAGCACCACCGGTGCCCCGACCCCGGGAGAGCGGCCCGGGGAGCAGGAAACGGCCGGAACAACCCCGTGGGGACGGGGGTACGGCGGACGGCACGACGGGCCGGGCACCTGGGGAGGTGCCCGGCCCGTCGCGCATCCGGATCCGGTATCCGATGGAAAGCCTCTGTGACATGCGAAAACGGCCGGAGGCCGGAGCAAGTGCCCCGGCCTCCGGCCGATCCGTGTGCGCGATACTGGGATTGAACCAGTGACCTCTTCCGTGTCAGGGAAGCGCTCTCCCGCTGAGCTAATCGCGCGGGGAGATCCTTGCGGACCTCAGTGGACGATACTGGGATTGAACCAGTGACCTCTTCCGTGTCAGGGAAGCGCTCTCCCGCTGAGCTAATCGTCCGGGTTGTACTGCGTGCGCGATACTGGGATTGAACCAGTGACCTCTTCCGTGTCAGGGAAGCGCTCTCCCGCTGAGCTAATCGCGCGGGGAGATCCTTGCGGACCTCAGTGGACGATACTGGGATTGAACCAGTGACCTCCTTCCGTGTCAGGGAAGCGCTCTCCCGCTGAGCTAATCGTCCTTGGAGGTGGAGACGGGATTTGAACCCGTGTAGACGGCTTTGCAGGCCGTTGCCTCGCCTCTCGGCCACTCCACCAGGAGTGCGGGGGTTCGGGAAGATCCCCCAACTCGAGCGGACGACGAGACTCGAACTCGCGACATCCACCTTGGCAAGGTGGTGCTCTACCAACTGAGCTACGTCCGCAGTGTCTGGCCCGTTTCGCTTCCGCGTCCCGGCGACGTGTTGAACTCTAGCGGATTCCGGCGCCAGCTCAAATTCCGTTTCCGCAGCGTGCTGGGCTGATTGTTCTCCCGGGCCGCTCGTGGCACCCCCGCCATAGACTCGATGACGTGCACGGCTCCCCTCTGATGTCCCCTCCGATGGCCCGCTTCGGCGGCCTCCTCGCCACCGACCTCCGCGACGTCACCCGTGACCCGGAGGCCCTGGACTCCACGGGCTGGTGGGCCGTGGTCGCCGACTTCGAGGGGGACCTGGTGTGCGCCCGCTTCGGCGACGTACGGCCCGCTCCCGCGCCCGCCCCGGTCCCCGGCCGCTGGCGCGGCCCGGCCC
>NZ_JAINFC010000718.1 GCF_020740835.1 Streptomyces sp. UNOC14_S4
CCCGTCCACCCGCTGCTCCCATAGGCTCTGACCTGCGATCTTCCTACCGTTGACGGTGTACGCACACCACAGGTCTTCGGGGGCACCGGCACGATGATGGGCAAACTCGCAGCACGCTCGCTGCGACACCGTACGGGCGGCTTCCTGGCCACCTTCCTCGCGCTCTTCATCGGGGCCACCTTCGTCATGGCGTGCGGTGGTCTCATGGAGACCGGCATCCGCAACAACGTGCCGCCGCAGCGGCTCGCGGGGGCGCCGCTGCTGGTCACAGGGGACCGGACGTACTCCGTACCCACCAGCAAGAAGCACAAGAAGCAGCTCACCCTGCCCGAGCGGGTCGAGCTGCCCGCCACCGCCGTCGAGAAGGTCCGGGCCGTGCCCGGCGTGCGGACCGCCGTCGGCGAGCGCACCTTCGACGCCGCCGTGCGCGGGGAGAAGGCCGAGGCCCACGGCTGGGAGTCCGCCGCCCTCACCCCGTACGCCCTCGCCTCCGGCACCGCGCCCACGCCCGGCGAGGTCGTCCTCGACGCGGCCACCGCCCGCCGCGCGGGCGTCACGACCGGTGACCGCGTGGAGATCACCGCACACGGCGGCACCGCCGCGTACCGCGTGAGCGGCGTGGCCACCGCGCGGAACGACGTCCCCCGCCACACCCTCTTCTTCGCGCAGGACGACGCCGTACGGCTCTCCGGCCGCCCCGACAGCGTCGCCGACATCGCCGTCACGCTCGCGCCCGGCGCGGACCTCGACGCCGTACGCAAGGGCGTGCGCGAGGCGCTCGACGGGCAGTCGCCCGTCACGCTGCTGACCGGCGACGACCGGGGCGCCGTCGAGCACCCCGAGGTGACCCAGGGCAGCGGCGACCTGATCGCTCTCTCCGGCGTCGTCGGCGGCCTGGTCATCGCCGTCGCCGTGTTCGTCGTGGCCGGTACGGTCGCGCTCTCCGCCCAGCAGCGCAGCCGTGAGCTCGCCCTGCTCCGCGCCATCGGCACCAGCTCGCGCCAGCTGCGCCGGATGCTGCTCGGCGAAACCCTCCTGGTCATGCTGCTCGCCGCCGCGGCGGCCTGGTTCGCGGGACCGGTCGCCGGGCGGTGGCTCTTCGGCACGCTCGTCGACACCGGCATGATCGCCGAGACCGTCGAGTTCCGGCAGGGCTGGATACCGGCCATGCCCGCGTACGGCGCGCTGCTGCTGACCGCCGTCGGCGGCACCCTCCTCGGCAGCGTCCGCGCCGTGCGGGCCAAGCCGGTCGAGGCCCTGGGCGAGGCGGCCGTGCAGAAGCCCGGCCTGCACCCCGCCCGCATCGTCCTCGGCCTGCTCTTCCTGGCGGGCACGACCGCCCTGGCGCTCGTCTCCGCGCTCGTCCTGCGCGGCCCGGTGGCCGCGAGCACGGCGGGCCCGACCGTGATGTGCTGCGCGATCGCCTTCGCCCTGCTCGGCCCCTGGGTCACCAAGGCCGTCACCGCTCTGCTGTACTGGCCGGTCCGGCTGCTCACCGGCGCCTCCGGGCGCCTGGCGGCGCTCAACTGCCGCGCACGCACTGCCAGGACGGCGGCCGTCGCCATGCCGGTGATGCTGGCCGCGGCCATCGCGACCGGCGAGCTCTACCTCCAGACCACGGCGGTCGCGGCGACGGACGCGGCGTTCGCGAGCAGCCTGCGTGCCGACGCCGTGGTCAGCACGGACGCGGGCGTGGTCACCCCGGACCTCCTCGACCGCGTCCGCGCCCTCCCCGGCGTCACCGCGGCGAGCGCGTACGTCACCAGCAGCGGCTGGACCGAACCGCGTGACGGCGACGAGAGCAAGAAGGGCCTGCCGCTCCAGGGCGTCAGTGCCGACGGCGTCGACCGCACGCTCGCCGTGGACGTACGCGAGGGCAGCCTGGGCGCCCTGCGCGGCGCGGCGATCGCCCTGCCGACCGGCAAGGCGCACCGTATCCACAAGGCTGTGGGCGACACGGTCCGGATGCGGCTCGGCGACGGGACGCGGGTGGACCTGCGGGTCGTGGCCCTCTTCGAGGGGCGCGAGGGGTACGACACGGCCTACATGAGCTCGGAGCTGCTGGCTCCGCATACGACGGCGGGGCTGCCGTCGCAGATCCTGGTACGGGGTTCTCTTCACCCGGATCAGCTGGGCGCGGGCGTACGCGTCAGCTCGCGCGACGCGGTCACGGCGGCCCACGCCCACGACAACCGCACGCAGGCATCCGTCAATTACCTGATCGCGGGCATGCTCATCGCCTACACGGTGCTCTCCGTCGTCAACACGACTGTGGTGGCCGTCTCGGACCGGCGCAAGGAATTCGCCCTTCAGCGGCTGACGGGCGCGACGCGGGCCCAGGTCCTGCGGATGATGACGGTCGAGGGCGTGCTGGTGACGGCGGTCGGCCTGCTGCTCGGCACGCTGGCGGCCGGTGCGACGCTGGTCCCCTTCAGCCTCGCGGCTGCGGGGACGTGGTGGCCGTCGGGTCCTGTCTCGATCTACGCGACGGTGGTCGCGGGGGCGGTGGGTGTGGTGCTGCTCGCCACGTTGATCCCTGCGTGGCGTGTGCTTCGGGTACGGCCGGTGGAGGCGGCTCGGGGGTGATCCTTCTGGGGGCGCCTATTGGGGTGCGGCTTGCGCTGCGCGCGCGGGTGCGCCCCCGGTGGGGGCTTGTCGCGCAGTTCCCCGCGCCCCTCTATGCCGCCTACGAGCTCGGTCACTCGTGTCCGTCCGGCGTCTGCGGGCTGTCGCTGGTTGCTCGCGCCGTTCCCCGCGCCCCTGAAAAGCCGCCCACGAGCTCGGTCGCCCATGCCCGTCCGGCGTCTGCGGGCCGGTGGGGACTTCTCGCGCAGTTCCCCGCGCCCCTGATGGGGCGCGCCCTGGACGTGCGGAGAGCCGACAACCGACGTAGGTGCCCCCTACGGACAGCCGACGTC
>NZ_JAINFC010000719.1 GCF_020740835.1 Streptomyces sp. UNOC14_S4
GGTGGGGGCGACGGTGGCGGCCCTGCTGTCGGCATCGGGAGTGGGGCAGGTCGACGTCCAGGACGGCGGCTGTGTCGAGCCGTGGGACGCGGCGCCGGGCGGTGTGGGTGCCGAGCGGATCGGGGAGCGCCGGGACAGCGCGGTGCGGCGGCTGGTGCGGCAGGTGGCGCCGGTCCCCCGGCCGCGGTCCCGGGGCGGGGGCGGCGGTGCGGCCGAACCGCCCCTGGCCCTGGTGGTGTTCGCCCCGCGGGACGGGCTGGCCGCCCACGCGCCCGACCCGGCCGCCGCGCAGGAGCTCGTCCTGGCCGGGACTCCCCATATGTACGCGGGTGTCCTGGAAGCCACCGGCGTGGTGGGGCCTCTGGTGCTGCCGGGCCGCACGGCGTGTGCGGGCTGCGTCGAGCTCGGGCGGGCCGGGCGCGATCCCGCCTGGCCGCGAATGCTCGCCCAGTGGCGCTCGGGCCGCGCCCCGGGGGTACCGTCGTGCGACATGGCACTGGCCACGGTCGTGGCGGGGCTGACCGTGTCGCGGGCTCTGGCCTTCCTCGACGGTGGGTCCCCGGCGAGCGCGGGGGTGCGGCTGGAGCTGGCGCTGCCGGGTCCGGCCTGGTCCCCGCGGCCCGTCGAGCCGCATCCGCGGTGCCCGTGCGGCGCGGCGGGATCTCCGGATTCCGGATATGCCCCGGCCGCCGGGGGACAGCACGGAACAATGAGCAGGTAACCGCCGTCCGCGGCGTGGCTGTTCAGCGAGTTGGAGGGGCGCATGTCTGATCTACCCCGCAAGGCGGTCACCCGTACCGCCAAGTTGGCCGCGCTGCCACTGGGGTTCGCGGGGCGCACGGCGCTCGGGCTGGGAAAGCGCATCGGCGGCCGGCCCGCGGAACTCATCGCGACGGAACTGCAGCAGCGCACGGCCGAGCAGCTGTTCGCGACACTGGGCCAGCTGAAGGGGGGTGCGATGAAGCTGGGCCAGGCGCTGTCGGTCTTCGAGTCGGCGCTCCCCGAGCAGATCGCGGGCCCTTACCGGGCGGCCCTGACCAAGCTCCAGGAAGCGGCCCCGCCGATGCCGACGAAGTCGGTGCACGCGGCGCTGGCGGAGCGGCTGGGCCCGGACTGGCGGGAGCTGTTCGAAGAGTTCGAGGAGCAGCCCGCGGCTGCCGCGTCGATCGGGCAAGTGCACCGGGCCGTCTGGCACGACGGGCGCGAGGTCGCGGTCAAGGTGCAGTATCCGGGGGCGGGCGAGGCGCTGCTGTCCGACCTCACCCAGCTGGGCCGCTTCGCCCGGCTGCTGGGGCCACTGATCCCCGGGATGGACATCAAGCCGCTGATCTCCGAGCTGCGCGACCGGGTGTCCGAGGAGCTGGACTACGAGCTGGAGGCCCGTGCCCAGGCCGCGCACGCGCGGGAGTTCGCGGCCGACCCGGACGTGACGGTGCCCCGGGTGGTGCACCAGAGCGATCAGGTGCTGATCACAGAGTGGCTGGGCGGGGTGCCGCTGTCGGAGGTCATAGCGGACGGCACCCAGGAGCAGCGGGACAGAGCGGGGCAATTGCTGGCGCGCTTCCTGTTCTCGGGCGCGGCGCGCACGGGGCTGTTGCACGCCGACCCGCACCCGGGCAACTTCCGGCTGCTGACCGGGGACGCCCCTGACGGTCCGCCGGAGAAGTGGCGGCTGGGGGTGCTGGACTTCGGCACGGTGGACCGGCTGCCGCAGGGGCTCCCGCCGACGATCGGCACGGCCCTGCGGCTGACGCTGGACGGCGACGCGGAGGCGGTCCACGAGCTCCTGCGCGACGAGGGGTTCGTCAAACCGGAGATCGAGCTCGACCCCGGAGCCGTGCTGGACTACCTGCTGCCGATCATCGAGCCGGCACAGGTCGCGGAGTTCACCTTCACCCGGGGCTGGATGCGGGCCCAGGCGACCCGGGTCGCCGACCCCCGGTCGCCCGCCTACCAGCTGGGGCGACAGCTCAATCTGCCGCCCTCCTACCTGCTGATACACCGGGTGACGACCAGCACCATCGGGGTGCTGTGCCAGCTGGGCGCGACGGTGCGGCTGAGGGACGAGATGGAGGCATGGGTGCCCGGCTTCGCGGCGGCGGACAAGAGCCAGGAGACCCCCGCGTCCTGACGGGCAGCGTCCTGACGGTCCGTGCTCTGACGGTCCGTGCCCTTACGCGTCCTTACCGGCCGAGCCCCGGGAGGGGCTCACCACCAGGAGGAGTCGAGTCTGCTCTCGATGGCTCTGATGTTGTCGCGGGCGCAGTCGTCGCAGAAGTAGCGGCGGCTGCCGTTCTCGACGGAACAGGTCCAGGTCGGCGGCGGCATACCGTCGGCGGTGGTGCCACAGCGAGCGCACGTCACGGGCGCGGCGTTCTCCGTGGCCTCAGGATCCAACTGCACTGACTCATGCGTCTTCCGGTCCACTCCCAGACGATATCCCCGAGGGCGCGCCGCAAGGGCACAACGCACCCGAGGCCCTGCGGGGCCGAATCCGTTCGGATCCGGCCCCGCAGGGGTCATGGTGAGCTCCGGGCGGCGCCGCGCCCCGGCCGGGGTGGGGCGACCGGGGCAGCCGGGCGGCCAAGCGGCAGGGGCAACCAGGCGGCCAAGAGGCCGGGCGGCCGAGGCGGCGCCAGGCCGGCCAGGCGCAGGTCAGTGCATCACGGCCATGGCCAGCGCGCGGCGGGCGCGCAGGGAGGCGCGCTCGGCGCGGCGCTGCATCCGGCGGGCGGCGGCGAGGCGGATGGCCCTGCGCTCCGACTCGGCCGCCCGGAGGCGGTCGTCCATATGGGCCCGGGCCAGGGCTTCTGGGATGAGTTGCATTTCGAGGTTCCTGTTCTGGCGGGAGGCGGTCGCGCGGGAGGCGTCACGGGCGGGGGCTTCGGG
>NZ_JAINFC010000072.1 GCF_020740835.1 Streptomyces sp. UNOC14_S4
GCACCCGTTCCCGGGCCTGTTGCCCCTTCGGCGTCAGCCCGCCTCCCTGCGCGTACCTCATGAACACGGCATACCGCAGGGATCACGAGCCGTCACGACCAGCCGCTATCGCGAGTTCAACCTCAGTATCAACCGTGGGGCCAGATTCCCCTTCCGCCGATACGCTGACCAGGGCCGGAGTGATCTCAACCACCTTTGCAATAGGGGGAATTGAACGCATGAACGGTGAGCCGGTGAGCTGGGGACGAGCCCTCGGCCAGGAGATCAAGTTCGCGCGGCTGGCACGCGGGTGGTCGCAGCACCAGCTCGCCGACGAGATGCACTTCAAACAGCCCTACATCAGCAGCATCGAATCGGGGCGCCAGCTCGCGTCCGCCAACTTCGCCGAGCAGGCCGACAAGGTATTCGGCACGCCTGGCATCTACACGCGCATGCAGAAGCGATCCAAGTACGACCGGCACCCGGTGTGGTTCGTCCCGTATCTGGAGCTGGAGCGGCAGGCGCTGGCGATCTGCGACTACTCGGTGCTGTTCGTCATGGGGATGCTCCAGACCGCCGAATACGCGGAGGCCGTATTCCGATCCGCGCGTCCGCGTGAGAATCCGGCAGAAATCCGGAGGCTCGTGGAAGAACGAATGCAACGGCGCCGACTCTTCGAGAAGGACAACCCGCCGTCGTTGTGGGTGATCCTGCAAGAGGCGGCCCTGCGGTCAAGCGTGGGAGGCGCGGACGTCATGCGGGGCCAGCTCCAGCACCTGCTCACAGCCTCGGAATCACCGCACATCACCATCCAGGTCTTCCCCTTCGGCGCGGGCACTCCAGCGCGGGGCAGGCCGTTCGACGTGATGACACGACCAAATGGAACCGAGATCCTGTACCAGGAGACCTACGGCCGGGGGACGGTCGACGACTCAGCCGACGTGGTTGCGGAAGCACGCGCCGCGTACGACCGTCTGCGCGCCAATTCCCTGTCCCCCGCCGCGACTCAAGTCCTCATCCGACATGTTCTGGAGGAGTACAACCATGCGCAACACACCGGGCCCGATATGGACGAAGTCCAGCTACAGCGGGAGCAACGCCGGGCAATGCCTGGAATGGGCCAAGTCGAGCTACAGCGAGGGGGACGCCGGCCAATGCGTCGAATGGGCCCCCGCACCCGCCCCTTCCACCGGCGCCATCGCGATACGTGACAGCAAGAACCCCGGCCCAGGCCTCATACTCCCGCCGACCACCTGGTCGGCACTCGTCGGCAGGCTGCGCCCGTAGAGCTGTCCACGGCTCGGCCGCCGCCCCAGCCCGACCGTGGGGGCCCGGCGGCTCAGCTGGAAATCCTGCGAATGTCACCGAGGGTGGCCATACTGGTACGCATGCCAGCCGAGACCAACAAGGCTCCGGTCTTCACCACCACCTACCGCGGGGAGCTGATCCACGTCCCCGCCACCATCAAAGCCGTGCGCGAGTTCCTGCCCGAAGGGCGGCGTCAGGCGTTCACCGAGGCCGCCGAGAACACTCCGGTCGAAAACCTATCCGAACTTCTCGCGGAGTGGCTGTGGGACGCCCTCTCCGACGACCCCGAGGCGGCAGAGACCGTCGCACGGGTCAAGAGCGGCGATCACGTCGACACCACCACCCACGAGGACTTCATGACCAAGCGTGGGCTGAGTGAGGACACCGCCGCATGAGCAAGCGTTTCGCCCTCGAATACAGCGAGCAGGCGTCCCGTACTCTCGACGACGTCCTGAAGAACAACCCTGATCGCTTCCGACAGATCGTGGCCGCTTTACGTGCGTTCGCCGACAACCCGTTTGCCGCGGGCGCACCGCAACTCGACCGCAACGGGCTCGCCAAGCTCCATCAACGCGGCCTGTTCAAAGCCGAATGCTTCGTCGCAGGAAGCCCGGAGCTAGGTGGCGCCGTAATCACGATCAAACTGCTGCACATCCCGGGCTGACCGCAGACGACTCACTTCGCGGCGATGGGGCAGACCACGCCCGCAAAGCCGTTGTGCCTGGCGGACGCCTCCCGCACCCGCCAGGCCCGCCCTCTCAGTCCTCCTCCGCCTCCCCGTTCCACGCGCGCTTGAGGCGCTCCCACAGGCCCGGCCGTCGCTCGGGGCTCGGGTTCGGCGTGGCAGGCGGCGGGTTCGAGCTGTCGTCGTCGCTCATGGCGCTCCCTCGATCACAGTTGGCACGGCCATGATTTCGGAGCCCGGGCGCGGTCGACAGGCAGAACTGACGTGCGGGGGCGCCCCCGCACGCGGGGTCGTCACAACTCCTGTGCCGTCGGGCGGAGCAGGAGTTCGTTGACCGCCGCGTGGGCCGGTTGCGTGACCATGAAGACGACCGCGCGGGCGATGTCGTCCGCCCGCAGCCAGTCCTCCTGCGGCATGCCGCCCATGACCAGCTCGCCCATACCGCCCGCCGTCATCTCCGTGGCGGTCACGCCCGGTTCGACCAGGCCCACGCGGACGCGGCGGCCGGTGACCTCCTGGCGGAGGGCCTCGCTGAAGGCGACGACCGCGTGCTTGGTCGCCGAGTAGACGCTGTTGTTGCGGCGGGGGACGCGGCCCGCCACCGAGCTGACGTTGACGTCGAATGGGCCCCCGCACCCGCCCCTTCCACCGGCGCCGTCGCGATACGTGACAGCAAGAACCCCGGCCCCGGCCTCATACTCCCGCCGACCACCTGGTCGGCACTCGCGGCGGGCTGCGCCCCTGGGCAGGGGCTCAGGCCGGGGAGTCCTCGTTGGCGCAGGTCAGCCAGGACCGGGTGATCGTCCTTGCCTCGTCCGCCTGTTCCGGGGTGACGACGCCCTCCATGTCCGGGCCGCGCCCCAGGAAATCCCTGACGCGCTCGCGCTCATCGGCGCTGACCACCCAGACGGACGAGGTGGAGGACCCGTCGTCATGCCAGTCGAGCACGCTCAAGGTATGCCGGTGGGTCATCGCGTCCTCCCCGCGCCTCGGTAACGGGATGCTCAGAGCGGCCTGACGTTCTCGGCCTGCGGCCCCTTCTGGCCCTGGGTGACGTCGTACTCCACCTTCTGGTTCTCCTCCAGGGAGCGGTACGAGCCCGGACCTGCCTCGATCGCCGAGAAGTGGACGAAGACGTCGGGGCCGCCGTCGTCCTGCTCGATGAAGCCGAAGCCCTTCTCGGCGTTGAACCACTTGACCTTGCCTGTAGCCACGGCCCCTCCTGGAGGGTGAGGGCGGCGTCCTGCTGACAGCAGCGGACATACCGGTAGAAACGACTTACCGATCCCACGGTATCGCCGACGCCCCGGCCCCGCGCGTCGGCAGAACTCGTAGCGCAGGATCCGCCCACAGCACCCACATGGCCGCCGTTCCAGCCCGGCAGTGGAGGCCCGGCGGCCAGACCTGAGATCCTGCGGACACCACCGGGACCCGGCTACCGTGGGAGCCCCGTCAGCCGAGGAGCAGGCACGTGCCCAAGACCTTCACGATGCACATGACCGGCGGGACGGTCCAGGTACCGGCGACCATCACCGGCATCCGCCAGGCCCTCCCCGAGGAACTGCGCGACCGGTTCACCACCGAGGCGGAGAACGCCGACGCGGACGAGCTGCACATGCTGCTGATGTCGTGGGCGATGCGTATCCCCACCGCGCACGATCAGGACGAGGAAGACGCCGTCGCCCGGCTCAAGGCCGGAGACCTCACGGGCGTGGTCTTCGCCGACGAACTCGACGACGCGTACAGGAGCGCCGGTTGAGCGCCTACCGGGTGGCCTACACCAACGAGGCCAGGGCAGGCCGTGACGCGCTCTCGGCCGAACACAGGAAACTCTTCGACACCGGGGTCGGCAGAATCGCCCGTGACCCGTACGGGTGCGGATCGACCCCGGCGAGCGGAAGCCGCGACCGGCGGGACGCCGCGATCGGCTCGGTCGCGTTCATCCGGTACGAGGTCAGCCCTGCTGTGGTCATCGTGACCATCCTGCGCGTCATCCACTGACCATGAGCAACCCGATGGGCGGCCGTCACAGCTCCTGTGCCGTCGGCCGGAGCAGGAGTTCGTTGACCGCCGCGTGGGCCGGTTGCGTGACCATGAAGACGACCGCGCGGGCGATGTCGTCCGCCCGCAGCCAGTCCTCCTGCGGCATGCCGCCCATGACCAGCTCGCCCATGCCGCCCGCCGTCATCTCCGTGGCGGTCACGCCCGGTTCGACCAGGCCCACGCGGACGCGGCGGCCGGTGACCTCCTGGCGGAGGGCCTCGCTGAAGGCGACGACCGCGTGCTTGGTCGCCGAGTAGACGCTGTTGTTGCGGCGGGGGACGCGGCCCGCCACCGAGCTGACGTTGACCAGGTCGGCCACCCCACGCGGGCCGTTCGCCGCCGCGCTGAGCAGGTGGGGCAGGGCGACCTGCGACGTGTGCAGGACGGCGGTGAGATTGAGGTCGACCAGCCGCCGCCAGTTGTCCGGGTCGCTCTCCTCCACCGCGCCCCGCGCCATGAAGCCGGCGCCGTTCACCAGGACGTCCAGCCGTCCGAGGCGGCGGGACACGCCCTCGACGGCGCCCCGGGCCTGCTCCGGATCGGTCAGGTCCGCCGTGTGGACGACGACGCGCGTGGCGCCGTCCCCGTTCTCCTCGCGGATCGCCGCAGCCAGCTCCTCCAGCCTCTCCGCACGGCGCGCGACCAGCCCGACCGCCGCGCCCTGCCCGGCAAGGGCGCGGGCCGTGGCCGCGCCGATCCCGCTCGACGCGCCCGTCACCAGCGCGGCACACCCCGACAGCGGTCTTCCGTTTGTGTCCACCTCCACCACGTACCCGTACGCGTTACCCCGAAGCCCACCGCCGCCCGGCATTCAGGTGACGTGACGGCTCGTCGCGCTTCGCGGAACGGTGAGCCGTAGGGCCTATCCCGTTCGTGCCTGCCCCGTACACGTCCCGAACGGCGCTCCCTCGGCCAGACTCCCCCTGCCGAACGCGTCGTTGACGGCCTTCGCGAACTCCGACGCCGCGACGAGCGACGCGCTCCCGTCCACGGTGATCTCGGGCGGCGTCTCGGACGTCAGCTTCGGGTCGAGCCGCGCGGGGTCCGGATACCCGAACACGGCCATCCGGGTGCCGGACGGCGTCGTCGGCGTCTTCACGACGTACGTGAACCCGTCCAGCGGCGCGGTCAGTTCCGGCTCCGACAGCTCGACGGTGTGCCCCTGCGCGTCGGTGAGGGTGAACCCTCCCGTACCGGCCGCCGTATAGCTCACGGCCTGCGCGAACCGCGCGGGGTCCAGGGCGAGCGCCACCGGGTCACCCGCGACGTTCAGCGTCCCGGTGACATCCGACAGCGCGTAGGACGAGGGCACCGAGCCCGGCGTCGCGGGCCGCATCGCGACCCCCGCCTTGTGCCAGGTCACCGTGCACTCGGCCACACCGCCGACGATCGGCAGCGAGAGCGTGTCGAACGCGAACGCCATCCGCGCGAGCGCCTGCGCGGCCACGACGGCCGCGACCGCGACACCTCCCAGCACCATGGTCCGTGGCCGGGGTGTCCCAGGTTTTCGCCGCACGGCGGTCTCCCCTCGTAAAGGTGGAGCGAACAGATCTCCTCCACCGTCCGCCGCACCCCGTCCGCCCGCACCCCCGGTCCGCCGAACGTGCGACCGGAGGTGGTGAAGCGAGCGCGTGACCTCCTTTGGCGCTAACGGCCCGGAACAGGCCAGGAGGGCCCCTCGGGAGTGCCCGCCCAGATCCGGTCGCCCGCACGCGTCACGGTGACGCCCAGGTCCGTGAGGGCCGGGCGTCCGGCCTCGCTCCAGGCCGCGACGGCCGCTTCCGCCTCGTCCAGAAGGCGGCGTCCGCCCCACTGCCGACCACGGCCGTCCTGCTTCCACGCCGCCCACGACGCGCCGTCCTTCGCCTCGAACCACCATGTGCTCTTGCCGAAGGCCACAGCGACGTCCGGGACGAGCACGTGGAAGAGGAACTCGGCGGCGAGCTCTCCGTCGAGCGGCGCCAGGTCGGTGTCCGTGCGGCGGCGCTCGGCCTCGGGGAGGGTCGCGTCGATCGTCTCGCGCATGTCCGGGCGGCCCGTGCCGCGCTGGCCGCGCAGGGTCATGAACGACATGGCGTCCACGACCGGTCCCGTGGCACTGCCGCGATCGTCGGCGACGGTGAGGCGAGGAAGGGCGAGCCCTCGATACGGGGTGAGGATCACGCCACCGGGGGCTGTCTGCCGGACCCAGGCCCAGGGGACGCGCATGGCCGACGCCGTCGCGAGCACTCGGTCGTAGGGAGCGCCGGGGGGCCAGCCGTGTTCGCCGTCGCCGTGTATGACACGTACGTCGGGAAGCCCCGCATCGCTGAGATTGCGGCGCGCGCGGGCCGCGAGCGCGGGGTCGATCTCCAGGGTGGTGACCCTACGGGCCTCGGTGCGGTGGGCCAGCAAGGCACAGTCGTAGCCGGTGCCCGTGCCGATGTGCAGCACCTTGTGCCCGGGTTCGAGCCCGAGGTGGGAGAGCTGACGGGCGACGACGCGCAACGAGGACAGCGACGAGGACAGCCAACGGTCCTTCGCGCTGGCAGGTGCTTCGGCACCGACGCCGTCGTCGACCTGTGTGATCAGCGCCTGGTCATGACGGTAGACGGCCCGCGCCCAGGCAGCCGGGTCGGTATCGCGGTCGACGAGGGGGTACAGGCCGTCCTGACCCTGGCCCTTGTCCGAGAGCCACACTCTGGACGGCGCGAACGCCTCCCTCGGCACCGTCCCGACCGCGTCACGAACCCAGTCGGCGCCGAACTGCCCGGAGTTCTGGAGGGCGACGACGCAGGCGCGGCGGAGCGTGGTGAAGTCGATGGTGGTGGTCATCGGCGGAAGGGCGCGTCACCGTCATCGGTGGACCGATCGTTCTCGTAATCGCTGACGCGGTCGCGGTCCTGGCTCTGATCCCATTCGCGGTCGTCGTCGGATGGTTCCTGGTTGTCGTCCCGTCCGCCCATGGCACACCGCCCATCGTCGTTTTAGGGAGTGACCGCAGTGTGACAGTCGCACGCTTCCGCAGCCAGACCCCCTCCCTGAGGCGCACGGTCCGGCACCGGTTCCGTGATCAAGATCCTGGCGTGCGCATCCCCCGCCGGTCAGGATGAGGGCCGCGCGTACGCACGTACCGCACACGTACCGCTCGACGAAAGAAGCCGCCGCATGGCCGTCATCCACCGCACCACCGTCGCCCCGTCCAAAGAGGAGATGCTCACCGCCTGGCTGCCCACCCGGAGCTGGTACCGCGGCAGTGGGAGTCCGGAGTTGAAGCGGGTGGGTGGGTTCCGGCTGGACGATCCCGAGGGGGAGGTCGGGATCGAGTTCATGGTGATGACCGACGTGGCGGACGCCGAGCCGGTCACCTATCTGTGCCCGCTCACGTATCGCGGCGCCCCGCTGGAAGGGGCCGAGGACGCCCTCGTCTCGACGATGGAGCACGGTGTGCTCGGCGACCGGTGGGCGTACGACGGCTGCCACGACCCGGTGCTGGTCGCTGAGCTGGTCGCCCTGATCGAGGGCCGCGCACAGGCGCAGGCGCAGAGCGTCAGCGACACGCCCGACCACGAGATCGGCCGCTCGTTCGCGGGTACGGGGCCGCTGCCGGTGGGTTTCGAGGTGGCCGACGGCCGTGACGGTACGGAGCTGGCCGGTCCCGACGGCTTGACGGTCCGCGTCCACCGTGTACTGCGGCACGGCGACGACGCCTGCCCCGCCGACGCCATGGGGCACGTCGCAGGCCACTGGTCCCTTCCGGACGGCACCCGCACCCGGGGGGTGTTCTTCTCCCTGCGCCGCTGAGCACAGGCCCATCGGCGGCGCGAAAAGGGGGCGTGCGGCTAAGCGATGCGCCCCCTGAAGCACCTTGCAGGGACGGGATTTCGCCACGATTCTCGAGTGAGACGGCGCACTCGGGGCGCGCCCGTCATCGGGGGAGGCGCGGCCATGGCCCGGAACAAGGTCGTCCAGGTGCGTATCGAGGACCGGATTCTCTGGATAGGCGGCGCGGCCTATCCCGTGCAGAACATAGCCGTCGCGATGACGGTCGAGTACGTGCCCCGGCGCATGGCGGCGATCGTGCGCTTCCTCTCCTCCATGGCGATCCTGCTCGCGGTGCTGGTGCTCCTCGCGAGGACGAACATCCCGCACAGGTACGGATACGGATACGGGTACGGCACCCTGGTGCGGCCCGTCGCCCTGGCGCTGGTCGCCTTCTTCGCCTTCAGGAT
Organism: Streptomyces sp. UNOC14_S4; assembly: GCF_020740835.1. Taxonomy (GTDB): domain Bacteria; phylum Actinomycetota; class Actinomycetes; order Streptomycetales; family Streptomycetaceae; genus Streptomyces. Next base: position 8,227 of record NZ_JAINFC010000072.1, read on the forward strand.
GCTCCGGGTGCTGTTCATGAGAACGCGCTACGCGGTCTACATCGGCACGTCGGGAAGCCCCTTCGCCGTGCTCGGCAGTACCGACGAGCGGGAAATGCGCGAAATCGTCGACCAGGTCGCCAAGGCGATCAACAACCCGGAAGCCAGGTATCACACCACCGTCACCAACATCCTCGGCGACGTGATCTCCGGCGACAAGGTATTCGGCGACAAGTTCAAGGTCTTCGGCGAGAACAACATGGGAAAGCAGGTGGGCGCATGACCGGCAGCGGTGGCGACTACGTCGGCGGCGATTACGTCGGCGGCGACAAGTTCACCGTCCACGGGCACGACAACGTGGGAAAGATCCAGAACCAGTATCAACAGCAGCAGGACCCCCGGGACGCCCTCGTCGCCGCCGTCACAGCGCTGCGCGGCCGCGTCCCGGACGAGGACCGCCGCATCCTCGACGACGCCCTGCGCGTGGTCCGGGCCGGGCGCGCGGCGGAACCGGGCGCCCTGCGCCGGGCGCTGCGGAGCATCGCCGGGGTCGCCGCGGTGGTCGGGGAGATCGGCGCCCCCGTGACCGCGGCGGTGCACCAGGTCGCGGCGCTCTTCAACTCCTGATCCCCCCGTGCATACGTCGCCTACGTCGTCGCCACGCGCACCGAGATGCCCGCCAGCATCGTCCCCATCACGTACCGCTGCATCCGCAGCCACCGGGGCCGCTGCTTGAGGAAGCTCGCGATGGAGCCGGCCGATACGGCGATCAGGCCGTTGACGGTGACCGCGACGGCGATCTGGGTGAGGCCCAGGAGCAGGCTCTGGAGCGGCACGGAGCCCTGGTCCGGGTCGACGAACTGCGGCAGCACCGAGATGTAGAGGATGGCGATCTTGGGGTTGAGCAGGTTGGTGACGAGCCCCATGGTGAAGAGCTTGCGCGGCGGGTCCGGCGGCAGCGGCTGCGGGTCGAAGGCCGAGACGCCGCCGGGCTTGAGCGCCTTCCACGCCAGATAGGCGAGATAGACGGCACCGGCCAGCTTCACCGCCGTGTAGACGGCGGGCACGAGCGCGAAGAGGGTCGCGATCCCCGCGATGGCGGCCAGCAGATAGACGAAGAAGCCGACGGCGACCCCCAGCAGCGATATCAGCCCGGCCCTGCGGCCCTGGGTGACCGATCTGGACACCAGATACATCATGTTGGGGCCCGGGGTGAGGACCATGCCGAGCGCGACGGCCGCCATGCCGATGAACGCGTGCAGGCTGATCATGCGGTTCCTTTCCTGGCTGACAGACGATCCCGTCATTCAACCGCAGCGCATTCCAGGGCGAATTGGTCGGCTGTGGCCAGAATGGACTTCTCCACCTCGTGAGTTGTGCCGCCGCGGAAACGGAACCGGGCCCCCACATGCTCGTATCCGCCGGCCTTCGGCAGCACGTAGCCGACCCGCGGCACCACCTGCGCGTAGAGCGCCGGGCCCACGGCGGACGGCAGCGTCGTGCCGACGACCTCGCAGGGCGCGGGCACGGGCGAGGGCACGAGCAGCCAGCCGCCGGTACGGCCGGCGGGCAGCTCGGCGAGTTCGGGGCGCCGCCCGAGCTGGACGGCGACCGCGGCGGCCATCAGGTCGACGCCGTGGACCTCCCGCCACACGAACGGGATCTCCGCGCCACCCACCCGGCAGCCCGCCTCCAGGAACGTGATCCGCGGCGCGCCGCCTGCCTTGCCGTCCGTCTTGCCATCCGTCTCGGTGCCCGCCTCGGTGCCCGCCTCGGTGCCGACGAAGGCCTCCAGGTGGAAGACCCAGGGGTGGCGCCCGCCGAGCACCTTGGCCACCGCGGCCACGAACGCGCCGAGCGGCCCGAGCAGGGCGGGGTCGTCCTCCTCGACGGAACCGAGGCTCTGGCCGTGCGTGAAGCCGGCGCACGTGTTGACGTAGCGGGAGGCACGCCAGGGCCCGAGCTCCGTGCCGGTCCACAGGCCGTCGAGGTGGAAGACCGGGTCCGGGCAGAGGGTCTGGACGATCCGGTCCTCGGGGTCGAGGGCGTCCAGCGCGGCGAGGTCGTCCGCCGAGTCCATGCGGATCACGCCCCGGCTGGCCGTGCCGCGCCGCGGCTTGACGATCACGGGCCAGCCGTAGGCGTCGGCGAACTCCCGTACGGCGGCGGGGCCCGGGGCGTCCGCGAACGCGGGCGTGCCGATGCCCGCGGCGGCCACGATCTCGGTCATGGTGAGCTTGTCGCGGAAGCGCGCGAGCTCCATCGGCGTCTGCCCGGGACAGCCGAGGTGGGCGCGCAGCAGGGCGGCGGTGTCGAGGTCGCCCTCGTTGAGCGCCACGACCCGCTCCGGGGTGCCGAAGCGCACGGAGAGGGTGTCGGCGGCCTCCTTGACCTGGCGGAGGTCGTCGGTGGCCCGCACGGTGACGATGCCCGCCGCGCTCTCGGGGACGGACGCCCGGCCCAGTGCGGTGGTCACGTAGGTGACGCGGTGCGCTCCGTGGTCGACGTAGTCCTCGTACAGCGCGTACCGGTCGCGCCACCGGTGGATGACCAGGATGTGGTCGGTCACGGCTGTTCCCCTCTGGCTTGGTCATGAACGCTGCGGACGGCATAGGTGGCGGTGAGCACGGCGGCGCGGGCCGAACCCAGGGCCTCGTGCGCGGCGTCGAGATCGTTCCCGGGCAGACTGCCGACTACGGAGGTGGCGCACTCGATCAGGTGCAACGCGACACGGACCAGGTGGTCCGCGTCGCTTCCCGAGCCGTAGCCGTCGGCTACGGCCTGGTGGGCGGAGGCGAGCAGTTTCGCTGCGCTGGCTGCGCTTGCGTTGGTGCTGTGCACGGTTCTCCTGTCGTTCGGTTGCGCCTACCGGGGTGCGTCTTGCGCTGCGCGCGCGGCCGCAGGTCCGGTGGGGGCTTGTCGCGCAGTTCCCCGCGCCCCTTAAAAGCCGGGGCTTCGCCCCGGGGCCCGGTCTGCGCACCCTTTACGGGCCGCGGGGCGAAGCCCCGGGCTTCAGGGGCGCGGGGAACTGCGCGGCCGGCCACAACGCGCCCGCAGCCGCGCGCGGAGCGCAAGAGGCACCCCGGTGGGCGCAGCGGGGTCCGGGGCGGAGCCCCGGGGGAGGGTCAGCCCACGTGGAAGTGGATGCGTTCGTTGATGGCGTCGCACTTCGCGACGGCATCGTCCGCATCGAGACCCGTGGCGATGACATAACCCGACGTGCAGTCCGCCACCGTCAGCAGCGGCGGCACCTCGTCCCCGGGGCTCTTCTGGATGACGACGGCGACCTCGTCGCCCCGGAGCTCGTCCAGGTAGGGGAGGAAGACGAGCGGGACCTCGCCCTTGGGGAGCTGTCGGACGGTGATCGCGAGGTCCTCCTCGACCTCGACGGAGCGCACGGTGCCCGGGTCCGGGGTGAAGAAGCGGACCGCGGCGCCGCCGATCGGGTCCGGCGAGGTCTCGGGGATCGTGTCGATGCCGAGCGGCACGGTGAGGAAGTAGCGGTTGAGGTCGTGCCCGAAGGCGCGGCGTACGAGTTCGGGGGCGCCGCTGCCCGCGAGGCGGGCGTGGGACTCCAGCACCCGGGGCCCGTTCGGGGTGAGGACGAACTCGCTGTGCGAGGGCCCCTCGGTCAGGCCGACCGCGTCCAGCAGGCGCGGGGTGAGCTCGCGCAGCTCCGTCAGCCACGGCACCGCGACGCGGCTCGGGGTGGAGACCTCCCACTCCACGAACCGGTCGTTCATGCGGTACTCGGAGTAGCCGATGGGCACATGGCGTCCCCCGTAGGAGATGGAGTCCACGCTGACGACGGGCCCCTCCAGGAACTCCTCCGCGATGGGCGCGGCGATGCCCGCCGCCTGGAAGGCCGCCCAGGCGGCCGGGATCTCGTCCGCGTCCGCGATGCAGTGGATGTGCAGGCTGGCGACGCCGTCCACCGGCTTCAGCACGATCGGCCCGCCGACCTCGGCGAGGAACTCCGCCGCCTCCTCCGGGCCGTGCACCATGCGGTACTTCACCGGGCTCAGGTCGTGCTTCGCGAGCAGCTCGCGCGTGAGGGCCTTGTCCTTCAGGGCCCGGGCCGTGTGCTCGGAGACACCGGGCAGGCCGAGGGCGTCCACGACGTGCCCCGTGGACTCGGCGGCGGGTTCGGTGGTGGTGATCACCCGGTCGAACGGCCGCTCCTCGTGCAGCGGGCGCAGCACCTGGAGGATCGCCGGGCCGTCGGCGATCGAGGCGACGTGTACGATGCGCTCGGTGTGCACGGCGATCGCCTCGTCGTACGCGCCCTTCTCATGGACGAGCACGACATCGATCCCGAGCTCCTTGGCCCCGGCGATGGGGGCGGGACGGCCGCCTATGACTGCTACGCGGAACTTTCGCGACATGGGAACTCCTTGACGATGACGGAAGGGTTCGCGCCCCGTCAGGGGCGCGGGGCTGTGTTGTATTTGCGGCTCCGCCGCGTGGGCGCGACCAGCCACAACGGACCCGCAGTCGCGCACGGCGAACAAGAGGCACCCCGGTAGGCGCCCCGGCAGGCGCTAACTCGCGTAACAGCGCCGCAACCACCGCGCCGCAACCACCGGATGCGGGCTGAAGGCCCGCCTGCGGTGCAGCACCCGGTAGTTGTCGAAGACCATGAAGTCGCCCTCGTCGAGGACGAGCCCGGTCGACGGGATGGTCGTGAGCATTTCCTGGAACGCCTCCAGGGCGAGCGAGGCGTCGTCGGTCAGGGCGCGGGTGGTGCCCTGGTCGTAGCGGATGCGGTGGCGGCCGTCGGGGCCGGTCTCCAGCAGTGGGGTGTGTTCCAGGGGGCGTTCGGTGGCCTCCGGGTCGTTGGAGGCGGGGGCGCCCACGGTGAAGTGCGGGCTCTCCAGCAGCCGCCGGTGCCAGGAGTCGAGGCCCTCGGCGACGCCCTCGACGGGGGTCAGCTCGGTGGGTACGCGCTCGTGGTTGCGGACGGCGTAGAAGGAGAGGTAGCGGGGGACGAACAGGCGCGGGTCCGAGCCCGGTTCGCCGAACGGCAGGTGGGGGTTGTCGGAGTGCCAGAAGAACTCCGAGTCGGCGCCCCACGAACTGGTGGTGCCCGCGGCCTCCGGGTTGGGCACCACATTGCGGATGAGGCGGCCCTTGTTCTCGTAGCTGACGGCGAACGGCGTGGTGCCGAGGAGCCGGAGCAGCCCGAAGTGCAGGGCGTTGACCACGGCCAGGGCGGGCTCGTCGCCGTAGCCGGTGACCGGGGTGGGCGGGAAGTCCTGCCCCGGCAGATTGGTCAGGAGCAGCGCGTGGGAGCCGCCGACCGGGAAGGTCTCCAGGGCGTCCAGGAGCAGCCCGGGCAGCACGGCGCGCAGCGCGTACGCGCCGACGCCGGCCAGGATCGCCGCGTCGGCGTCCGAATCCAGCTCGCTGTCCCGGAGGCGTTCGGTGATCTCCTTGCCGAGCACGTCCCGGACACCGTCGCCGAGACGGTACCGGGGCAGTCGCACACCGCCTGTCATCGTCGTCTCCGATCGGTCATTCACGGCCCGCGACGGGAGTCCAATAACTCCGCGCCCGCGGGTCCTTGTGTCGGGCGAGCGGGTCGCGCGTCATCCGCATCACGATGCCGACGGGCGTGACCACCAGGTAATAGAGCAGAAAGAGCAGGGGCTTGGGCACAGTCCTGTTTCCTTTCGAGGATCCGTTTCGGGAGGGCGCGCGACGGCTCAGGTGGCTGCGCCCCTCAGGGGCGCGGGGAACTGCGCGAGCAACCACACACAACCGGCAGCCGCCATGCGACAACGCGCCCCGAGCTCATAGGCGAAACCGCGCGGAGCGCAAAAGCGCTCAGTCCAACGGAATGTCCTCACGCCAGTCCCGCGCCTCCACCCACTCCGGCTGTTCTTCCTTCCGCAGCAGGAAATTGCCGACGGCCAGCACATCGATATCCGTCCGCATGAAGCACACATACGCGTCGGCCGGCGTATTCACGATCGGCTCCCCGCGCACGTTGAAGGAGGTGTTGACGAGGACCGGGCACCCGGTCTCCTCCTTGAACGCGGTGAGCAGCCGGTGGTACGGCGCGTTGTCGTGCTCGGAGACGGTCTGCACGCGCGCGGACGAGTCCACGTGCGTCACCGCCGGGATCGTCGAGCGCTGCACCTTGAGCAGGTCGAGCCCGGCCGCGTCGCCCTCCGCCGCCTCGATCCGCTGTGCCTCGGCGATCTGTGTGACCACGAGCATGTAGGGGCTCTTCTGTTCCAGGTCGAACCAGTCCTTCGCCTCCGCGTCGAGGACCGAGGGCGCGAACGGCCGGAAGGACTCCCGGAATTTGATCTTCAGGTTCATCGCGGACTGCATCTCCGGCGAGCGCGGGTCGCCGAGGATCGACCGCGCGCCGAGCGCCCGCGGGCCGAACTCCATACGGCCCTGGAACCAGCCGACGATCTTGCCCTCGGCGAGGGTGCGGGCGACCTGCCGTGCCAGCTCGCCGGGTTCCAGGCGGGTGTACGGGACGCCCTTGCCGTCCAGGTAGGCGGCGATCTCGTCGTCCCCGTACGCCGGGCCGAGCAGCGAGCCGGACATGGCGTCCTGGCCGGAGCCGAGGTGGGCGCGGGAGACACCGCGCTCGTGGGCGACGGCGAGGGCGGCGCCCAGCGCGCCACCGGCGTCACCGGCGGCCGGCTGGATCCACACCTCGTCGAAGATCCCCTCCTGGATGATCTTTCCGTTGGCGACGCAGTTGAGGGCGACGCCGCCCGCGAGACAGAGCCGGGACTCACCGGTCCGCTCGCGCGCCGTGCGCGCCAGCTTGATCACCACCTCCTCGGTGACCTGCTGCACCGACGCCGCGAGATCGAACTCGCGCTCCGTCAGCGGCCCTTCGGGCGAGCGGCGCGGCCCGCCGAAGAGCTTCTCGAAGCCCTTGCCGGTCATCACCTGGCCGCGCAGGTACGCGAAGTACGCCATGTTCAGACGGAACGAGCCGTCCGGCTTGACGTCGATGAGCCGCTCGCGGATCAGCCGGGCGTAGCGGGGCCTGCCGTAGGGCGCGAGGCCCATGAGCTTGTACTCGCCGGAGTCGACCTTGAAGCCGCAGAAGTAGGTGAAGGCCGAGTAGAGCAGGCCCAGCGAGTGCGGGAAGCGGATCTCCGCGACCGGCTGGAGCTTCCGCCCCCGGCCGTGCCACAGGGTGGTGGTGGCCCACTCGCCGACGCCGTCGATGCACAGCACGGCCGCGGACTCGTAGGGGCTGGGGAAGAACGCGGACGCCGCGTGGGACTCGTGGTGCTGCCGCACCTTGATCTCCGGGACGATCTCCGGGGTACGGCCCCGCCCGAGGCCCGCGAGCGCGTCGCGCACGGTGCCGACGGTGTTCCGTTTCCAGGAGAGCCACTCGGGGAGCGTCGCCTCGAAGGAGGCGAAGCCGTGCGGCGCGGCGCCCGCGAACGTGGCCAGCACGCGCCGGAACTTGAGCTTCGGGTCCTCGTAGTAGGCGACGGCGGAGACGTCGGCCAGGGTGACGCCCGCCTCGCGCAGGCAGTACGCGACGGCCTGGGCGGGGAAGGCCGAGTCGTGGCGGCGGCGGCTGAAGCGCTCCTCCTGCGCGGCCGCGACGGGCACGCCGTCCGCGACCAGCGCGGCGGCGCTGTCGTGGTAGTAGGCGGAGACGCCCAGGACCAGTTCGGACATGCCTGTCCTCCTTGAGGGTGGTCAGCAGGGTCAGCGGGTCAGCGGGCGCCGGGCACGAGGCGCGCCCGGAGTGCGACGTGGCGGGCGGCCTGGCGGGCGGCTTGACGGGCCAGGAAGCCGGTCGGCGGGTTGAGCGAGCGGTAGCCCGTACGGACCCGCTCCCAGATCTCGGCGCGGCCGCCGCGCGGAGCGCCCGCCGGGACGCCCGCCGGGACGCTCGCCATATAGGTGTCGACGGCGTCGGCGGCCCAGGCGGAGTGCCCGGTGGAGACGTTGTCGATCGTGTTGTGGATGTCGACGAAGCGGGTGCTGAACCCGTACTTCTGGAAGGCCATACGGGCCCGCCGGTAGGTGCCGCCCACGCCGGACAGCTCCATCGCGACGTTCAGGCCCAGCACCTCGGGCAGGAACGTCCGCGGGAAGCGGCCGACGCACAGCCAGTACACGGGCAGCTCGAACGAGGCGTCGCGGAAGCCGGGCCAGCGGGCGAACTCGCGGGAGCCGGTGGGCGGCAGCAGCACGTCCATCTCCGCGAGCACCTCGCGGTAGATCAGCGGGTGGTTGAGCTTCTCCTCGCCGTTGCCGAGCTCGTCCCAGTACGTCTCGAAGAGGGAGAAGCCGATCTCGGAGGAGGCGTGCTCGTAGTCGGTGAAGCCCTGGAGCCAGCTGCCGTCGATCAGGGTGAGCGGGGCGAGCTGGACGGTGTCGTCGACGAGCGCGTCGCGGTCGGGCACCGGCACCTCCAGGCCCGCCTCGAACTCCTGCCCGTGCCGGTCGTGCTGCTCGGCCAGCCAGGGCCGCAGCCCGGCCGGGCTCCACACGGCGGGCAGCTGCCGCTCCGCCCGGCCCAGGCCGTGCCGGGAACGGGCGAGCCAGCCGCGGACGTAGGCGAGGGCCCAGGCGCGCAGCGCGGGCGTGTCCGCGCGGGTGGTGAGCATCCAGTACGCCTCGCGCAGGTCGGCCGGGGCGCGGCCGCCGGACAGCGGAGTGGACAGAGACGGGAGGCGTAGGGGCGTGCCGTGCCGCTCGACCACCGGCAGGGCGCTCCCGCCGTCACCGTCGGGCGGCAGGGAGTCGATCCAGCGGCGGATGACGGCCAGGTCCTCGGGGGCGAAGACGCGGAACATCGGTCCCCGCTCGCCGACGAGCCCGCCCACGAGCGAACTGCGGTCGGAACGGCCGGGCTTGACGAGCCTGCTGCGGGCGAGGACGCCCAGCAGCGGGCCCGGATCGGTCCGCGCCTGTGCGAGCCAGTCGGAGAGTGAGCGGCCCTCGACGGGGTAGTCGTGGTGGTAGACGGCGCCTTCGCGGGCGCGCAGTCGCATGAGCTCGCCCATCTCGTGGGCGGGGTCGCGGGAGGCGTCGAGCTCGGCGAGCAGCTCGGCGCTCCAGGCGCGCAGCGCGGCCAGCGCCCAGGCGAAGCCGCCCCGGACCCGGGCCTGCGCGTCGCGGTCGGTGCCGGCCGTGATCAGCGCGTCGACGGCCGCGCGGGAGAGCTCCAGCCCGGTGGGCCCGCCCCCGGCGCGGGCGGTGCCCGGGTCGAGGAGTGCCCAGTCGGCGGCGTCCGGGTGCTCGTCCCGCACGATGCCGAGCGGGGGCAGCAGGCCCACGTGCCGCAGGCACAGGTCGGCGCCGAGGATCTCGGGCCGGAAGTCGTCGGGCCTGCGGCTCATGGCGAGGAGCAGGGCGGGCACGCGGAAGGCCGCGTCACCGATCCGCGGGTCCTGCGCGAGGCGGGCGGCGGGCACGGCGTGCTCGGAGAGCAGGAGCCTGCGCAGCAGCGCGAGGTAGCCGCTGCCGCGCGAGGCGTTGGGGTGCCCGGCGCCCACGTCCGTGGCGTACGTGGTCAGCGCGCGCAGGGCCACGGGCTCGTCGGCGTTGCCGGGCGCGCTCAGCCACTGGAGCCAGGCGCCGGACAGCAGGGCGAGCGGGGCGCAGCCGAGGGCCGCGCGGCGCGTCAGGACGTCCCGGCCGGCGGGGTCGTCCGCGGCACCGGCGCGCAGCGCGGCGTAGCGGGCGCGCTCCTCGTCGGCCCAGGCGCGGGCCTGCGCGGTCAGTACGTCCATCTGCTCGGGGCGGTCCGCTACGGCGTTGCGCAGCTCTGCCCGTACCTCCTCCAGGAAGCGGCCCCCGGGCAGGACGCACTCCGGGTCCGCGGCGCGTACGTAGACGTCGCGGGCCGCGTCCGTCTCTGCGCCCGTTTCCGCGTCCGTTTCCGCTTTCACGGGCGCCGTCGTCCGTCTCTGCAACCTCTTGCCTCCTCTCCGGAGTTCTCGGCGACCGTGGTCAGAACATGGGGTAGATGGAGGCGTCGTTCTTCTTCTTGGCCTTGCGGCGGAACAGCTTGTCCAGGATCTTGCGCAGCACTGCGGCACGCCCTCTCGGTCTCGGTACGGGAAGGGGCTCAGGAGAGCCCGATGGTCTCGGCGAGGACGCGGCTGACGAGGTCGGCACCGAAGTCCGTGTAGTGGAAGCGGTCGACGAAGAGCCAGTCGTCGCGCGTGATCGCCTCGGCGAGCGGGGGGTTGAGGTCGAAGAACCGCAGCCCGGCCTTGTCGCAGGCCGCGCTCAGGGCGTCCGCGAAGGCGCGGCCCGCGCTCAGGGCGCCGATGTCGCCGTAGAGGCCCTCGAACGTGCCGACCTTCGAGATCCGGTCGAGCTCGTCGAAGAGCAGCTTCTCCTGGCGGGCGGGCTCCTCGCGCAGCCAGGTGGCCATGGGCTGGAGGACGTACGTGACGCGCGTGTCGGGACCGGCGAGGCGCCGCAGCCCCTCCAGGTGGCGGACGGTGTACTCGACGGCGGTGTCGATCAGTTCGGCCACCGGGCGCTTCGGCTCGTCCGGGCGGGCGGGCCCACCCTTGTCGGCCCCGCGGTCGCCGCCGCGCAGGAAGCCGCGGGGCGAGGGCTTGCGGCTTCCCGCGCGGATCTCGTCCATCGCGTCGAAGTACTCGTTGCAGAAGAAGAACGCGCCGTGCTCGCCGCGCTGCCACGAGGGCAGGGTGGCGAGGGTGAGGTTGTTGAAGCCGGTGAAGACGACGAGCTCTTCGATCTCCGGCAGGAGGTGGCGGTGCAGGGCCAGAAGTGTCAGCTCCTGGGCCGAGTTGTAGCTGCGGCCCGAGAAGTTGAGCCACGGGGCCGAGGGGGCGTGCGCGGACCACAGGCGGGAGGGCATGGTGGTCGCGTCGCTCGTGGAGCCGATGCCCAGGACGGTGGAGGCGCCGACGAGCAGGTTGACCGGGCCCTGCGGCACGGTGCCGCCGACGGACGCCCGCTGCCCTGCGGGGCCGTGCGAGAACCGGAACCCCAGCCGGTCGGTGTTGATCACCTCCGAGCGGTAGTCCGCCCGCCCGAAATACATGACATAGGGCAGGTAATTGGTCTCGCCACGGTCGTGGAAATCGTCATACTGAAGCACTTGCGGGGTCAGGACTTCACGGTGCAGCTTCACGGAACTCTCTCCTGTCGCCGGGGGTCTCCCGGGTGATACGGGGCCGATGTTCCGGTGTACCGGGATCAGGTATTCCGGTTTTCCGGTACCAGGCCTTCCGGTGGGCTATTCGGTCAGCCGCCCCACGCGGAATCGCCTGGAGTCACCTGAATCTCGTGGTGCATTCACTCTCCCCAACTCGCGGCATTCCGGCGATATTTGCTCCGGTGCGGAACAACCGCGACCCTAGCCACAGAGCCATATGCCTTAGCACCCCTGAATGGCATCATGATCACGTAGTGCGGAAACACGAAGGGGGAACACATGTGCATCAGTCAGAAGCAAAGCGATGAAAACGGTCGCACTGAGGTCTGTCACCCCGGCATGGAGTACTACCGGCAGGCGCTGATCCAGGGCACCGCACCGGCTCCCGCGCCCGATTGTCTGCTCGCACTGGGCCTTCTGCGCCCCTCACCCGACGCACCCGACACCTACGCACCCGTCCCGCCGGACGTGGCGCTCTTCGACAGGGCACGCCCCATCGAGCGCGCCATCCTCAACCAGCAGCACCGGCTCGCCTCCATGCGCGTCTCCGTCTCCCGACTGGAGACCGTCTACCAGGAGGTGCAGCAACGAACAGCTCCCGTACGGCAGATCGTCGGCGAGAGCGCCATCAGCGCCGCCCTGGAGAAGGCGGTGCGCTCCTGCCGCCACGAGCTGATCACCATGCAGCCCGGCGGCGGCCGCGACCCCGACCTGCTCGCCGAAGCACTCGGCCGCGACCTCGCGCTGTGCGCCCGCGGGGTACGGCAACGCACCATCTACCAGCACGCCGTGCGCGCCCACGGCCCCACGCTCGCCTACATCGAGCGGATCAGCGAGGCGGGCGCGCAGGTCCGCACCGTCGACGAGGTCATCGACCGCCTCATCGTCTGCGACCGCAGGATCGCCTTCATCCCCGGCCACGAGTCGCGCCGCACGGCCGCGCTCGTCATCCAGGACCCGGGCGTCACCCAGTACCTGCTGAAGAACTTCGAGTACGTATGGGAGCGCGCCAGCCCCGCGTGCGACGAGGGCGGGCGAGGCGACGTGCACAGCCCCGAGGTGCTCACCCACGCGACCCGGCGGGCCGTGCTGGAGCTCGTCGTACGCGGCCACACCGACGAGGTGATCGCCGCCCGGCTGGGCATCAGCACGCGCGCCGTGTCCGCCCACGTCAAGAAAGCCGCTGACATGCTGGGCAGCCGGGGCCGTGCCCAGCTCGGCTACCTCATCGCCCGCGCGGGCCTGCTGGACGACGCGCCGGACACGAAGTCCGCCGCCTAGAGACCACTCTCACGCCTCACGAGGAACCACGACACATGATCACCGAAAGCGTTCTCCCCAACGGCAAGACCCTGGACATCCACACGCCGGACGGCGCCGACGCCACGGCGGCCCTGCCCACTCTCCTGCTCTGGCACGGCATAGGGCCCGACGAACGGGACATCCTGCGCCCCGTCGCGCAGGCCGTGGCCGCCGCCGGAGCGGTCGTCCTCGTACCGGACTGGCGCTCCGACGAACCGGACGGCGGCCGCGCGCACCTGCTCTGCTCCCTGGGCTACGCACAGGAGAGAACCGGAATCGGCCCACTCGTCGTCGCGGGCTGGTCGGCCGGCGCGGGCGCGGCGGTGGGTCTGGCGACCAGGCCCACCGCGAACGGGTGGCGTCCGTCCGCGGTCGTCGGTATCGCGGGACGCTACGACGTCCCCGCCCGTACGACGGGTACGGCCCCGCTCGACGACCTGGCGACCCGCTCGGTCGACGTCGACGCCGACCCGATCCCCGTCCACCTGGTCCACGGCACGGAGGACGTCCCCGTGGACATCCGCTGCTCCCGCGAGTTCGCCGCGGCCCTGGGCGGCCACGGCTGGCCCGTCGACCTGGAAGAACCCGCCTCCGACCACGCGGGCGTCATCATGGGCGCGTACGACCCGGCCGTGCGGCGGATCGTCCCCAGCGGGTCCGCTGCGGCGGTGGCGGGCGGCAAGGCGACGGTGGCAGCGCTGCTGACGGCGCTGTCCCTGCCGCTGCTGTAGCCCCGTCTGCGGGCCGGTGGGGCTTCTCGCGCAGTTCCCCGCGCCCCTTGGGTGGTCTGTGGACCGGGGGCGAGGCCTCCGGCCGGAACCTGAAACGCGGTGCGTGCGGGTGCTTCGAAATGGGAGCCGTGATTCATGCACCGTCGTTTCAGAACCCGCCCTCCGGCCC
>NZ_JAINFC010000720.1 GCF_020740835.1 Streptomyces sp. UNOC14_S4
CCCCCACCACCGACGCACTGCGGTGCCTGCAGCGCGTCTTCGGCTACGACGCGTTCCGGGGCGACCAGGAGCAGATCATCGAGCACGTCGTCGCAGGCGGCGACGCGCTCGTGCTGATGCCGACCGGTGGCGGGAAGTCGCTCTGCTACCAGATCCCGGCGCTGGTCAGACCGGGCGTCGGCGTGGTGGTCTCGCCGTTGATCGCCCTCATGCAGGACCAGGTCGACGCGCTGCGCGCGCTCGGCGTGCGCGCGGGCTTCCTGAATTCGACGCAGGACCTGGACGAGCGCCGGATGGTCGAGGCGGAGTTCCTCTCGGGCGAGCTGGACCTGCTCTATCTGGCCCCGGAGCGGCTGCGCGTCGAGTCGACGCTGCGCCTGCTCGACCGCGGCAAGATCGCCCTCTTCGCGATCGACGAGGCGCACTGCGTCGCGCAGTGGGGCCACGACTTCCGGCCGGACTACCTGGCCCTGTCCGAGCTGCACGAGCGCTGGCCCGACGTGCCGCGCATCGCCCTGACGGCCACGGCCACGGAGGCCACGCACGGCGAGATCGCGGGGCGCCTGAAGCTCCAGGACGCCAAGCACTTCGTGGCGAGCTTCGACCGGCCCAACATCCAGTACCGCATCGCTCCGAAGAACGACACGCGGAAGCAGCTCCTGGAGCTGCTGCGCACCGAGCACGAGGGCGACGCGGGCGTCGTCTACTGCCTGTCGCGCAAGGGCGTGGAGGACACGGCCGCGTTCCTCGCGCAGCACGGCGTCGACGCCGTGCCGTACCACGCGGGCCTCGACGCGGCGACGCGCGCCGCGAACCAGGCGCGGTTCCTGCGGGAGGACGGCGTGGTCGTGGTGGCCACGATCGCGTTCGGCATGGGCATCGACAAGCCGGACGTCCGCTTCGTCGCCCACCTCGACCTGCCGAAGTCCGTCGAGGGCTACTACCAGGAGACGGGCCGCGCCGGGCGCGACGGCCTGCCGTCCACGGCGTGGCTGGCGTACGGCCTGCAGGACGTGGTCCAGCAGCGCAAGATGATCGACGGCTCGGAGGGCGACGACGCCCACCGCCGCAGGCTCGCCGCCCACCTCGACGCGATGCTCGCGCTGTGCGAGACGGTGGAGTGCCGCCGCGTGCAGCTGCTGGCCTACTTCGGCGAGCGCAGCACCCCGTGCGGCAACTGCGACACGTGCCTGACGCCCGCCGAGACCTGGGACGGCACGATCGCCGCCCAGAAGTTCCTCTCCGCGGTGCTGCGCCTGGCGCGCGAGCGGCGGCAGAAGTTCGGCGCGGGGCAGATCATCGACATCCTGCTGGGCAAGAAGACCGCGAAGGTCATCCAGCACGACCACGACCAGCTGACGGTCTTCGGCATCGGCACGGAGCTGGGCGTCGCCGAATGGCGCGGTGTCGTACGGCAGTTGCTGGCGCAGGGCCTGCTGGCGGTCGAGGGCGAATACGGCACGCTGGTCCTCACCGAGGCGAGCGGCGAGGTGCTCGGCCGGCAGCGCGAGGTGCGGCTGCGGCGCGAGCCGGAGAAGCCCGCGCGCTCCGCGAAGGGCTCCGCCAAGTCCGCGGCCCGGAAGGCCGCCGCGGTGGCCGACCTCCCCGAGGAGGCGGTCGCGCTCTTCGAGCGTCTGCGGGCCTGGCGTGCCGCCACGGCACGCGAGCTGGGCGTGCCCGCGTACGTCATCTTCCACGACGCGACGCTGCGGGAGATCGCGACCGCGGCACCGTCCTCGCTCGATGAACTGTCGACGGTGAGCGGTGTCGGCGAGAGCAAGCTGGAGAAGTACGGCGAGGGCATCCTGGCCCTGCTGGCGGAGGACGCCTGAGCCAACGGGGCGGAGGGTCAGGATCGCTGCCGTACGGAGATGAGGTGGGCGTAGACCACGACGTTCCCCAGATAGGCGTTCGCGTCCGCGTCGAAGCCCCCGCCGCAGGTGATCACCCTCAACTCGGCGCGCGCGGACGGCCCGTAGACCTTCTGTGACGGGAAGTCCGCGCTCGTGTAGACCTCGATCGCGTCGATCGTGAAGACGGCGGTGCGGCCGTCGGCGCGGTCCACCTCCACGCTGTGCCCCTTCTTCAGCGCGCCCAGGCTGTAGAAGACGGCGGGCCCCTCGGCCGTGTCGACGTGCCCTGCCACGACCGCGGTGCCGCGCGTGCCGGGCGCGGGCCCGCCCGTGTACCACCCCGCGAGGTTCCGGTCGTCCTCCGGCGGGCTCTCCAGCCCACCGTCCGGCCGCAGCCCCAGGGGCCGCAGCGGGGCGTCGACCTGGATCTCGGGAATGCGCACCCGGACGGGAGGGGAAGCGGGCACCGGCGACACGGCGGGCCGTGCCGCGGTACGGGCCCGCCCGGCGAGGCGGCCGGAAACGCCTCGGCAGCGGACGGCTGCGGGGGCGGGCCCTGCGCGTCGGCGCCGTGCTGGATGAGCCAGCGGCCGGTGCAGAGCGCTGCCGCGAGCACCACGGCCACGACGGTCTTGCGGTCGCCCTCCGGGGGCGCCCCTGGCGGGGCGGCACCGGGGGCCCTGCGGGCTTCCCTGGCCCGGGCCGCGTGGACGATACGGGCTCGGGCATGGCGGGTGCGCCGTGCGTTGCCCATCGGAAATCCCTCCAGGGATCCGGTGCTCTTGCGCTCCGCGCGCGGCCGCGCCTGGTGGTCCAGGTGTGCCCACCGGGGTGCCTCTCACGCTCCGCGCGCGACCGCAGGTCCGTCGTGGCTGGTCGCGCAGTTCCCCGCGCCCCTTACGGGGCGCAGCCACCCGGCTCGCGCGCGGGGCCCGGAGCGCAGCCCCGGTGGGGGCCTGGGGGCGAAGCCCCCAGAAACACTTCCAGCCCACCTTCGCCCCCACCCAGCCCGTCCGGCGCTTGAGGAC
>NZ_JAINFC010000721.1 GCF_020740835.1 Streptomyces sp. UNOC14_S4
GAACTGCGCGGGGACCCGGGACACTCTCGTGAATCTGAGGCTCCTCGGGGATGAGAGGCATGAATTGATGTTTATCAAACGCCGGTGCGGGACGCACCGGCGGGTGGCGGCGGGTGCCGCTCAGAAGTCGAAACCGAGTTGGCCACCGGCCTCCAGAGCAACTGCCTCCGGGGTGCTGCGCACCCGCTTGAGGTGCTGCCACCTGGGCAGCGCGTCGAGATAGGACCAGGACAGCCGGTGGTACGGGGTGGGGCCCAGCGCCTCCAGGGCGGCGCGGTGCACCGGCGAAGGGTATCCGGCGTTGTCACCGAACCCGAAGTCCTCGTACGCGGCGCCCAGTTCGGCCATCAGGGCGTCGCGCCGCACCTTGGCGATCACAGAGGCGGCGGCGACCACCACGCAGGACTGGTCGCCCTTGATGACCGTACGGACCTTCCAGGGCTCCCCGAGGTAATCGTGCTTGCCGTCGAGGATCACTGCGTCGGGCCGTACGGGCAGGGCTTCCAGGGCGCGGGAGGCCGCCAGCCGCAGCGCGGCCGTCATGCCCAGTTCGTCGATCTCCTGTGGGGAGGAGTGTCCCAGCGCGTGGGCGGTGACCCAGTCCTCCAGCTGATCCGCGAGGGCGGTGCGCCGCTTGGGGGTCAGCAGCTTGGAGTCGGTGAGACCTTCCGGGGGGCGGCGCAGACCGGTGACGGCTGCGCACACGGTGACCGGACCGGCCCAGGCCCCGCGGCCGACCTCGTCGACTCCGGCGACGACCTTGGCTCCGGTCGTGGCGCGCAAGGAGCGCTCGACGGTGTGGGTAGGCGGTTCGTACGGCATGGCGCCAGCAAGCGTACGCCCCTGCACCCGGCCGGAGTAGCCCCGCCCCCTCCCCTTTTCGTCTCTCCTTCCCGATCCTCTTCCTGATCTTCTTTCCGAGTCTGTTTCAGTCCTTGTTCTCGTGTGATCGGCCGACCGCCGTCGGGAGCCAGCCGGGAAGTTCCTCGGTGCGCTCCAGCCAGCTCGCGGGCGGCGTACCCCGGTCCGCGGACGCGATGATTCCGCCGACGATCGCGCAGGTGGTGTCCACGTCGCCGCCGACCTGCGCGGTCGTCCAGAACGCGGCCTCGAAGGAGCCGAGGTTGCGGGCGGCGGCCCACAGGGCGAACGGCACGGTGTCGTGGGCACTGGTGCGGCGCCCGCAGCCGAGGACTGCGGCGACAGTCTGCGCGTCGCCGTAGTCGAGCATGTCGCGAGCGCGCCGCAGCCCGGCCTGGACGGCACTGCGCGGCACGAGGGCGACGACTCCGTCGAGGAGGGCCTCCGGCGTGACGTCGCCGCCGGCCGCGATCGCCGCGGCGGCGGCCACCGCCATGCTTCCGGCCACGGCCTCGCGGTGCTGGTGGGTGGTGTACGAGGAGATCTCCGCCTGGTGTGTCGCCTGCTCCGGGTCGTCCGCGTACCAGGCGCCGAGCGGGGCGATGCGCATGGCGGCGCCGTTGCCCCAGGAGCCCTGGCCGTTGAACAGGGCCGCGGACAGCTCCCGCCAGTCGCCGCCTTCCCGGATCAGACGCAGCATCCTGCCCACCGCCGGACCGTAGCCGCGGTCGAAGTCGTGGTGCTCGGCGAAGGAGCGGGCCAGGGCGTCCTGGTCGATGCGGCCGTGCTCGGCGAGGACGGCCAGCACGGAGCAGGCCATTTCGGTGTCGTCGGTCCACTGCCAGGGGGCGGGCGGCAGTTCGCGGCGCTTGAGGGACGGGTAGTTGGCGGGGACGAAGAACTGGGAGCCGAGGGCGTCACCCAGGGCCAGCCCGCGCAGGCTTCCCAGGGCTCTGTGGAATCGGTCAGCGGTCATCGCAGCGAACTCTAATTCCTTTCCGGCGGCCACGGTGGCCCCGGACGGGGCTCACTGGCCGGTGAATCCGTACGGTTCCGGGGTGCACCAGCGCTCGAAGGGGCGGTCCAGGTGGTAGCGGCCGTCGGCCCCGAGGATCAGGGCCCGGGTCTCGCCGTTGCCCGGATTCGACAGGGACTCGAACTCGGCGACGGTCCAGTGGAACCAGCGCATGCAGAACAGCCGCATGGTCAGCCCGTGGGTCACCAGCAGGACGTTCGGCGGGTGGGCGGGGTCCTCGAAGCTGCGCCACAGGCTCTCCAGGAAGGCCCCGACGCGGTCGTACACATCGGCCCCGGACTCGCCCTGGGCGAAGCGGTAGAAGAAGTGCCCATAGGCGTCCCGGTACGCCTTCTGCCTGCGGACGTCCGCGGGGTCCTGCCAGTTGCCCCAGTCCTGCTCGCGCAGACGGGGTTCCTCGCGGACCCGGACCCTGGCCAGGTCGAGCCCGAGACCGTGGAAGGTCTGGTGCGTGCGCCGGTAGGGGGAGACATAGGCGGACACCTGCTCGTCCCCGAACATCTCGCGCAGCCGGACCCCGGACTCCCTGGCCTGCCCACGGCCCTTCTCGGTCAGGCTCAGGGCGTGGTCGGGCTCCCGTTCGTAGACGGTGTCGTCGACATTGCCCACCGATTCTCCGTGGCGGACGAGAACGATGCGTCGGGGCCGTGGCATGCCGCCACCCTAGATCGAGCGCGGGCGCCGCGCCGCACGTCGCTCCGGGGTAGCGGGCGGCCGACCCGTATCTCATGGCGGCGAGCGACGAACCGACTGTTCAGCAGCCTGCCGTGGGAGACGGCGACCAGGACTCCGTGCCGCTCGGGACACGGACCGCCGCGCAGGAAGAGCTGAATGGGCATACAGACCTCCAGGAAAGGCCGGCACCGTGAGCGGATACGCACGCGCACGACGCAAGCACCCCGACAAACGCAACTTGAGTAGCGTTACGATCAGCATGGCACAGCCCACCCGACTAACGCAACGGGAGTTGCAA
>NZ_JAINFC010000722.1 GCF_020740835.1 Streptomyces sp. UNOC14_S4
GCACGGTCCTACACCGTGTACGCGGCACACGTACGGCAAGCCGTGCCCCGGTCCGGGTCGTAGCGGCGGCCGCAGGCGCAGCGGGGCCAGTTCAGACAGGCCGGGCACTGGGTGTAGGGGAAGGCGACGGGGACTCCGCAGGTGCCGCCGCTGCCGGTGCACTCGTTCATCGGCGGCCGGTACGCGACGGCTTCGACGGCCGTCCGGGCCGTGGCGGGGACACGCGTACGCTCCTCGTCCTGGTCCTGCTCGGTGGCCGGGGCGGACGGGCCCGGGGGCCGGGTCCGGCCGCGGCAGGTGGGGCAGGGCCAGTCGGGGTTGTCCGGGCTGAAGCCGTCCTCGCACCCCGCGGAACAGTCGGCCGGGGCCAGCAGCCACACGGCCACCTCGTCGGGGCCGTACCCCTCCTGCTTCCCGTCGGCGGCACGCTGCAGGGGGCGGCTCGCCCACGTGCCCCACCAGCGGCGCTCGATACGGCCTGTCAACTGCCGGGCGGTGCGCCGTCCGAGCTCGTCCCGCACGGCGGCGATCGCCTGCGGGGGCACGCCGTCGCAGGCCCGCAGGAGCCTGTCGGGGAAGGCGGCCAGGACCGCGCGCAGCGGGTCGCGGGAGCCGGACTGCTCCAGACAGGCATCGCACCGCTCGCGTCGGGACGTGTGCGGGAAGAAGTGCTGCTCCCACCGGCGCTTGCGGTCCTTGCGCTCCTCCGGCGGCCGGACCCGTACGGTGACGCCGCGTTCGGGCAGCGGGCCCCGGCAGGTACGGCATATGCCCTGGCAGGTCAGGCAGCGCCCGCCCCGCGGGGACGGCGCCTGGCAGTCGGGGCACTCCCGGCGGCACACGTCGCACAGATGATCATCCGGGTGCGGCACCGGCAGCCACCGGTACTCCCCTTGACACCGGATGCACCTTGCCGGGTTCACCTCCGGGTTCGGGGTCGGCAGGACCGGACGACCTGGACACAGGTCGCACCGGACGGCCTCCCGGCTCGTCCACCGATTCCTGATCACACGGCACCCCCGGTGTGATGAGTGACAATCAGGACAGCCTATCGGTGAACGGCGGCGCTCATATTTCTTCTCGGTCGGCTCATTCCGCCAGTTCCCCCAGCAGGGTCCAGGTGCGGCGTCGGTCGGTTTCTCCCGCGATGCCCGTCTCCGCGAACACCACCTCCGTCGCCCCGGCGTCCCGGAGGCGCCGCACCTCGGCGGCGACCGCCTCCTCGTCGCCGATCACGGCCACGTCGCCGGCCCGCTTGGCGCCGGAGAGCTCGATGACCCGTGCGTAGGACGGGAACTGCTCGTAGAACGCGAGCTGCTCGGTGAACTTTTCACGTGTGGACTCGGCATCGTCGGTCACCACCCCGGGGACGATCGCCACGACGCGGGGCGCGGGGCGGCCCGCGGCCGCGGCCGCCGCGGTGACGGCCGGGACGATGTGTTCGGCCAGGGCACGGGGTCCGGCGAGGAACGGCAGGATTCCGTCCGCGAGTTCACCGCTGGCCCGTAGTGCCTGCGGGCCCATCGCGGCGACGAGCAGGGGCACGCCACCCTCGGCGCCCGGTACGCGCGCGGGAATCGGAGTGGTCGCGGTCAGCAGTTCGCCATGGAAGTCGGCGGCGCCCGTCTCGGTCAGCTGTCGGAGCGCGATGAGGAATTCACGCAAGCGGGCAATGGGCCGCTCGAACGGTATGCCGAAGCCGGATTCGGTCAACAGCTTGGTGCCGAGCGCGAGTCCGAGGTGGTAGCGGCCGTGCGTGGCCGCCTGTGCGGTCTGGGCCTGGCTGGAGACGATCAGCGGGTGGCGGCCGAAGACGGGGATCGCGGACGTGCCCACCTGCAACTCCGGCACCTCGCGCCCGACGATGGCCGCGAGTTGGGGCGAGTCGGCGCCGAAGGTCTGCCCGAACCAGGCGGACCGCAGGCCCGCGGCGGCGGCCTCCCGGGCGAGCCGTACGGTGGCGTCGATCTGGTTACCGTCGTTGATCGCGGTGAGTGCAACTCCAACAGTCATGTCACGGCGAACCGGCGACAGGCAGCCGCACATTCCCGTTCGCATGTGACAGCTTTCTTTCGGCTGTGTGTACACAGCGACCGTCGAGGGGACTACGCAAGCTCTTACCGCTCATGGTCGGTCCGGGGCGGGGCGCGGCCACGGGATCAGTGCCGGAACGCGAGCGCGGTAGGCGTCGTAGGGCGCTCCGAACTGACCGGCCATCAGGTCGTCCTCCACCCGGACCCTGCGTATCAACCAGGGTACGGCGATCACCAGGAACGCGATCCAGACGCCGAAGCCGCAGGCCAGCATGGAACCGACGATCAGGCCGAGGATGCCGGTGTAGATGGGGTGGCGCACCAGCCGGTAGGGGCCGTCGGTGCGCAGCTCGTGGTGTTCCTGGAGCATCGGGATGCTGGCCCACATGGTGCCCAGGACCCAGCGGGCCCACAGGAGCAAGGCGGTGGAGGCGACGACGAGCAGGGCGCCCGGGAGCGCGAGCGCGGGCTGCCAGTACTGGAGATGGCGCCAGAAGGACCGCGGCGAGTGTCCGACCACCACGAAGAACACGCCGATGCCGACGACCCCCAGGACCCGGCGCCGCAGGGTGCGGCGCAGGCCGCGTATCCAGCCGCCCGGACCGGCCCGGCCCCTCGCACCGAAGTAGACCGCGCCCAGGATCCAGGCCGCCAGGAAGACGAGAGCGCAGACGTTGGTGAGGGCGACCAGTGATGCTTGAAGAGAGCCCATGGCCCAAGACTGCTTCCCGTGCCGGGTGGATCACCACCACCCACGGGAGGAGTCGGAGAACTCCACCCGCGGGTGGAACACGGGTGGAGACCGGTCAGTTGGTCTCCACCTGTCTCTTA
>NZ_JAINFC010000723.1 GCF_020740835.1 Streptomyces sp. UNOC14_S4
CCCCGCAGGCGACCGCCGCCGAAGGCGGACCGGAGTCCGCGCCGTCCCCCGCGGCCGTACGGAGCGGGGCTCCCGAGTCGGCACGGGCCACCGCGTCCGCACGAGCCGGGGCCCCCGGGTCCGCAGCGGAAGCCGAGAGGGAGGCCGTCGCCGTGACGGAGCCCGTCATGCCGGAGTCAGCCGTGCCGGAGTCCGTCGCGCCGGGGGCTGTCGCGCCCGGGTCGGCTGTGTCCGGGTCGACTGGGACTGGGGTGACTGGGGCCGGGGCCGCCGGGCCGGGGTCCGGTGCACCGTCGCCCGCCGATCACGATCCCGCGGCCGCCGTGCCGTGGGGCGTACGGGTCGCCGCCGAGGTGGGCTGGCGGCTGCTGATACTCGCCGGGGCGCTGTGGGTGCTGATGCGGGTGATCAGCGCGGTGGAGCTGGTGGTGCTCGCCTTCACCGCGGGCCTGCTGATCACGGCGCTCCTCCAGCCCACGGTCGCCTGGCTCAAGCGGCACGGTGTGCCCAGGGGCCTGGCCACCGCCCTGACCTTCATCTCGGGCTTTGTGATCATGGGCCTGGTCGGCTGGTTCGTGGTCTGGCAGGTCACGGAGAACATCGACAACCTGACCTCACAGGTGCAGCAGGGCATCAAGGACTTCAAGCACTGGCTGCTCAACAGTCCGTTCCATGTCACCCAGGACCAGATCAACAACATCGCCGACAACCTCAGCCAGGCGCTCGGCAGCAACACCAAGGACATCACCAACGCCAGCATCGAGGGCGTGCAGGTCATCATCGAGGTGCTCACGGGCATCGTGCTCGCGATGTTCAGCACGCTCTTCCTGCTCTACGACGGCCCCAAGATCTGGAGCTGGCTGCTGAAGCTGTTCCCGGCGGCGGCGCGCGAAGGGGTCGAGGGCGCCGGCCCGCGTGCCTGGGCGACGCTGACCGCCTATGTGCGCGGCACGGTGATAGTGGCCCTGATAGACGCGATCTTCATCGGCATAGGGCTGTTCTTCCTCGATGTGCCGCTGGCGGTGCCGCTGGCCGTGTTCATCTTCCTCTTCGCCTTCATCCCGCTGGTGGGCGCCGTCGTCTCCGGGGCGCTCGCGGTGGTCGTGGCGCTGGTGACGCGGGACCCGTTCACGGCGGCGATGGTGCTCGTGGTGGTCCTGGCGGTGCAGCAGATCGAGGGCCACATCCTGCAGCCGTTCATCCTGGGCCGCGCGGTGCGGGTGCACCCGCTCGCGGTGGTCCTCTCCGTGGCCGCGGGCTCGCTGATCGCGGGCATCGGCGGGGCGGTGGTGGCGGTTCCGCTGGTCGCCGTCACGAATACGGTCGTGGGTTATCTGCGGTCCCATGCGAGGGAGAGCCGGGCTGAGAGCCCGGCTCTCCACGGGGGTCCGGAGACGGAGGGCTCGCCGCCGCCTTCTGTTTCGCGGTAGCGCTCGCGGTAGCGCCTACTGAGCTGCCGCCCGGGCCCGGTGCGCGGCTGCGGGTGCGTTGTGGCTGGTCGCGCAGTTCCCCGCGCCCCTGACGGGGCGCGCCCGCGCGGCGGAGCCGCAAATACAACACAGCCCCGCGCCCCTTGCGAGGCGCCCTGCTCAAAAGGGTCTGCCCCGGTCTTCTTTCGAAGACCGGGGCAGACCCTTTTGCATGGGTGACGCGGAGCGTCAGCCGTTGAGGACGGCCTCGGAGTCGAGCGTCGCGCCCACTGCCTGGAGGACAGCGGCGATCTTGAACGCCTCCTGGATCGTCTCGCGCGAGACGCCCGCCTTGCGGAGGACCTGCTCGTGCGAGTCGAGGCACATGCCGCAGCCGTTGATGGCGGAGACCGCCAGCGACCACAGCTCGAAGTCGACCTTCTCCACGCCGGGGTTGCCGATGACGTTCATCCGCAGACCCGCGCGCAGGTTGCCGTACTCCGGGTCCGACAGCAGGTGCCGGGTCCGGTAGTAGACGTTGTTCATCGCCATGATGGCGGCGGCGGACTTGGCAGCGGTGTACGCCTCGGGGGAGAGGTTCTCCTTGGCCTGCGGCTCCAGCTCCCGCAGCACGATCGGCGAACGGGTCGCGATCGCGCAGGCGAGGACGGTGCCCCACAGCTGCTGCTGCGGCAGGTCGGAGTTGCCGATGACCGAGCCGAGGTTCAGCTTCAGGTCCTTGGCAAAGTCCGGTATCGCGGACTTCAGTTCATCGAGCGCCATGGAGGATCAGCTCACTCGCCCGCGAGGAGCTTGACGGCGTCGAGGGTCTCCTCGCCCTTGTTCCAGTTGCAGGGGCACAGCTCGTCCGTCTGCAGGGCGTCGAGGACCCGCAGGACCTCCTTGGGGTTACGGCCGACGGAGCCGGCGGTCACCATGACGAACTGGATCTCGTTGTTCGGGTCCACGATGAAGACGGCGCGCTGGGCGTAGCCGTCCTCGCCCTCGACGCCACAGGCCTGCATCAGCTCGTGCTTGGCGTCGGCCAGCATCGGGAAGGGCAGGTCGCGGAGGTCCTTGTGGTCCTTGCGCCAGGCGTGGTGCACGAACTCGGAGTCACCGGAGACGCCGAGGATCTGGGCGTCACGGTCGGCGAACTCGTCGTTCAGCTGGCCGAACGCGGCGATCTCGGTCGGGCAGACGAAGGTGAAGTCCTTGGGCCAGAAGAAGACGACCCGCCACTTGCCCTCGTAGGACTTGTTGTCGATCTGCGCGAACGCCTTGTCGGCGTCGAGGTCCACACAGGCGGTCAGGTCGTACTGGGGGAACTGGTCACCAACAGTGAGCACGCGCTCTCCTTGCATCGAGGAAGACCGGGGCGGAGCTTCCTGCGGGGATTGGACGAGAGCAACAGTGCCACAGAGGCCATTGATAAGGGAAATAGCTAGAC
>NZ_JAINFC010000724.1 GCF_020740835.1 Streptomyces sp. UNOC14_S4
CCGGAACGTACGGCAGTCGCGACATGCGCGCCCCCTCCCCCTTCACGCCCGCAGGCGCCCGACTCCCCACAACCTAACGGCCCCCACTGACAACCGGCCCGGAGCCGCTTGACGGAATGTGGCCGGATTCGACCGTTCGCCACGTACTGCCTGGTCATACGTGACCGGGCAGGCGCTTCCTCACCCCCTCGGCCCAATCTTTAGCCGAATGAGGGCTTTTAGCTAAGCCTAAAGATGGCATTCTCTTAAGAGGAGACTTCTTCGAAGCCGTCCGGCGGCCGTCCCCGGCCTGCCGCGCGCGCACCACGAGCTTGGGGGGTAGCCATGACCTGGCGCCATGGCAAGGAACGCAGCTGCTCGGCGGATTTAGCGGGTGCCCGGGTGGCGCGCCACGCCACGGCGTCACTGGCGGGTCTGGTCGCCGAACGGGGCATGTCCCGCAAGGACTTGGCGGAGCGCATGGGAGTCTCCCCGGGACGGGTCAGCCAAATACTCTCCGGTGACGAGAACCTGACGCTCCGTTCGCTGGTGGCCGTCGCCGAAGCCCTCGACGTACGCATGGAGATCTCGTTCTTCGAGGACCGGCAGCCCGCACCCGAACTCAGAGAATCCATGGAGACCATGGAGGCGCGCCCCTTAGCTCCCTCCCACGGCTGAAGCGGCCAGCTCGCTCCGCAGCGCCTGGATGACCTTGTCGTCACTGCGTTTACCGTGCGTGTGGACCAGGTCGAGCAGGTATACGCAGAGGTGCTCGGCCTCACCGAGCGCCCTCCTCAGCTGCCGGACCTCGTCCGGCGTGCGCTCCCGCGCGTGCCGCTCGCAGAGTTTCTCGACGTTCCGCTCCAGAGTGATCCACTTCTGTGCCGCCACCCGCACGTCGCGGTGCCGGTCGTCGATCTCCTTCTTCAGCCCGCCGTTGCGGACCCTGCCCGCACGTCCCGGCGCCTCCAGCCGCGCGAGGAGGTGTGCCTTGACCTGGTCGGCGAAGGTGTCGAGCTCCCAGCAGCCGGGGAACCCCAGCGCCATCCGCTCGCACCACAGGGCACGGTCCGTCCGCAGCCGCGTGGCCAGGCTGTGGAGCAGGAGGGAGTCCCCCAGGGTCATGATGGCCAGCAGGGGGTGCTCACCGGACTCGCCCGCCCTGCGCTTGGGCATCAGCCCCAGCCCGGCCACCACGCCCACCGCCGCCGGGGGCACGTTCGTCGCCTGCGGCAGCAGCAGCCCGCTGCCCAGCGCGGCCATGGCCGCCGTCCAGATCACCACGGCCAGCGCCCCGGCGGCCGACCGGACGGTGCCGAGCAGACGCCCCTCCCCACGGAAGCGCCAGACCAGGCACACCCAGGTCACAGGTGCGCAGACACCCGCGGGCAACACCCACTCCGACAGCACGGACGACTGGTCCCAGGCCACGGCGTCCCCCATTCCGGTTGCAGAGGTCTCCCCCGACCCCGGGCTCGTCGTTCTTCACACAGAGCCCCAGCGTGACTACAGAATGATGTTCCCACTCAGGCCGCTACCGTGTGCAGCTATTCCGGCCAAGACTCGACGCAACACGCTGCAGTTTTCGCCACCGCCCGGCCGGAAGTCGACCAAGCGACGGTCGCCGCGCTCCGGGAGAGCACAGAGGGAGCGCAGAAGGAGCGCAGGGGAAGCACAGAAGGAGCACAGCAAAACGGGCCCCTCCGAGTGACTTTCATCACTTCGAAGAGGCCCGTTTCAACGGTGTGCGCGAGGGGGGAGTTGAACCCCCACGCCCTTTCGGGCACTGGAACCTGAATCCAGCGCGTCTGCCTATTCCGCCACCCGCGCATGGGTGTTGTCTTCAGTCTTCCCGCGACTCCCCCGGTCGTTTCCTTCCGGTGTCTGTCGCGTTCGCCTTCCGACATCGAGAACATTAGCACGCTTCACCGGGTGCCTTCACGCCCCTTGTCCCCGGACCTGCGCGGACGGCACCCGAGCACGGACCAAAGCGCCTACCGAAGCACTGTGCAAGGCCCTACCGAAGCACTGCGCGGAGCTCGACCGACACACTGACCGACCCCAGACCCCCGACCGACGCACTGACCGGTTCCCGGTCGAAGCTCCGGCCGGGAACCGGAGCGGACGCCCTCCCCCGGAGCGAGAGCCGACGAGATCCGACGAAAGCCGGCGAGAGCCTCCGCCGGCAGGCCGCTACTCAGAGCACTCCGTCGGCCACTCCACCGACCGCTCCGCCCGCCGCCCCACCGGTTGTCGGCCAGGCACCCCACCGGTTGCGGGACACTGGCTCTCAACCGCCTCTACGATCCCTAGTGAAGGCGGCGCGGGACAGGGACGGACAGCGACACTCGTCACTCCTGCCCCCGAAGGGGAACCAGCCGTTTTCCCGACGCGTGGATACGATCAGTAAGCAGTATCAGGAACGACTTCGAGCATCAGGAACGTCACTGAGGGAAGGAGGTGCCCCGTGGGAGTACTGAAGCGCTTCGAGCAGCGACTCGAGGGTCTCGTGAACGGCACCTTCGCCAAGGTGTTCAAGTCCGAGGTGCAGCCGGTGGAGATCGCGGGCGCGCTGCAGCGGGAGTGCGACAACAACGCCACCATCTGGAACCGCGACCGCACCGTCGTCCCCAACGACTTCATCGTGGAGCTGAGCGCCCCCGACTACGAGCGCCTCAGCCCGTACTCCGGCCAGCTCGGGGACGAGCTCTCCGGCATGGTCCGCGACTACGCCAAGCAGCAGCGCTACACCTTCATGGGGACCATCAAGGTCCACCTGGAGAAGGCGGACGACCTCGACACCGGGCTGTACCGGGTGCGCAGCCGCACCCTCGCGTCCAGTGAGTCGCAGGAACCGCAGCCCCGCCA
>NZ_JAINFC010000725.1 GCF_020740835.1 Streptomyces sp. UNOC14_S4
GGCCTGCTCGACGCCCAGTCACGCACCGTCAACACCGAGATGATGCTGGCCGCCGCCAGCGCCCTCGCGGGCGTCGTCACCGAGGACGAACTCAACGCCAACTACATCATCCCCAGCGTCTTCAACGACAAGGTCGCCGGTGCCGTCGCCGGTGCCGTCCGCGAGGCCGCGAAGGCCGCGGGCGCGGCTGTGACAGGCGCCACGACCGCCTGATCACGGCGCGTCGCGGGTGCTCCGGCCCGCGACCTGCCCATAAGGTGTCGGGCAGAAATCAGGCCGTAGAAATGCGGCTGTATCCGAGGCTGTGCCGCTTTCCGTGTGACTCTCCAGGGTGCCGGATTGGCTTTCCCGCCACTGGTGGGGGCAGGATGCGTAACCGGGCGCGAGGGTCTGGCAACAGACCCGGGTCCGGGGACTGTCCGAGGGCCCTGGCAGCATCGGCTTCGATCTCACGCCTCAATGGCAAGAAGAACACGGGAGTACAACATGAACCGCAGTGAGCTGGTGGCCGCGCTGGCCGACCGCGCCGAGGTGACCCGCAAGGACGCCGACGCCGTTCTGGCCGCGTTCGCCGAGACGGTCGGCGAGATCGTCGCGAAGGGCGACGAGAAGGTCACCATCCCCGGCTTCCTGACCTTCGAGCGCACCCACCGTGCCGCTCGCACCGCTCGTAACCCGCAGACCGGCGACCCGATCCAGATCCCGGCCGGTTACAGCGTGAAGGTCTCCGCCGGCTCCAAGCTGAAGGAAGCCGCGAAGGGCAAGTAAGTCCTTCAAGGCCACGAAGGGCCTGTAGGACCCCAGCGCAGAGGGCGGCCATCCCGGAAGGGATGGCCGCCCTTTCGGCTTTTCGGGCCGTTCCCGGGCCCTGTACGCCCGTTTGGGCGCCCGGAAGCCCCTGGTGCGGCCCTGGTACGGCAAAGCGCCTGTACGGAGCCTTGAATGGCCCGTACAGGCGCTTACGGCCTGTCAGTACGGTCAGGCGGAGGTGCCGTTGGGCAGCTCGACGTTCGCGCCCAGCGTGCGCAGCTTCTCCATGAAGTTCTCGTAGCCGCGGTTGATCAGGTCGATGCCGTGGACGCGCGAGGTGCCGTCGGCGGCCAGGGCCGCGATCAGGTACGAGAAGCCGCCGCGGAGGTCGGGGATGACCAGGTCGGCGCCCTGCAGCTTGGTCGGGCCGGAGACGACCGCCGAGTGCAGGAAGTTCCGCTGGCCGAAGCGGCAGGCGGAGCCGCCCAGGCACTCGCGGTAGAGCTGGATGTGGGCGCCCATCTGGTTGAGCGCGGAGGTGAAGCCCAGCCGGGACTCGTAGACCGTCTCGTGGACGATGGACAGGCCGGAGGCCTGGGTCAGGGCCACGACCAGCGGCTGCTGCCAGTCGGTCTGGAAACCGGGGTGGACGTCGGTCTCCAGCGCGATCGCGTTGAGCGAGCCGCCCGGGTGCCAGAAGCGGATGCCCTCGTCGTCGATCTCGAAGGCGCCGCCGACCTTGCGGTAGGTGTTGAGGAAGGTCATCATCGACCGCTGCTGCGCGCCGCGGACGTAGATGTTGCCCTTGGTGGCCAGCGCCGCGGATGCCCAGGAGGCCGCCTCCAGGCGGTCCGGGAGCGCGCGGTGGTTGTAGCCGCCCAGCTTCTCCACACCGGTGATGCGGATGGTCCGGTCGGTGTCCATCGCGATGATCGCGCCCATCTTCTGCAGCACGCAGATGAGGTCCTCGATCTCCGGCTCGACGGCCGCGTTGGACAGCTCGGTGACGCCCTCCGCCAGCACGGCGGTCAGCAGCACCTGCTCGGTCGCGCCGACCGAGGGGTAGGGCAGGCGGATCTTGGTGCCGCGCAGGCGCTGCGGGGCCTCCAGGTACTGGCCGCCCTCGCGCTTCTCGATGGTCGCGCCGAACTGGCGCAGCACCTCGAAGTGGAAGTCGATCGGACGGCCGCCGATGTCGCAGCCGCCCAGGCCCGGGATGAAGGCGTGGCCCAGGCGGTGCAGCAGCGGGCCGCACAGCAGGATCGGGATGCGCGAGGAACCCGCGTGGGCGTCGATGTCGGCGACGTTGGCGCTCTCCACGTGGGAGGGGTCCAGGATCAGCTCGCCGGACTCGTCACCGGGGCGCACCGTGACGCCGTGCAGCTGCAGCAGGCCACGGACGACCCGCACGTCGCGGATGTCGGGGACGTTGCGCAGTCGGCTGGGGCCGCTGCCGAGCAGCGCGGCGACCATGGCCTTGGGCACGAGGTTCTTCGCACCGCGGACACGGATCTCGCCCTCGAGCGGGGTACCGCCGTGGACAAGCAGGACATCGTCAGGGCCGGTCATGGATCTCGCGTTCCTGGAGTTGGGCAGGGGGCAAGAAGAAAGGGTAATGCGACGCGGGGGCCCTCCTGCATGCGAAAGGGGGCCTGAGGCATGTAATGGCTTGGCAACAGCACGCTCCGTTAATGGAACGGTCGCTACCGGTTATCTGGTGGAGCCGTCGGTAGCCGTTGGCGGCCGTCGATTCGACGGTGCCGGGTGGCGAAGCCGTACCGGACGCATACCGGAGTGGGCGTCCGGGCCCCGTTCCGGCCCGAAATGCGGGATCATGTGCCCATGGCCGAGGTGTCCTCGCTCACAGGACGACTGCTTGTCGCGACACCCGCGCTCGCCGACCCGAATTTCGACCGCGCGGTGGTGCTGCTGCTCGACCACGACGAGGAGGGGTCCCTCGGCGTGATCCTCAACCGCCCGACGCCCGTCGGTGTCGGCGACATCCTGGAGTCCTGGGCGGCCCTGGCCGGGGAGCCCGGGGTGGTCTTCCAGGGCGGCCCCGTCTCGCTGGACTCGGCGCTGGGCGTGGGGGTGGTG
>NZ_JAINFC010000726.1 GCF_020740835.1 Streptomyces sp. UNOC14_S4
CCACCACCAGGCGAGGGAGGGGATGGGCAGGGGTGCGAGGCTGTCGTCCGCCGGCGCGGGCTTCCACCACTGGGTGCGGTCCGTGCCGTACGGATCGGCGTAGCGTGCGCACACCGAGGCCCAGTCGAGGTGGCCGCGGATGAAGTGCCCGAGCGCCACCAGATAGCAGCGCAGCTCGACCCCGGACCGGGGCCAGATCTGCTCGCGTAACCGCAGGAAGAGGGTCATGATGCGATCCCGCATCGCCACGGCCTCTTCCTGGGCGCGGGCCGGCTCGCAGTCCCGCTCCTGGGCGAGCACGTCGATCAGGTTGAGGTTGTCCCCTGCCCGCTGGATCTCCTTGTTCCGCGAGTAGAAGTCGTTGTCCCAGGCCACGAGGGTCCAGGTCATCTCCGTGAGGGCCCGGACCTCGGGCCGGTCGAGGTCGTGGTCGTGGAGTTCGTAGCCTCCCGCGATGTCCATCAGCGCCGTGGACGGCGCCATGCCGATGGCACGCATCCACATCGCGGAGTAGTCGTTGAGGGAGGGCAGCGCGCGGTCCCGGCGACAGGCCGCCTCCCATACGAGGCCGGAGAGGTAGGTGCGCATGCCCTCGACCCAGTGCCGGAGCTGACGCGGGGTCGCGTGGGCGCCCAGCTCCGCGCGGACGACGCGGAGCGCCGCCGCGTGGGGGGTGTCGTCCGGCCACGCGGGCGTGGGGGCCTCCAGGACCCGCATGAGGCGCGAGGTCACATGGGCGAGACCGTGTGCCGTGGCGCCCGCCTCGTCACAGACGGCGTCGTCGAGGGAGAACAGCACCGAGTGCAGCTTCGCGACCACGGCCAGCGGGTCCGCTTGGCCGTAGGGCATGGTCCGGGCGGTCAGCCCGCCGAAGTCGCACCGGACGAGACGCTGGCGCTGATGCGGCGAGGTATCGAGCTCCTGTTCCAGCATCCAGTCCACCGAGGCACTGTCGATCTCCCGCATCCGGGGGTGCACGGCGGGCGGTATCGGGCAGTAGAAGGGCACGATCTCCAGGGGCTGTACTGCCATCCGCTCTCGTACGCCTGCCATGCCGCCTCCCCAGGCCGACCAACAGCGTTCGTGTCCACTTTTGCGCGGTTACCTGCCCATGGTGGACCGGACATAACCCGCGGCGCATATCGGCTCACACCTTTCCAGCGCGGGGCGCAAGGTTCGGATTGGATCGTTTTCGATTGGATCGAGCCAAAGACATTTTCCAGGTGGGTGACAACCGTTGAATATTGCACGCCGTTGTCAGGGTTTTTTCCTCTACGGTCTGCGATGTTCGATGTTCCCGGGGATGGCCGGATCTCGCTCATGCATAGGGCGGATGAATGATCGACGATCACCGACACGGGTGGACCACCGAGCCACAGGGAGGCACGGGATGGCGATGACAGCGTCCTTCGGGCGGGGCGCCGCCCTGCTCGCCCGGCCCTGGCCGCGCGCGGCCGCGACGGTCCTGGTCGGAGCCCTGCCCGCACTGACGTTCCCCGTACCCGCGTGGTGGTGGTTCGCCTATGTGGCCCTGGTGCCGTGGCTGCTGCTGATCCGCTCGGCCGCGACCGCGCGGCGGGCGGCCCTCGACGGCTGGCTGGGCGGGGCCGGTTTTCTGCTGGCCGTGCATCACTGGCTGCTACCGAGCTTGCATATCTTCATTCTTGTGCTGGCTGCGCTGCTGGGAGTGCTGTGGGCCCCGTGGGGCGTGCTGGTTCACCGGTTGCTGGGCGGCTCACCTGGGACGGGGCGGGCGCTGGCGGCTCTCGTCCTCGTTCCGGCGGGTTGGTTGATGGTCGAACTTGCCCGTTCCTGGGAGTATTTGGGGGGTCCATGGGGGATGTTCGGGGCCGGCCAGTGGCAGGTGGCACCCGCGCTGAGGGTCGTTTCGGTGGGCGGGATCTGGCTGGTTAGTTTCCTTCTGGTGGCCCTCAACACCTCCGTCGCCCTGCTGACCGGCGCTCCGCGCACCCGCGTCGCGGGGGTGGCCGGGGTGCTCGCGTGCGCGACGGCCGTCACCTCGGTGTGGCTGTGGGCCCCGCGGCCCCGGAGCGCGGGCACCGTGCGCGTGGCCGTCGTCCAGCCGGGGGAGGTCGCGGGAGCGGAACAGCGCTTCGACCGCGAGGAGTTGCTGACCCGCCGGCTCGTGGGCCGTCGCCCGGACCTGGTGGTGTGGGGCGAGAGCAGCGTCGGCGAGGACCTGGGCCGCCGCCCCGACCTGCGGGACCGGCTCGCCGCGCTGTCCCGCGCGGTCGGCGCGGACCTGCTGGTCAACGTCGACGCCCGGCGCTCCGACCGCCCCGGCATCTTCAAGAGCTCGGTCCTCGTCGGCCCCGGCGGCCCGACGGGGGACCGCTACGACAAGATGCGGCTGGTGCCGTTCGGGGAGTACATCCCGGCGCGCTCCGTCCTCGGCTGGGCGACGTCCGTGGGCAAGGCGGCGGGCGAGGACCGCGGGCGGGGTGCCCGGCAGGTCGTCATGCGGGTGCCGACCCACCACGGCGACCTGCGGATCGGCCCGCTCGTGTGCTTCGAGACGGCGTTCCCCGACATGAGCCGCCACCTGGCGCGCGACGGCGCCGCCCTGATCGTGGCCCAGTCCTCGACCTCGACGTTCCAGCACAGCTGGGCACCGGAGCAGCACGCGTCCCTGGCCTCGCTGCGCGCCGCCGAGACATGGCGCCCGATGATCCACGCGACCCTGACGGGCGAGACTGTGGCGACGGACGCGCACGGCGAACGCGTGGGCGCTCCGCTGGGGACGGACCGGAGCGGGGTGGCCGTGTACGAGGTG
This sequence comes from Streptomyces sp. UNOC14_S4, assembly GCF_020740835.1. Lineage (GTDB taxonomy): Bacteria > Actinomycetota > Actinomycetes > Streptomycetales > Streptomycetaceae > Streptomyces. The sequence continues at coordinate 2,795 of NZ_JAINFC010000726.1, forward strand.
CCGCTGGCGGCGGGTGTGAGCCCTTATGTACGGCTGGGGGATTGGGTGG
>NZ_JAINFC010000727.1 GCF_020740835.1 Streptomyces sp. UNOC14_S4
GGCCGGGGACGGGGACGGTTCCGGGGACGACGACCGGGGCCACGACACCGACCGTGACCGACACACCTGCCGCGCCACCTCCCGGCGCACCCCCAGCAGCCTCTGAGACGGCCTCAGTGCCCGCACAGCGCGCTGAACCCGCCTCACCCTCGGAACACATCGTCTACGGCCCGGAGAGGCGCTCAGCGGCCGTCGGGGCGATCCTCGCCGCCGAGGGGCCGGTCCTGGTGACCACCAGCGACCCCGCGCTGTGGGCGGAGACAAAGGACGCGCGCGCGAAGCTCGGACCGGTGCACGTCTTCGATCCGAGCCACCTGCTCGACACCCCGAGCCGCCTCCGGTGGAACCCCACGACGGGCTGCGAGGTCCGGGACACGGCGGCGGCCCGCGCGGCCGCCCTGCTCGCACCCGTGCGCCCGCGCAGTGCCCTCGACTCCGCCACGGCCGACACCGCGGAGATCCTGCTGCGCTGCTGGCTGCACGCGGCAGCGGTCGACGGCCGCCCGTTCCGCCAGGTGCACCGCTGGGCCCAGGGCCAGTCCGCGCACGAGCCGGTGCGCATCCTCCGGACGCACCCCAAGGCGGCCGGCGGCGCGGCGGGCGAACTGGAATCCGCGCTCACCGGCCATCCGGAACGCAAGGACCTGGCCCAGGAGTTGACCGCCCGCGCGCTCAATTCCCTGTCGTCCATCCATATTCGCGACGCGTGCAACCCAAATCGAGCCGATGCGCTCGCATGGGAATCATTCATCGCGGAAGGGGGAACCCTGTACGTGGTGGGCGAGGCCATCGAGGATCCTCGCACCCGCCCGGGTGCGATGCCCCTGCTGACCGCACTCGTCGCAAGCGTGGTCGAGCGCGGCCGGGACATGGCCGGACGGTCATCTGCCGGTCGGCTCGACCCACCACTGTCCCTCGTCCTGGACGACGTGGCGGCGGTGGCGCCGGTACCGTCCCTCCCCACCCTCCTGTCGGAGGGCCCGGCCCTGGGGCTCCCGGCGTGGGCCCTCCTCCGCTCCGAGACCCAGGCCCGCGCCCGTTGGCCACGCTTCCCCGACCGGAGCTGACCGGTCGCCGGGACTACACCGCGGGCCGGCCGACAGCCATCTCGTGCTCCAGCGCGGACGGGTCACCCTCCATCAGGACGGTCACCCCTGTCCGTTCGAAACCGAGCTTGCGGTACAGACCCTCCGCCCGGACGTTCCGCTCGTGGACATGCAGCCGCACCCGTTCCACCCGGGGGTCGCCCAGTGACCAGGACCAGTCGAGGGCCGCCTGGAGGAGCGCTTCCGCCAGGCCCGTGCCCCGGTGTTCGGGACGCAGGAAGACACCGACGAGGTGCGTCTGCGGCACCACCGGGCCGCCGCCGAAAACACTGTCGTCGCCCGGCACTTCCACCAGGATGGTCACGCTTCCCGCCCATTCGCCGTCGGGTCCCTCGGCGACGAACGACGGTGTGTGCGCCATCTGCTGCCAGCGCTCGTCGGTCCGTGCGACGGCCTCGTCGTACGTGGTGAGAAAAGCGATCGGCGCGACGGGGTCGGAGAGCGCGAGCAGCCGCAGTTCCCTGGCCTCCCGCCACTCTTCGGGGCGCACAAGTCTGATGGTGTGTTCCATCCACTGATACTCAACGCCCCCTGTGGGGCCGGGCAATGTGTTTTCCCTCGCGCCGGCACGGGCAGAGGGAGGCCCATGAACGGTGGCGGGACAGAGCGAGTGGTCGTGGTGGCGGTCATGGGACAGGACGTGGCACCGGCCGTCCTCCCACCGGAGTTGTGGACCCGCCTCGCCGCGTCGGCGGACCTGGTCCCCGGAGTGCTGTCACGAACTCTCACAGCGCCGACGGCACGTGCGGCGCTGAACCGTGTGGAGGTACTCCTCACGGGGTGGGGATGTCCCCGGTTGACGGAGGGGGTACTGAACGCCGCACCGCGGCTGCGAGCGGTGGTGCACGCGGCGGGCTCGGTGAAGAACCTGGTGTCGGACGGGATCTGGGAACGGGGAATCCTCGTGTCGTCGGCCGCGGACGCCAACGCGGGCCCTGTCGCCGACTTCACGGTCGCCGCGATCTCCCTCGCCGCGAAGCGGGCACTCGGAACCGCCGCGGCCTACGAGGCGATCTGGCCCGATTTCCTGGAGCGCCGGGGCGCCGACGGCCGCACGGTCGGAATCATCGGCGCGTCGCGCGTCGGCCGCCGCGTCCTGGCACGGCTGCGGGCCGCCGAGGCGGGATACCGACTGCTGCTCCACGATCCGTATGTGACCGACGCCGAGGCGGGGCGACTGGGCGCCGAACCCGTCGGGCTGGCGGAGTTGTGCCGTGCCTCGAGCATCGTCACGGTGCACGCTCCGGAGACACCCGAGACGCGCCACATGCTGGACGCCGCGCATCTCGCGCTCATCCCGGACGGCGGCACGGTCATCAACACGGCACGCGGCTCGATCGTCGCCACGGACGCCCTCACACGGGAATGCGTGGCCGGCCGCCTGGACGCCTTCCTCGACGTCACCGATCCCGAGCCACTGCCCATGGGTCATCCGCTGCTGAGACTGCCGAATGTGATGGTCACCCCGCACATCGCGGGGGCACAGGGCAGCGAGGCCCGACGGCTCGGGGCCTACGCGGTCGCGGAGGTGGAGCGATGGGTGCGCGGCGAGCCGTTGCTGGGCGGGGTCACGCGGGAGGAATTGCAGCGACTGGCGTAAGGAAATACCCCGGAAATGCAGAAGAGCCCCGACAAACCTGTCGGGGCTCTTCCATCTAAAATTTGTTCGGCGGCGTCCTACTCTCCCACACGGTCCCCCATGCAGTACCATCGGCGCTGAAAGGCTTAGCTTCCGG
>NZ_JAINFC010000728.1 GCF_020740835.1 Streptomyces sp. UNOC14_S4
GACACCAACTCACCACATGGTCCCGCCCCCTCCCGCAGGGAGAAGGTGGAGACACCAAGCGATTCGGCAGACCGGACGAAGGAATGGCAATGGCAGTGGCCATGGACGAGAAGCGGGCACACCGCGTACCCGCTGTGCTGCGCGCGCCGCTGGAGGGCCGTACCTGGCGGGAGTTGCTCTACCTCCTGCTCAGCTTCCCCATCTCCGTGGCGACCTTCGTCTTCGCGGTCACCGTGCTCGCCTGCGGCGGCGGCCTGCTGATCACCTTCGTCGGCGTACCCGTCCTGGCCCTGGGCCTCATGGGCGCCCGCGCGGTCGGCGCGATCGAGCGCGCGCGGGCCCGCGTCCTGCTGCGCGTGGACATAGCGGAGCCCGAGCCCGTACGGCCGCCGAAGGGCCGCAGCGGCCCGATGGCCTGGATCGGGGCGCTGCTCAAGAGCGGTACGTCCTGGCGGCAGATGCTCTACTGCCTGGTCCACATGCCGTGGGCGGTGACGGTCTTCTGCGTGGTGACGGTGATGTGGACGGTCAGCTGGGCGCTGTTCCTCTACCCCCTGTACCAGTGGCTGTACCCGACGTACTGGAACCAGCCCGGCATGCAGCTGTACGGCGACTCCGCGGGCAACGCCGTCTATCTGAACGGCCCCTTCTCGACCGGCGTGACCTGCGCGGTCGGCCTGCTCCTCGTACTGGCCACCCCCTGGGTCACCCGCGGCCTCGCCTACGGCGACCGGATGCTGGTGCTGGGGCTGCTGGGCCCGTCCCGGCTGGCGACCCGCGTGTGGGAGCTGGAGGGGGACCGCGGGGTGGTCGTCGACACCGCCGCCGCCGACCTGCGCCGCATCGAGCGCGACCTGCACGACGGCGCCCAGGCCCGGCTCGTCGCCCTGGCCATGGATCTCGGCCTGGCGAAGGAGAAGCTGACGGAGGACCCGGAGGCGGCGGCCAGGATGGTGGACGACGCGCACGGCGAGGTGAAGCTCGCCCTCCAGGAACTGCGCGACCTCGCCCGCGGCATCCACCCGGCCATCCTCACCGACCGCGGCCTGGGCCCGGCCCTCTCCGCGGTCGCGGCCCGCTGCACGGTGCCGGTACGGGTGGAGGTGGACCTGACCGAACGCCCCGCGGCGGCGATCGAGGGCATCGCGTACTTCACGGTCTCCGAGCTCCTGCAGAACATCAGCAAGCACAGTGGGGCGCGCGGCGCGCGGGTGGAGATGTGGCGGTCGGAGAACCGCTTGATGCTGCAGGTCTCCGACGACGGCCGGGGTGGGGCGTCGACGGCGAACGGCAGCGGCCTGGCGGGCCTGGCCGAACGCCTCGACTCGGTGGACGGCCTCCTGATCGTGGACTCCCCCGTCGGCGGCCCGACGACAGTGACCGCCGAACTCCCCTGGCGAGTCCACTAGCCGGGGCCCGTCAGGGGCGCGGGGCTGTATCGATATGCGGCTCCGCCGCGTGGGCGCGACCAGCCCCCACCGACCCGCAGCCGCGCGCCAGCGCAAGCCGCACCCCCGTAGGCGCACCGCCCAGCGGCGCAGCCCAGCGGCGCAACCCCGAGACGGTTCCCAATGCGATGCTTGGAGAAAGACACCGAGCTGACACTGGGGGCCAAAAATCGTGGTGGAGGACAGGGTGCGGGTCGTCATCGCCGAGGATTCGGTACTGCTCCGGGAAGGACTGACCCGCCTGCTGACCGACCGTGGGCACGACGTCGTGGCAGGCGTCGGCGACGCCGAGGCCCTGCTGAAGGCCATTGAGGAGTTCGCCGCCGAGGACGCCCTGCCGGACGTCGTGGTCGCCGACGTCCGCATGCCCCCGACCCACACCGACGAGGGTGTGCGCGCCGCCGTGCAGCTCCGCCGCCGCCATCCCGACCTGGGCGTGCTCGTCCTCTCCCAGTACGTGGAGGAGCAGTACGCGACGGAGCTGCTCGCCGGGAGCAGCCGGGGTGTCGGCTATCTGCTGAAGGACCGGGTCGCCGAGGTACGGGAGTTCGTGGACGCCGTGGTGCGCGTCGCGCGCGGCGGTACGGCGCTGGACCCGGAGGTCGTCGCCCAGTTGCTGGGGCGCAGCCGTAAGCAGGACGTCCTGGCGGGGCTCACCCCGCGCGAGCGGGAGGTCCTCGGTCTGATGGCGGAGGGAAGGACGAATTCCGCCATCGCGCGGCAGTTGGTGGTGAGCGACGGCGCCGTCGAGAAGCACGTCAGCAACATCTTCCTCAAGCTGGGCCTGTCGCCGAGTGACGGGGATCACCGTCGGGTGCTGGCCGTTCTGACCTATCTCCGCTCCTGACCGACTGATGCCCCGCCGGTCGGGGGAAGGCTGCTGGTGGGAGGCTCGGCGATCACGGTCCTAGGACAAAAGACGCAGCGGAGCCTCCCCCTCCGCACAGCACCTCCGGCCAGGACATTCCCCTCAGAAGCCGACAAAACATCCAGGTCCGGCGGCGGGGATCTTGTGCTCCCTCCCAGGTAGGCGACCCTTACCCCCGTACGATGGCGGGTGGGAACGCCGGCCGTCACCACCGCGTGCGAGCCGCCGCCACGAGGGAGGTCCGAAGCAGTGACCAGCCAGGTCAGCAGCCCGGCCGAACAGGCCGAACCAGGCGCGCAGCCGAGCGGGGCCGCCCCGCCGTCCGCAGCGCAGGAGCCTTCGCACGTCAGCCCCGGAGGCTCGGGCACCAAGTCGGTGCGGAAGCTGGAGCGGGTGATCATCCGGTTCGCGGGGGACTCGGGTGACGGTATGCAGCTCACGGGTGACCGGTTCACGTCGGAGACGGCGTCGTTCGGCAACGACCTGTCCACCCTGCCGAACTTCCCCGCCGAGATCCGCGCCCC
>NZ_JAINFC010000729.1 GCF_020740835.1 Streptomyces sp. UNOC14_S4
GGCGATCGGTGTAGATTCGTGACCAGCCAGACGTCGCTGCTGATGGCGGTCGGGCGGCCCGCACGACGGACCGGCCGAGGGAGAGAGGGCCTCCGACGGACTGCGCTGCGGCCAGGGGAGTGGTGGTTCCGGACAGGGTGCGACGCGCGCCCGCCCGGCGTGCCGCCGAGCGCCCCGGAAGTCCGGCCGCGTGCACAGCCGTACCCGTTCTCGCTCGCCCCTCAGGAGGAGCAGCCCGTATGACCACCACCTCCACCGGTCAGGACTTCAAGGTCGCGGACCTGTCGCTGGCCACCTTCGGTCGTAAGGAGATCACCCTCGCCGAGCACGAGATGCCCGGTCTGATGGCGATCCGCAAGGAGTACGCGGAGGCGCAGCCGCTGGCCGGCGCCCGGATCACCGGCTCGCTGCACATGACGGTGCAGACGGCCGTGCTCATCGAGACGCTGGTCGCGCTCGGCGCCCAGGTGCGCTGGGCGTCCTGCAACATCTTCTCCACCCAGGACCACGCGGCCGCGGCCATCGCCGTCGGTCCGAACGGCACTCCGGACAACCCCCAGGGCGTGCCCGTCTTCGCCTGGAAGGGCGAGACGCTGGAGGAGTACTGGTGGTGCACGGAGCAGGCGCTGACCTGGCCCGGTACCGCCACCGGCGGTCCGAACATGATCCTCGACGACGGCGGTGACGCCACCCTCCTCGTCCACAAGGGCGTCGAGTTCGAGAAGGCCGGCGCGGCCCCGGACCCGGCCACGGCGGACAGCGAGGAGTACGCCGAGATCCTCAAGCTCCTCAACCGCACCCTCGCCGACAGCCCGCAGAAGTGGACCCAGCTGGCGTCCGAGATCCGCGGCGTCACCGAGGAGACCACCACCGGCGTCCACCGCCTCTACGAGATGCAGCGCGAGGGCACGCTGCTCTTCCCGGCGATCAACGTGAACGACGCCGTGACCAAGTCGAAGTTCGACAACAAGTACGGCTGCCGCCACTCCCTGATCGACGGCATCAACCGCGCCACCGACGTCCTCATCGGCGGCAAGGTCGCGGTCGTCTGCGGCTACGGCGACGTGGGCAAGGGCTGCGCCGAGTCGCTGCGCGGCCAGGGCGCCCGCGTCATCGTCACCGAGATCGACCCGATCAACGCCCTCCAGGCGGCCATGGACGGCTTCCAGGTCACGACCCTGGACGAGGTCGTCGAGACCGCCGACATCTTCGTGACGACCACGGGCAACAAGGACATCATCATGGCCTCCGACATGGCCAAGATGAAGCACCAGGCCATCGTGGGCAACATCGGCCACTTCGACAACGAGATCGACATGGCCGGCCTCGCGAAGGTCCCGGGCATCGTCAAGGACGAGGTCAAGCCGCAGGTCCACACCTGGACCTTCCCCGACGGCAAGGTCCTGATCGTCCTCTCCGAGGGCCGCCTGCTGAACCTGGGCAACGCCACCGGCCACCCGTCCTTCGTGATGTCGAACTCCTTCGCCGACCAGACGCTGGCGCAGATCGAGCTCTTCACCAAGCCGGAGTCCTACCCCACCGACGTCTATGTGCTGCCGAAGCTCCTGGACGAGAAGGTGGCCCGGCTCCACCTGGACGCGCTCGGCGTCAAGCTGACCACGCTCCGCCCGGAGCAGGCCGACTACATCGGCGTCCCGGTCGAGGGCCCGTACAAGCCGGACCACTACCGCTACTGACATCACCACGGCACATACTGAGGAGGCTGCCGACAGCAGCCACCGCAGCAGAAGCCGGAGCACAGGCCCCCGCCCTCCTCGGCGGGGGCCTGTCCTGTTCGCGTCAAGGACCCCACCATGCCTCGCGGCCGCTACTCCCTTTACGACCCGCACGACCACACCCCCCTCGGTGCGGAGCACTTCCACTGCGCCACCGGCCCCTCCGGCTGGCGCTACGTCTCCCAGCTCACCTCCCCCTCCGGTGACCACGCGGGCTCCGTCGACCTCACCCTCGACGCCCTCGGGCGCCCGATCCGCGTCCAGCTCCACGCGGGGAGCTGGCAGGTACGGGGCGCCGCGCTCGACGGCGTCACCTGGGTGCGCACGGACCCGACCGGCACGCATGGAGAAGAAGGCAATGTGCAGGCGCACGCCTTCAGCGGGGCTTCCCCCGCCTTCTACGTGGCCCTGTCCAGGCTGCTGTGCCTCGCCCCCGGCGAGGGCGCGAAACGTATCCGGCTCGTCGGATTCACCTCCCCCGTGCTGGCCCCGCGCACCTTCGACCAGGCGTGGGCCCTCGTCGCAAGGACAGCACACCCCACTGACAACGGGACCTTGGCCGTGGACGAGTACCAGGTCAGCGACCTGGAGACGGGGGAGCAGTACGCGGTGCACCTGGCCGGTGACGTGGTCCTCGCGGCACCGGGCGTGGAACTGGAGGAGCTCGACACCCCGCCGTCGGCGTTCGACGATGTGCGCCGGGCCCCGTCCTCCTGATACTGTCCTCTTCGCCTCGCAAAACCTGTTGACACGGGCCACGCGGGGAGGTAGATTCGAACGGTTGCCGGGACCTGGACAGGTTCCCTGGTGACGGTTAGTATCTGAATCGCTCCGATGGCGAATGAAAATTCGCGCGGAGCAACCCCGACCCCTTATGGGAAGCCCAAAGGCCGATTCGCTCGGCCGAAATGCTTCTGATAAAGTCGGTGAGGCCGGAAAGCGAAAGCGAGAAGGCCAAAACCCCGCTCCAGCAGGGGGCCGGAAAAGTGATTCGGACCGGAAACGGAACGGAAAACGGATCTGGTAAGGTTGGAAACACGAAAGGCCGAAAGGCCGAAGGGAAGCGCCCGGAGGAAAGCCCGCGAG
>NZ_JAINFC010000073.1 GCF_020740835.1 Streptomyces sp. UNOC14_S4
AGTCCGGGGCCGGCGCCCCGGCCCCCTGTCAATGGCGCGTGGCCTCCGGGGCGGCGATCGCGGCCTCGATGACCGCGAGCCCCTGGCGCAGCAGACTGTCCCGCAGCGCGTCCGGACGGGTGTCCTGGGCGGTGAGGAGCGCCCGCTGCTGCTCGGCGACATACGGCCAGGTGGCGATGGCGATCAGGGTGAGGACGAGGTGCGCGGCACCGCTGGGGCAGGCCAGCCCCAGGGCCTGGCTCAACTTGCCGCATTTCTCCTCGTAATAGGCAACGCGTGCCTCCCGGTCGGGAAAGTCCTGCCCCCCGTAGTGGAGCCCCTCCCAGGCGATGAGCCGCGCCAGAGTGGGGTCTTGGGCGTGGTAGTCGAAGATGCCGCCGACGTACTGGCGGGTCGCTTCGAGGGTGTCCGGCACGGGGACGCTGCGACCAAGGTCCTCGTACGCGTCGGCGATGGTGGCGGCGAACAGTCCTTCTTTGCTGTCGAAGTTGGCGTAGATCCGTTGCTTGTTGACCCCGGAGGCCGAAGCGATGCGGTCGACGCGCGCGCCGCTGATGCCGTGCTGGGCGAACTCGACGCGGGCGGCGTCGAGCAGCTTGCGGCGGGTGGCGAGGGTTCTCGTCTGCATGGGGCCACTGTACGAGTCCGGCCAACCAACTGGTTGGCATCGAAGCAAAAGAAACCAACTAGATAGTTGCGTATGCCTCGCCGCCCTGCGTAATGTGATCACCGCGGCCCGGCCCTCCTCTGCCGAATCGGACGCCTGGCGCTGGATCCGAACCGGCCGACCCTCGAGACGAAAGCGCTCAGCCATGTCCTCAACCATGTCCTCGTCGAAAACTGTCACCGGAGTGGTGGGTGGCCTCGCCACGGCCCTGGCCTGGGGTGGCATGTTCACCGTCGCCCAGTCCGCGTACCACCACCTCGATCCCTTCCACCTCACCGCCGCCCGCTTCACCCTCGGCGCCCTGATCTTCGTCGCCCTGCTGGCTCTGAAGGAGGGCACCGCGGCCTTCCGCTACGAGGGCAACCTGGCCAAGGTCTGGCTGCTCGGCACGGTCGGCTTCGCCGGCTTCAATCTGCTCACCTACGTCGGCCTGCGGTCCATGCCCGCCCAGAGCTCCTCACTGGTCGTGGCCACCATGCCGCTCGTCACCGTGATCGTGCTGTGGATCAGGACCGGAAAGGCGCCCGCGCCGCTCGCACTCGCCTTCGTCGCCCTCGCCCTGACCGGGCTGACCGTCGTGCTCGGCAACGGCAATCCGCTGGCCGTGTTCTCCGGCGGCATCGGCACCGGAGGCCTGCTCACCCTCATCGGGGTGATCTGCTGGGTCGTCTACACCACCAGCGCCGCCAAGTTCCCCGGCTGGTCCCCCCTGCGCTACACCGCGCTCAGCTGCGTGCCCGGCACGATCAGCATTCTGGCGGTCACCGCTGTCAGCCAGGCGGCCGGCTGGGTGGGAAGCTACGGGACCGGCGCCTACACCGCTTCCTGGTGGCAGATCCTCTACGTCGCCGTCCCCGCCACCGCCGTCGCCATCCTGAGCTGGAACATCGCCAACCGGAACCTCGGTCCGGCCAATGGCGTGCTGTTCATCAACCTGGTCCCCGTCACCGCGTTCGTCATCTCCGCGTTCCAGGGACACACGCCGACGGCTGCTCAACTGACCGGTATCGGCCTGGTGATGGTCTCCCTCATCGGTGCCAACGTCGCGACCCGGCGCCACGCCGCCCGCGCCTCCCGCGTCGCCGCCCCCGGTACCGCGGCTGCGCCCGTCGCCGCGGCCGCCCACGCCGTCGCCGCGTCCTCCGGTGGCTGAACGCCGCAGCCGCCCTCACCGGACCGTCCGGCGGGCGGGGTGACGCAAGCCTCGGCACCGCCCCTCCGGCCCGTATCGAACCGCACGAACAACCGCACTAACAGCCGCGCGAACAGGAGAAACCTCCATGCACACCCGCCGCCTGGGCAGTCACGGTCCGCAGGTCTCCGCACTGGGACTCGGATGCATGGGCATGTCCGCCTACTACGGCCCCCGTGACGAGGCCACCGCCCGTCGCACCCTGCTCCACGCCCTCGAGCTGGGCGTCACCCTCTTCGACACCGCCGACTCCTACGGGGCCGGCCACAACGAACAGCTCCTGGGCCGCACCCTCGCCGCTCACCGGGACCGGATCACTCTGGCCACCAAGTGCGGCATCCGCTCCGTAGGTACCCAGGGCACCAGCGGAGGTGCCGTCATCGACTCGAGCCCCGGCTACATCCGCCGGGCCTGCGAGGCCTCCCTCGGACGTCTCGGCACCGACCACATCGACCTCTACTACCTGCACCGCCGCGACCCCGGCATTCCCATCGAGGAATCCGTCGGCGCCATGGCCGAGCTCGTCCGGGAGGGCAAGGTCCGTCACCTCGGGCTGTCCGAAGTGAGCGCGGCCACCCTGGAGCGGGCGCACGCCACGCACCCGATCGCCGCTCTGCAGACCGAGTACTCCCTGTGGGAACGGTCGTTGGAGCAGGACATCCTCCCGACCGCCCGCCGGCTCGGTACCGCCGTCGTCCCCTACGCGCCCCTCGGCCGCGGTTTCCTCACGGGTGCCCTCACCATGCTGGACGGCCTCGCCCCCGACGACTACCGGCGCCACGACCCCCGATTCCAGGGTGACAACCTCACCCGGAACCTCGCTCTGCTCCACCACGTGCGTGACCTCGCCGAGCAACTCCACGTCAGCCCCGGACAGATCGCGCTGGCCTGGCTCCTGGCCCAGGGCGACGACATCGTCCCCATCCCCGGCACCAAGCGCATCCCCCATCTGCTGGACAACGCCCGGGCCGTGGACCTGCGGCTCACGCCCGGAGAGCTCGACCTGCTGTCCCGTGCCCTGCCGCGCGACGCCGCCCATGGCGCCCGCTACGGCGAGAAGGCCCTCCAACTGCTGAACACCTGACCGGCCCGGCCCGACCCGTCCGGCCGCCGTGCACACCCTGGCCCGCGGGGGCCCGGCAGAGGGCTAAGGGCGTACGCCGGTGGGCGTGACCCGGCTCGTGGTTGCCGTCCGGTTCGCCTTCGGGGCGTGCCGCAGGCCGTAGGCGGAGAGAACAGCGCACCCCACCAGCCCCGCCGCGCCCCAGCCCAGAGCCACCCGTAGCCCGTCCGTGAAGTGGGCAGAGGCCGTGTCGCCGACGAGCAGGCCCATGATCGCCACGCCGATGAGGCCGCCGAGCTGGCGTGACGCGTTGAGGACGCCCGACGCGATGCCGACGTGGGCGGAGTCGACCGCGGAGAGCATGGCGTTGGTCATGGCCGGGACGACCAGGCCGATGCCGAAACCCGCCACCAGGAACTGGCCGACGAGCGCGCCGTACGAGCCGGAGCGCACGGCCGGGAGGAGGCCCAGGCAGCCGAGGGCGGCCAGGGAGCTGCCGGTCGTCAGGACGGCTCGGGCGCCGTACCTCTTGGCGAGCGGCCCGCTGGCCAGGTTGGCGGTCATGATCGTGGCGGTCATCGGCAGGAACGCCAGACCGGCGACGATCGGCGAGTAGTGCCGGACGCTCTGGAAGAAGAGGCTGAAGACGAAGATCAGGCCGTAGAAGGCGAAGTTGACCAGCACCCCGATCAGCGAGGTCGCGGTGAACGCCCCGCGGCTGAAGAGACGCGGCGGGAGCATCGGGTCCGCGCTCCGTCTCTCCACGGTCACGAACGCGGTGGTGGCGGTCACGAAGACGGCCAGGCAGGTGACGACGACCGCGGAGCCCCACCCCTCGCCGTTGGCCTCGATGACGGCCGTGGTCAGCGAGCCGAGCGCGACGACGGCCAGCACCTGGCCGAGGACGTCGAAGGAACGGCGCGGTGCGGCGGCGCCGCGTACGGCACCGGGCGCGTTGGCCTGGGTCAGCCAGATGCCGGCGACGGCGATCGGGACGTTCACGAAGAAGACCGAGCGCCAGCCGAGTTGATCGATGAGCACCCCGCCCACCACCGGACCGAGGGCGAGCGCGAGACCGCCCGCGGCGGCCCACAGGCTCACGGCCCTGGCGCGTTCGGCGGCGACGGGGAAGGACTTGTTCACGATCGACAGCGACGACGGCACGATCATCGCCGCGCCCAGGCCCTGGACGACGCGCGAGACGATCAGCGCGACCAGCGTCGTGGAGGCGCCGCAGGCGAAGGACGCCACGGCGAAGAGCGCGAAACCCGCCTGGTAGATCCGCTTGGGGTCGAAGCGGTCACCGAGCGATCCGGCCGACAGCAGGAAGGCCGCGAAGGTGAGCGTGTAGCCGTTGACCACCCACTCCAGCCCCGCGAGGCTGCCGTCGAAGTCCCTGCTCAGCGCGTCGGTGGCGACGTTGACGACGCTGACGTCGAGGATGACGACGACGAACCCGAGGCAGGCGGCGAGCAGCGACAGCTTCTTCTTGGCGTTCTGCTTCGCGGTGCCGGGTTCTGCGGTACTGGGTTCACTCCGGGGCATGCCTGTTCCTCACTTCAAGGTCGGAAGGGGCGCGGGGGCGGTGGAGCCCGATGCCGCGTGACGCGAATAGATTGTTCGATGACTTGCGAACACATAGACTGTACGCAGAATGTCGAACACTTCGCAATCGCCGATCCGGAACCCGTCCGGGAGGTCCGGGAACGGGAAATCCGGGAAGCTGTCGAGGAAGGCCGTCATGACCAGGGAAAACGCCGCGGCTCCCGCGCCGCACCGCGCACCGCCGGAGCACGTCCACCCCCGGGACGTGGCCCTGGAGACCGCGCTGGCCGCGCTCTCCGACCCCGTACGCCTCACGCTCGTGCGCGAGTTGGCCGCGAGTGAGGACTGGGAGCGCAACTGCGGCAGCTTCGACGTGCCGGTCCGCAAGGCGGCGCTGAGCCACCACTTCGCGGTGCTCCGCTCCGCCGGGCTCATCGAGCAGCGCGACCAGGGCGCGAAGCGCATCAACCGCCTGCGGAAGCAGGAATTCGAGGAACACTTCCCGGGGCTGCTGGCCCTCGTCCTGCGGCAGCGGTAAGGGCGCGGGACGGAAATGTACGGGGGAACGGCGGCGTTGGGATGAGGCGGGGCGGAGCCCCGGTGCCGACGGGGGTACGGCATCGGGGGCTCCGTTCCGGGGTGTTCACCGGGGTGCGCCTACGGAGGCGTCTTTCGTTCCCGCGTACATTTCCGCCCCGCGCCCCTTGAGGGGCCGCAGGCCGAACGCGCTGATGACCGTCGCGAGCACCGCCGCCGCCAGCGGCACCAGCAGAGCCGCGTGGTAGCCGTCGAGGAGTGCCTGCGGCGAGCCGTCCGTCCCCGTCGCCGCGACGTCGACCGCGGTGACCGCCGACAGGCCGAGCGCCGCCCCGAACTGGAACGACGTGTAGAGGATGCCGCCCGCGAGCCCCTGTTCCGCCTCGTCCACGCCCTCGGTGGCCACGATCGTCAGCGGGCCGTACGCGAGGGAGAAGGCCAGGCCGAGCAGGAGCAGGGCGGGGAACATCGCCGCGTACGTCCAGTCGGCGCCGACCGGCAGGAACAGCGCGTAGGAGAGCACGGCCAGGAGCAGTCCGCCGAAGATGACCCGGGCGTTGCCGTAGCGGGCGACCAGCCGTGGGGTGAGGGTGGGCGAGAGCACCGAGTCCGCGCCGATCACCAGCAGGGCCAGGCTCGTCCGGAGCGTGGACCAGCCGCGCAGCTCCTGGAGATACAGCACGGCGATGAACTGGAAGCCGAAGAACCCGGCGGAGAACAGCAGGGCGGCGAGGTCGGCGCGTACCAGCGAGGCGTTGCGGAGTATGCCCAGCCGTACGAGGGGTTCGGGCGCTCTGCGCTCGACGAGCACGAACACGCAGAGGAAGGCGAGCCCGGCGGCGAACGTGCCGAGCGTCCAGCCGAGGGTGGTGTGCGCGGCGCGCTCGACGGCCAGGACGAGCAGGATGATCGCCGCGGTCACGCTCAGCGCGCCGGGCAGATCGACACGGCGCTGTCGTCCGGGATGTCCGTGCGGGACGGGCCGTCCGTGCGGCTCGTCGGGCCGTCCGTGCGGCTCGGGTCGTCCGTACGGCGGGCCGGGTCGCTCCGACGCGGGCAGGAGCACCAGCGCGGCCGCCAGGATCAGGCACGACAGGATGACCGGGGCGAAGAACACCCAGCGCCAGTCGACCGCGGTCAGCAGCCCGCCCACCACCAGGCCGATGGAGAAGCCCGCGGCTCCGGTACCGGAGTAGACGAGCAGGGCCTTGTTGCGCCGGGGGCCTTCCGGGAAGCCCGTGGTGATGATGGACAGCCCCGCGGGCGTCATGAACGCGGCGGCGATCCCCGTCACGAAGCGTGCCGCGACGAGCATCCAGCCGTCGACGGCGAGCCCGCCCAGGCCGGAGAAGAGCACGAACACGCCGAGCCACGACAGGAACATCCGGCGCCGCCCGAACAGATCCGCCGCCTTCCCGCCGAGCAGCATGAAGCCGCCGTACCCGAGCACGTACGCGCTCATCACCCACTGCAGGGCGCCGGTGGACATCCCCAGGTCGGAACGGATCGACGGCAGCGCCACGTTGAGCATCGCCACGTCGATGCCTTCGAGAAAGACCGCGCCGCACAGGACGAGGAGTACTCCCCAGGCGCGCCCGTGCAGACGGTCACCACCGGAATCGGTCAAAGGGGACAGGGGAGGCGCGGAAGAGGACATGGCGAGGCTCCTGGAAATGGGGGGGTGAGGAGAAAAGAAGAAGGAACGGGGAACGAGGGTTGGTTACCGAACTGCCGGTCGGTTCCCTCTTGTTACCGACTCGATCCTGCTGCACTCTGGATGACCATGGAAGAAGGCACTGAGAAGTCACCGAGTTACTGCTGGGGAACCGATGACGAGCAGGTCCGCCAGTGGGACACCCGCGAGGGCTGTGAGGTGCGCCAGATCCTCGACCGGGTCGCCGACAAGTGGTCGCTCCTGGTCATCGCCCTGCTCGAACGGCGCAGCCTCCGCTTCACCGAGCTGCGCCGCGAGATCGACGGCATCAGCCAGCGCATGCTGACGGTCACCCTGCGCCAGCTGGAACGGGACGGCCTCGTCCACCGCACGGTGCACCCGGTGGTCCCGCCGCGCGTGGACTACGAGCTCACGCCCCTCGGTGCGACCCTCCACGACACGATCCAGTCCCTCGTCACCTGGACCGAGAACCACCAGGACGAGATCGCGGCCGCCCGCGCCCGCTACGACCGGCAGGAGGCCGCCGCCTGCTCCGCCGGCGGTCGCTGAGTCACGCGGCGAGCTGCTCCGCGAAGGGCCCCGCCGTTCGCCCTTCCCAACGAACGGCGGGGTCCGGTGCGGGGATTACCGCTCCCGCCCGTCGTCACTAACCGTATCGACATGATTACTGCATGACATCGGCGCGCGGTGGCCTCGCACGGCGCCCGCGGCACGGGCACGCTCCGTTGCCCCCGAATGGCTGGAATGCCCACGGAGGACGGGACTCCGGGTCCGGCCCGGGTGTAGACGGGTGGCAACGTCTCCTTCCGCTTCCGTCAAGGAGGTTGCCGATGAAGCGCGCGAGGCTCCTGGCCGCTGCCGCTGCCGTTGCCGCCGCCGGACTGGCCCTGGCGGCCACGGTCGCTCCGTCCTCCCCGGCGGCTCACGCCCGCCCCGCCGGTGTCGCCGGTGTCGCCGGTGCGACCGTGCTGTCCAACGAGGACAACGCACGCACCGTGATCGTGCCGTCCGGCGAAGTGGTGCAGGTCCGTCTGAAGGCGATCCGGGGCGAGCACGAGACATGGGTGTGGGACGTACCCGCCGCCTCCACGCCCGCCGTACTGCCCCGCACCTCGGGCACCGTGGCCCCGAACGGCGACGCCGACGCGAGTTTCCGCGCCAGGGCCATGGGCCGCAGCGCCCTCGCCGCCCACCGCCACTGCCGCCCGGACCGGGGGCATGTCTGCCCGCAGGTGGTGATTCCCTGGATGGTGACGGTCATCGTCCGGTGAGGGTGCGGTGGCGCCGCACCGTGCCTGGCCGGGGCTGCCTCTCGCCCTCCGCGCGCGGCCGCTGCGGCCGGGCGTGCCGTTCCCCGTGCTTCCTGTCCGCGTGCTTCCTTACTGGTGCGGCGTCACGACGGGCGGCGTCTCCCAGCCCGGTGTGGCCTCGAACCAGCGGGCCTTGTACGCCGTGCGGTGCGGGCGGAGCACCTTGTTCCCGGGGCCCTTGGCGAAGCCGATCATGTCCGGGTAGTCCTTGCCCGGGCCCCAGGCCGAGGGCTGGGTGTAGACGATCTCACCGGACTCGGCGCGCACCCCGATCGACTTGAAGCGGGAGCGCGGGTGGCCGTGCTTGTCGCGTTCCGCGCTTTCCGAGACGAAGTCCTTCAGCTGGGGGGCCTGGACAGGCGGGTGGCCGGGATCGCTCGTGTCCCAGAGGTGGACGTCCTGCTCGGTGGTGATCAGCAGGTGCCGGGTGCCGGGCACGCCCGCCACGTCATGGGGACCGTCCCACTCCTCGGGGGCCTCGGCGGTCGGCTTGCCGGTGCCGACCTTCTGTTCGGCGACGTGCTTCGGATGCAGCAGCTTCGTCTTCGCGTCGAACGCGTAGGCACGGACGAGCCCTTGGGCGCCGGGGCGGTCGGGCCAGACGTTGCAGCCGGTGACCCAGAGCCAGTGCTTCGTCGCGTCCCACAGCAGGCCGTGCGTCGAGGGGAAGCCGGTCACCTGCTGCTCGTACCTGCCCTTGCCGAGCCGCTGGTCGCCGACGGCGTAGACCTGCACTCCCGCGTTGCCGACGGTCCTTCCGCCGTCGGCGACGGCGATCCTGTTGCCGGGCAGCACTTCCACGGAGTGCGCGTTCGACGCGTCCTCCAGCGCGGTCGCGAAGAGGAGACGGGGCTTTTCGTCCGCCTTCCGCGGTACGGAGACGAGAACGACGTAATCGCCCACGAGCGCCACGACCTTCTTGCCGCCGTCGGCCCATTTGACTTCCGTCACCGACCGGCTTTTCCGCAGATTCTGCCATTCGGCTCCGGTGAGGGTGTCGTCCGTGGCCGGGCTCCAGGACCAGAGTGGGACGGGGGCCGCGGAAAGCGCGGAGTCTCTGGAATAGACGTTGATGGCGGCGTGTGCCGACCCGGTCCCGTACAGGCCGGTCAGGAAGAGCGGGGATTTTTCCGCGGTGCTGACATTCGCGGTGCTGACATCCGTGGCGCTTGCAGGAGTTCCGTTCATCGGCGGGCTCCCTTTCCGGAGCGGTGCGGGAATTCCGGTGGGCCCCGGGCGACCGGGCCGGGGCCCACCGGAGGTGCGGGGAGGCGGCACCGCTCACCCATGGCGTTTCACCCATGGCGTTCGGTGAGCGGTGCCGAAATCATGTGACGGCGGATTCGCGGTGTCAGTGGCCGCGGATCGCCGGCCAGTTGCCGGCGGCCGTGATGAGGCTGTCCGGGACGATGATTTCGTTGCCCTTCGGGTCGGTCTTGACGCAGTGGCCGCCCTGGAAGAACCAGAAGCCGCTCCCGGAGAACACCGAGGCGTCGATCCCGGACGCGAAGCGTGTGCCGGTCAGCGCGGGCCAGTTCTCGGCCGCGGTGATGGCGGACGGGCCGTGCTCGACGCGCTCGCCCTTGGGGTCTGTCTTCAGGGCCTGGCCGCCCTTGAGGAACCAGAACCCGAACTTGCCGTGGTCACCCGACGCGACGACCGCGTCGACACCGTCCTGGAACGGGGTCCCCGCGAGCGCGGGCCAGTTGCCCGGAGCCGTGATGGGACTCGGGGCCACCAGGATGTCGTTGCCCTTCGGGTCGGTCTTGACGCAGTAGCTCCCCTGGAAGAACCAGAAGCCGCTGCCGGAGAACACCGCGGCCTCGACCGGCCCGTTCGCGAACCGGGTCCCCCTGAGCGCGGGCCAGTTGTCCGCTGCGGTGATGTCACCGGGGCCGTACTCGATGCGCTCGCCATCGGAGTCCGTTTTCAGGGCCTGGTCGCCCTTGAAGAACCAGAATCCGAACTTGCCGTGGTCGCCCGACTCGGTCGCCGCGTCGACACCGTCGGCGAAGTTTCCACTCATGCCGCTCCCTTTTCCTTGTCCCATGGACCGGATGGAATTCCCCTGGAGATGGAGCTTGCTGGTACAGGCCGAAGCTACCCCCGGTGTTCCACGGGCAAACGGTGTCCTTAAAATTGAAAAACCTGATTGAGGAGAGGCTTGAGGGGTGGGTGGGATGTGGCGCGAAATCGCTGCGGAAATTGATTTCTGGACCAACTGGGGAGAATCCATTCTGCAGAAGAATTGATTCTTCGGGTGGGGCGTCGAGGGACGTGGAAAAGTGCCCTCGCTTCTCCGGAGCCGAGCTGCCTGCCCGGCCGGGCCGCCGCGCTCACGAGGGTGCGGTGACGCTTCGCCGGGCGCGTCGGGGCGCCCGATCGTTCGCCTGCGCCCGTGGATCGGGCGCTCGTGGGTCCGGACGCTCGTGAATCGGGTGGCCTCGGGCTGTGCGTGGCTGGGCACGCCCACGTGGCGGAGCCGGGCGACGTAGTTGTACGACGTAGCCGGACCGCGTCCCCATGAGGGGGTACGGTCCGGCTGATGTCAGGCGCTGCGCAGGACTCCGTTTCCGTGGGTGCTGACATGGGCCTCCACGGCCCTCAGGGCGTGCCCGGTCGCTTCCGGCGTCCCCGTGCTGTGCCGCTCCGCGTAATAGGCGGCGCCGAGCTTCTTCAGGAGTTCGCCGCCCGCCCGTAGCTGTTCGGCCTCGTCGACGGTGGTTTCCCATCCGGTGGCTGCCGCCGCCTTGGCCACCTGCATGGCTCGTTCGAGGATGTCGCTCATTTCCACCTCCCTGGGACGAGTGTGGTGGAACGGGGCATTCGACGGAAGACCCCCGAAGCCCCCGCGGGAGGACGCCTTCTCCCAAGGTGCGCCCCGGAGCGGGATCGCGCACCCTGGTGCGTTCGCTCCTCACGTCACGAGCGACGCCCGCATCCGGTCGAGCCCCCGCAGCACCTCGTCGCGGTTCTTCGCATGCTTGATCCACGCGGGGAGGCGGCCGATCATCCCCATCTTGCGCCAGTGCTCGTGCCAGGGGTCGTGCTCGCGCAGCGCCGCCGCGACGTACTGCCGGAGCACGGTGAGGTGTTCGGGGCTGTACGCCCACAGGCGGCCATGCCGCGTGTGCGTCTGGAGCCACAGCGGAACGTGGAAGTACGGATCGGCCATGTCCGGGTCGCCGTACCAGCGGTGGACGATCGGCTCGCCGTCCTTCCGCTGCCGTGACAGGCCGCAGTGCCGGCATACGAGCCGTCGGGACCGGTCGTCCCCGGTGGCCGCCACCACCTGTGCCTGCCGCGCGCACTTCGGGCAGCGCACGAGTACGGTGCCCGCTCCGGCGAAGTAGTACTTGTTGTACTGCGGATCGCGGAAGCGGGAAGGCGTGGGCATCGCCCCAGTATGCGCGGTACGTCCTCGCGGACGGCCACCGGCGTCCGGGGCGTCGCCTCGAAGTGGCGGCGTCAGCCCACGGCGGTCGCGAGCTGCTGCCGCTGCCGGTCGCCCAGGCCGCCCGCACGGCGGTCGGGGTCGATGCCGATCTCGTCCATCAGCGCGCTGACCTTGGCGGGGCCGAGACCCGGTACGGCCCGCAGCAGTTGGCTGACCTTGGTCTTCCCGGCAATGGGGTCCGACTTGGCCTTGTGCAGGACCTCCGACAGCTTGGCCTTGCCGCTGCGGAGCGAGTCCAGCAGGGCGGTACGGGCCTTACGGGCTTCCGCGGCCTTCGCGAGTGCGGCCTTGCGCTGCTCGGGGGTCATGGACGGCAGGGGCATGGTCTCTCCCGGTGGAGTAAGACGGACATTGCGCCCATCGTTACCGCACGCATCCACAACCGCACCGGCAACACGCCCCATCCGTCACCCGAACCCCGGGGCTCGGGTTTCGGGTGACGGGTCGCAGGAGGGGTGTGGGGGTCAGCCCTTGACCGTGACGGGGGCGGTGCCGGTGAGCGGCTTACCGTTCCTCGGGGTCAGCTGGTAGAGCAAGTCGTAGTTCCCGGAGTCGATCGTGCACCCGGCGGGGCGCTTGGCGTCCGCGCAGTAATTTCCCTTCGTGGCGAAGGTCATGGTGACCACCGCGGGGTGGTCGGGCCGCACGGTGACCTTCCTTTGCGGGCCGCAGGCGTCGGTCGTGGAGAGCAGACTTGCGCCGATCCCCAAGCCATTGTATTGCGCGGCCCGCTGGCAGGAGCCTCCGATGGTCGAGCCGTCGGACACGACACTCACGTTCTTCGCGGTGACGTAGTTGTAGCCCTTTCGAGATCCCAGCGGGCCACGGTTCCGGAGAGCCGTGGTGAATTGCGAGGCAGTGAGGTAGATCTCCTTGCCACGGGAATCGCGGAGCTTCTTGGCCTGCAGGGGCTTGAGGTCGTAGGACACCCGGTGGTCGTAAACGACCGTTTCGTCGTACACGCTGCTGAACACGACGCTCAGGGTTTTCGTGCCCCCCTTGGGCCCCACCACGAGCGTGCCGCCCCGGGGGTTCTCCCACTCGATGCGCCCGCCCTCTTCGAGGACTTCCTGGAGGGTGCCCGGTGGGTTCTTGGTCCAGTCTCGTGCATCTTCAAAGGCGGCGAACGCGGCGAAGAACGCCTTGGCCATTGCATAGAAAACCTGCCCGAACGCGAGGGCGAGTGCCAGGGGCGGGCAACCGATCCCCGCGACCACTGTGCCCAGGCCGACGGTGGCCGAGATCACGCCGCTGATGTCCTCCTTGCGCATGCTGTTGCCGAAGGAGACGACATGGCCGAGGATGGGCACGATGCTGACGACAGCTTCGATTTTGTCGGGGGCGCTCGCGTTCTTATCGGCCAGCGCTAGCCCGGTATTTACCGCCCACGCGGCGATCAGTAGCTTGTTGGGCTTGAGCTTGCCCAACGCTGTGCGGTAGGCGGGCACCTCCTTCCTGCCCACGCTGTCGACCTTGTCGAAGACGTCCCTCACCTGGGCCTCGTTCAGGTTCCCGCGCCGCTTTTTGGCTTCGGCCAAGAGGCTGTTGACGATCGGGTTAGCGGCCATTTTTTGTCCGATTGCTGCGCCGTTTCTGGCCGCCTTCAGCAGTTCGTTGCCAGTCAGCTTGCAGATCTGCTTCTTGGGGCTCTTCGCGCAGCCTTCCTTGATTTCGAGGGTCGCGAGACCGCTGTCGGTGATCGACTTGGCCGGTGCTGCCACCTCTACCTGTGTTCGTTGCTGGGGCTCTACCGCTTGCGCGGGCAACGCCGTGAGGGACAAGGCGAGTAGGAGTGCCATGGCGATGGTGCGCCAGAGGGCAGGGCGAATCACGTGCGCGTACTCCTCGGGGTCTGCCGATCCGTTGATCGGTTGATCGGTACGCGGCAGGTATAGGCCCTGCTGAGCTGCGTTGACGCTCGATGATCGGTCTTTTCACCCTTGGGGGCGACGGCCGCGGCAACGCGGCCGCGGCCGTCACCCCCGTCGCGTGGACGGGAGCGCGGGGTCAGCCCTTGACCGTGACGGGGACGCGCTCTTCGAGCTTCCTGCCGTTCCTGGGCGTCATCATGAAGCGCAGGGAGAGCCTTCCGGGGGAGAACGTGCATCCTGCGGGCTTCTTGCTGTTCTTGCAGTAATTGCCCTTCGTGTCGAAGGTCATGGTGACCACCGCAGGGTGGAAGGGCCGCACAGTGATCTGGTGCTTCGGGCCGCAGAAGTCGGTCGTGGGAGAGGTCGGATTGATGGCGATGTTCCTGAAGCGTTTGCACGTACCACTTGTGGTCGAGCCGCCGGACAGGACACTCACTCCCGTTGCCTTGACGGAGTCAAGGGACCTTTGATCTTGCGCTCGTGTGTTGTCGTTCTGGAGGCCGACGGTGAACTCCGAGGCGCCGGCCTCGCGGTACTTACCGCCCATCTGCTTCATCTTCACAATCTTCAGGGGCTTGAGGACATAGGACACCGCAGGCTGGTCGGTGATGACGAGATCGTCCGACTTGCTGCTGAACACGATGCTCAGCTTCCTTGTGCCGCCCTTGGGGCCCGCCACGATCGCGCCGCCCCCGCGCTTCTCCCACTGGACGCGTCCGCCCGCCTCGTAGAACTCCTCCAGGGTTCCCGGTGGCTCCGTGGCCCAGTTTCTGCCGCCTTCCTCGCCGGCGAGAGCCGCGAACAGGGACTTGATGAGTGCCTTGAGGGCCAGCCCGGTCGTGATGAGGGCCGCCAGGGGCGGGCAGGCGAACGACGCGGCCACTGCTCCCAGTGCGAAGGTGGCTTCGTACACCCCCTCGATGTCGCCCCTGCTCGCGGCGCCGCCGAAGGAGACGATGTCGCCGAAGATCGGGACGACGCTGGCGACCGACTCGACTCTCTCGAAGGCGGAGGCGTCCCTGTCACTCAGCTCTTGCGCCACGTCCGCCGCCCACAGGCCGATCGATGCCTTATTGGGCTTCATCTTGCCCAGTTTGGTGCGGAACGACTTGACGTTCTTCTTGCCCAGGGTCTCGACCTTGTTGGCGAGGTCCGTCGCCTCGCTCTTTTTCAGGCGCTTACCCCGCTTTCGGTAATCCTTGTAGAGGCGCTTGATGCCGTCGTCGTCGAGGAGTTTCTCCGACATGACCTGGCCCTGCTCGACGACCTCTTTCAATTTGCCGCCGGACAGTTTGCACAGCTGTTGTTGCGGGCTTCTCGCGCAGGCTTCCTTGAGCTCGAAGAGCGCGAGGCCGCTGTCGGTGATCGACTTGGCCTTGGTGGGTGCCGCCAGTGCCGGGGCCAGTGTTGCCCGTCGGGGCTGGACCGCCTGTGCGGGCAGTGCCGTGAGGGGTAAGGCGAGCAGGGGTGCCATGGCGATGGTGCGCCAGAGAGCAGGGGGAATCACGCGCGCGTACTCCGATCTCCGGTGATCGTTCGTCGATCCGTACGTTGCAGCTATAGGGCCTGCCCGGCTGCGACATCGGCCGATGATCGATCTTTTCGCCCTTTGGGGTGACGGTCGTGGTAGCGCGGCTGCGGCTGTCACCCGGATCCGGGCCGGACCAGAGGCTGCGCGCCGGGGACGGAGGAGCTTGTAGGGGGGGGAGTCCGGCGACGCTCGGGAGGCGGATCGTGGCGAGGCTGCTTCAGCCTCGGTGGGTAGCCGGGTCGGCTTTGTCCGGCGCGGCCGGGTCAGCCTCCGGCGACTGCGTGGGCGATGGCGAGTGCGGCGATTTCCGTGCCGATCTTCCTGGCCATGATCAGGGCCCACTCGCCCGAGGACTTGAGCGCGGCCAGCGTGCCCGCCTTGTCGCCCTTTTTCGCGGCCACCTCGGCCTGGGCCACGGCGCCCACGGTCGCGTCGTGCTCGGGGGCGGTCGCTTCGGCCTTCATGGCCATGCGGAGAGACGCGAGCTCGGTGGCCAGGGCGGGGAGGTCCAGGGTGAACCCGTTCTGCTGTTGTTGATTGAAGATGTTGTGGTCGGCGCGGGCGTCCGGCCCGACCGCGCCTGCCTGGCCGCTGATGTTGTAGGTGTTGTCGCTCATCTGGACTCCTCCCTTGATCACCACCGCGGTGGAGCGCTCCAGAGCGATTTCGCGAATGAGCGCGTGGATGTCGGTGGTGTCGTTCTCGTTGAGATCGATGATGATGATTCTGGCCCGCGGGGAGTCACCGGTCACCGGATGTCTCCCTCTGCCCCTGTAGGGCGGCCCTGAGGCTCTTGCGAGTCGCGACGGTGACAGGATCATCCGGGCCCAGCGCATCGACGCGCAGCGCGAAGAGGGTTTTGAGGAGTCGGGTGGCGCGGTCGAGGTCACCTGCGGCCATATAGGCGTTGGCGAGATTGCTGCGGGCGGCCAGCGTTTCGGGATGCGCGTCGCCCAACGTCTCTTTCAATGCGTCGGCGACGAACCTGTATAAATTAATGGAGAGTTGGAGATCGCCCTCCATCTGGTGGGCGATGGCCAGATCGTTACCGGTGGCCAGGGCAAGAGGGTGTGTCTGTCCGAGGAGGTCTGTGTACAGGCCGAAAGCCTTGCGGAGCAAGGCAATGGCTTCGTCGAACCGCCCTGCCTCTCGGTAGGCGATCGCGAGATCCCGTCTGGTGATCACGGTGTCGGGATGCGTCGGCCCCAGCATCTGGGATCGCTCGGACAGTACGGCCTCGTACAGGGGGATGGCCCGGTTCAGGTCTCCGGCGGCTCGGTAGGTACCAGCGAGGCTGTTGCGGCTGGAAAGGGTATCCGGGTGTGAGGTCCCCAGGATTCGCTCGGACCTGGCGAGGTTGTCCTGGAAGAGGAGGATGGCGCGGGTGGTGTCCCCAGCGGCACGGTAGGCCCCGGCCAGGTTGTTGCAGCTGGCCAGGGTGTCCGGGTGGTCGCTGCCGAGGACGCGCTCGCGGTCGGCCAGGGTCTCTTCGAAGAGGAGGATGGCGCGGTCGAGTTCTCCGGCGGCTCGGTAAGCGCTGGCCAGGTTGTTGCGGCTGGTGAGGGTGGCGGGGTGGTCGCTGCCGAGGACGCGCTCGCGGTCGGCCAGGGTCTCTTCGAAGAGGAGGATGGCGCGGTCGAGTTCTCCGGCGGCTCGGTAAGCGCTGGCCAGGTTGTTGCGTGCGGTCAGCGTGTCGGGATGATCGGGCCCGGAGACGCGCCGGAAGTCCGCCAGGTTGCTCTCCAAGAGGTGGATCGCTCCGAGGGGGTCGCCGGACGCCTGGAAGGCCGTCGCCAGATTGTTGGAGGCCGCCAGAGAATCAGGATGATCGGGCCCGAGGAGTCGCCGCGACTCGGCGAGGTTCTGCTCCAGGAGCCTGGTGGCCTCTGCCAGATCCCCCACTTCCTGGGCCGCGATGGCCCGGTTGTTGCGGGTGGTGAGAGCGTTGGTCGGCTCTGGGACGGCGGACAGGTGAACTTCACGGCTGTGCCTCCGGGACGGCGCCGCGGAATCCGCGGGGGCACCGTGGACGACGCGGCTGTCTCCCCCAACGACGCCAAACGCCACGGTGCCGTGGGGGCTGCTGGTCAGCATGACGCCGGGCGTCGTGATGGCCAGCCTTCGGCTGCTCGACGCGTTGATCGTCACCGTGTCACCGGATGGTGGCAGGAGCGCTGTCCACTCCCGGTACAGGTCGACGTCTTCCCGGAGTGCGCTCAGCATCTGGTCGCGCATGGCGGCGACGACGCGTTCGACGTCTCCCTCGGCCCGGACGCTTTCCAGCTCCTTGGTGAGGGTGGCTCGCGTGACGTTGGGCTGGTGCCGCCATAACGCTTGGAGGAGTCTTCGCCCCGCGTTCGCGGCCGAGTCGGTCACTTCCTCGGCCCGGGTGAGTACGGACCCGCCGTAGGCGGACAGCGCTGCCGTCACGTATGGGCCGGCCTGTACGACCAGGTCAGCGATACTTGCTCCCACGCGCATGTCCCCCGTGCCGCATGCCAGTTGGGCTGATCAGCGTAGCGGTGTTGCCCTCTTCGGGGGCCGTTAATGCCGAGGTTGCTCCGTGGTCGTGTACGCGAGGAGGGCGGTCCAGGCGCGGGCCGTCACGGCGAGGTGGGGGCTGTGGGGGAGTTTGGAGTCGCGTATTCGGTGGGTGTGGGGGTGGCTGATTATTTCGACGCACATGTCGTTTCCCTCGCCACCGCTGTAGCTGGATTTGAACCAGGGGTCCTTCATAGCTCCTCCATGATCCCTCTGATGAATTTCCTGGACTCCTCCTCGTTGAGGGCCTGCATGCGGAGCATGGAGAAGCGCTTCGCGGTGGTACTTGCCCTCGTCCCGTCCGAGTCCAGCTGTGCGGTTCCCTGACACTCCACGTAGACGTAGTGCTGACTTTCCGGAGTCTCTAGGAGCGTGAACGAACCAGTGATGCCCGGGAAATAGCCTTGTGCGGCAGGCAGGACTTGAATGAAAACGTTGCGCCGCTCGCCGACGTCCAGCAGGTGCTGGAGCTGCCGCTTCATCAGCCCTCGCCCGCCGAGCAGGGTGCGCAAAGCAGGCTCGTAGATCACGAAGTTGAATACCGGAGTGGGGTCGAGCAGTCGTTCTTGACGCTGCTTGCGGTATGCAACGCTCGACTCGATTTTTCCCTCGGGGTGCGGCGGAATGCGTGCCTCCATGAGTTCCCGCATGTACTCCTCGGTCTGCAACAGCCCCGGGATGAGTACCAGCTCGAAGACGTGCATGGCGATTGCCTCGGCCTCGGCGGCCACGTACTCCGGCACCTGCGGCTTCACCGGCTCCGGCCCCAGGAAGCGCAGAGCCGCCACCAGCAGCCCCTTCGCCCCGCAGAGGTAATCGGCCGCTTCCAGGAGCTGACGGGTCGGTTGCCGCCGACCCGTCTCCATCGACCTCACCGTCTCCAGCGTGTAGTGGGACTCGGCGGCCAGCTGCTCCCGGCTGACTCCGGCAAGGCCTCGCCAGAGCTTGCACTGGTCGCCGCAGTAGCGCCAGGCCACCGGGGGGTTGTCAATGCCTCGCAGTTGCACGGAAGTTCACCTCGCGCCTCGTACCTACATGGTTACCGCGCAGGCTAGGCGTGGCCAGTGCTCGTCAAGCCCCACACGAGAGAAGTTCGCCCGTACGAGTGTGCTAGCGGCCGGAGTCGTAACGGTCAGTCAAAAAATGATGATCCGTCGTTCGGGTAGTAGGCCATAACTGATCGGTGGGTACGGCTGGTTGGGCCATGCGACGCCGCCGGGATGGCCGGAGCGACGCGGAAACGGAGACCGACTGGCATGAAGAAGCTCAAGAACGCGGCCGTACTCACCGCGGGGGCCGCCGTCCTCGCGGGGCTCGCAGGGTTCGCGGGTGCGGGCACGGCCGCCGCTGACACGGCCAGCTGCTCCGCCGCTCTGCCCGCACACACCAACGGCAACCCGATCAACGATAAGATTCAGCAGCTGAATGAGCTGTTCGGTGACGTTGTCGACGCCGCGAAGTGCAACGTCAACCAGTTCAAGCAGGGCACGGCGGGCGCGGACGACAACGCCGGCTGATCCACCCGCACACGGCCGAGGCCGACCGGGCGCACCTCCCCTCGGTGCCCGGTCGGCCTTTCGTGTGCGCGGGCCGTGTCGGAACCGGAGCACGGCTCGCCCGGCCGGTGACACTGTGGGCATGAACCGCGTACCCGACGACGGCCTGGTCCTGGTCCCCGGTGGCTCGCTGCTCACCAGGACCTCGGAGGAGGGCCGCGCCCTCGCGCTCACCCTGGCCCGGCACACGATCCACACCATCCAGCCCGACCTGGACGTCCTCAAGGGCGGCCGCCCCGACTACTCCACCAACCCGGACAGCCTCATCGCCGCCGCACATGTCGTCGCGGTCGAGTTCGGGACGATCGCAGCCGCCAACGACTACTGGCGCGATTGACGGCCGTGTGCGAGGAGCGTCGGCTCAGGAGAAGGCGATGGTGACGCGGCCGCCGCCGCCTTTGGCGGCGGGCGTGGTGGCAGTGTTGTCGCAGCCCTTGCCGCCGTTGCCGCCTCCCGCGCCGCCTGGGACGGAGCCTTGAGCGTACGCCCCGGGGCGGCCGTTCGTTCCGGCGGCGGCGGAGTTCACGGTGACGCCGACGCCCCGCTTGGGACGGGTGGTGCAGGTGCCCTTGGCGGCACCGCGGCCACCGGTGGCGTTCGCCGTCTTGGCGGATTCTCGCGCCTTGCCGCCGTTGCCGCCCGCACCGCCTCCCGGGGCGCCCTTGCCACCGGCGGGAACGCGGCCTTGGGCACCGGCTGCATCGCCGCGCCCGCCCCCGCCTCCTCCACCGGCACCGTCGTAGAAGGAAGGCAGCCCGTAGTCATACGCGGCCCCATCGGCTCCTCCCCCTCCGCCCCCACCTCCCGCGTTGATCAGGAGGTCGCCGCGACTCCGCGTCGTCTCGATGTAGCTGCCTCCGCCGCCGCCTCCGCCGCTGCCCATGGGAAGCAGGACGTAGGAGTTCCTGAAGCTGCTACTGGCACCGTTGCCGCCCGGGGTCACGCCGTCCCCGCCCGCTCCGCCGGCGCCTTCGAGGCGCCCGCCGCCTCCGCCGTCTCCCACTCTGATCCGCAGCTCCAGACCGGCGAGCCCCGTAGCCGTGCACTGCACGGTCGAGCCCCCGCCACCGCCGGCCCCGGACGAGAGGCCGTTACCGCCGCCTCCGCCGCCTGCCCCGGTGACGGTGAAGACCACCTTCGTGGCGCCCGCGGGCACCGTGCAGACGTACGGGCCCGGCGTCGTGTACGACGTCGCGCAGTCGGCCGCGTACGCCGGGGTGGCCAGTGCGGTCGGCAGGGCGGCCGAGAGCAAGGCCAGCGCGCCGAGCCCGGCGCGGAGTCGGTGAGGGCGGGCGGAAGTGAGCGGCATGGTGTGCGACCTTCCGGGCGGCGGTGAGGGCGGGCGTACGCTGCCCACCGCCGCACGCCGCGAAAGGTCGGATCAGCTTTCCCTCCGATAAACCACGTGATCGGGGGAAGGGCACCCCGTTGCGCTTGACGGCTGTACGAATGTCCTGGTCAGGCGGTTGCGCTCGCGCTGGGACACGAGGGCGATCGATGATGGGAGCGCAGCCGATTCCTCTCGGGGGAGCGAGCCGATTTCTCTCGGGGAGCCAGCAGAGGAGCGGGCCATGACGCACGCACCGCACCACGAACCGAACGCGCCGCACGCGCCCAAGCACCACCCTCCACCGGACGATGCCGCCGCCCAGGCCTGGGCCGGCGGGCTGACCTACTTCGCCGCCGTCATGCTGATGGTGTCGGGCATTCTCGACATCTGCCGGGGGATCATGGGGCTGCACCGGGACGCGGTCTTCGTCACGACCCCCAAGTACGTCTTCCAGTTCGACACGGTGAGCTGGGGGTGGATTCACCTGATCCTGGGCGCGTGCGCCGTCGTCGTGGCCTTCGGGCTGCTCAAGGCCGCGCTGTGGGCCCGGATCATCGGGGTGACGCTGGCGGGGCTGCTGATCCTGGCCAACTTCCTGTCGATTCCGTACTACCCGCTGTGGTCGGTGGTGGTGATGGCGCTGAGCGCGTTCGTCATCTGGGGGTTGTGCACGGTGCGGCGGGGTTTTTAGCGGGTGCGCGTACGCGTCTGCCGGGTTTATGCCGTCGGGCGGCTGCGGGTCCGTTGTGGCTGGTCGCGCAGTTCCCCGCGCCCCTTGAAGCTTCAGGCGAAGGTCACCGTGACGGCGCCGTCCTGGCCCTTCGTCGCCAGGCCGGCGGTCGCGGGGGTGCCGCCCTGACCCCCGCTGCCGGGAGCGGTGGGCGCGGTGGTGCCGGGGGAGCCGTTGCGGCCCGCCGTGGCGGAGGTGACGGTGGTGTTGATGCGGCGCTTGGCACGACCGGTGCATGTGGCTTTGGGGGCGCCGTGGCCGACCGTGGCCTTCACCGGGCGGGAGACCCTGTTCAGCCGGGCGCCGTTGCCGCCCTGACCGCCGCCCGGCGTGGCCTTGCCGCCGGTGGGCACGCCGCCGCGGGCCCCCGGTG
>NZ_JAINFC010000730.1 GCF_020740835.1 Streptomyces sp. UNOC14_S4
CTTCCCCTCGCACCCGCTTCCCCCCCCTCGCACCCGCTTCCCCTCACACCCGGCAGGTGGCAGCCATGACCACAACCGTCCAGCCCGTATCCGCCTCCGCGCCACCACGCGCCCGCTCCCTCGGCGACTGGCGGCCGGAGGACCCCGAGTTCTGGGAGCGGACCGGCGCCCGCGTGGCCCGGCGCAATCTGGTGCACTCCGTGCTGACCGAGCACATCGGCTTCTCCGTGTGGAGCCTGTGGTCGGTGCTCGTCCTCTTCCTCGGCCCCGGCTACGGCATCGACACGGCGGGCAAGTTCGTGCTGACCGCGGTGCCCACGGCGGTCGGCTCGGTGCTGCGGCTGCCGTACACCTTCGCGGTGGCGAGGTTCGGCGGCCGCAACTGGACGGTGTTCAGCGCGGTGCTGCTGCTGGTGCCGACCGTCCTGGCGGCCCTCGTGCTCCGGCCCGGCGTCCCGTACGGCACGCTCGTGGCGCTGGCCGCCGTGGCGGGCGTGGGCGGCGGCAACTTCGCCTCGTCGATGGCGAACATCAACTCCTTCTACCCGCAGCACCTCAAGGGCCGCGCGCTCGGCGTCAACGCGGGCGGCGGCAACATCGGCGTGGCCGCCGTCCAGCTCGTCGGCCTGCTGATCCTGGCCACCGCGGGGGCGGCGCACCCACGGCTGCTGCCCGGCGTCTACATCCCGCTCGTCGTGCTCTCCGCGCTCGGCGCGGCGCTGTGGATGGACAACCTCGCCCCGCAGCGGGCCGAGCGCGGCCCGGGGGCGATGCGGGAGGTGGCGCGGGACGCGCACACCTGGGTGATGTCGCTGCTGTACATCGGCACCTTCGGTTCCTTCATCGGCTTCGGCTTCGCCTTCGGACAGGTCCTCCAGGTGCAGTTCCACGAGCAGTTCGACACCCCGCTCAAGGCCGCCTACCTCACCTTCCTCGGGCCGCTCGTCGGCTCCCTCAGCCGCCCGCTCGGCGGCCTCCTGGCCGACCGCTGGGGCGGCGCGCGGGTGACGCTGTGGAACTTCGCCGCCATGGCCGCGGGCGCGCTGGCCGTGCTGATCGCCTCGCTGCAGCACTCGCTCGCGCTCTTCCTCACCGGCTTCGTCGCGCTCTTCGTGCTCAGCGGCCTCGGCAACGGCTCGACGTACAAGATGATCCCGGCGATCTGCGCGGTGAAGGCCCGCGCCGCCGAGGAGGCGGGCACGCCCGCGCCCGAGGCGCAGGAGACCTCGCGCCGTCACGCCTCGGCCCTGATCGGCCTGGCGGGCGCGATCGGGGCCTTCGGCGGGGTACTGGTCAACGCCGCCTTCCGGGAGACGTTCCTCAGCACGGACAACGGCGACGCCGCATACATGGCCTTCCTCGGCTGCTACGGGCTGTGCGCGCTCGTCACCTGGTGGACGTACCTGCGGCCCGCCGCCCGCCGGGCGCTCGGCGGGGTGTGATCCCGCTCGGACAACGGGGGATGGGGGTTCGGGCGCCGCTCCGGATGAGCGCCCGAGCCGCCATCCCTTATGTCAGGATTCATCCATGGATCGTGTCGAGATCGTCCCCATGCAGCTGTCCCATCTGGAGGCCGTGCTGAACCTCGGCTACCGCGCGTACGACGTGAACGCGATGCCGTACACCTCGTGGTCGCTGTCCACGGTCGCCGTGCACTGGGACGCGCAGCCGGAGGCGTGCTGGGTCGCCGTGGACGACGAGGGGCTGCTCGGCTTCGTGCTCGGCTCGCTCTCCTACGACGAGCGCGAGGACTGGGGCTACCTGGAGTGGATCGCCCTGGACGAGCGGGCGCAGGGCAAGGGCATCGCGAGCGCGCTCGTGGAGCGGTGCTGCGCGGCGCTCTTCACGGCGGGCGCCTCGCGGATCATCACCGACGTGGAGAGCAGCAACCAGGCCTCGGCGACCCTGATGCGCCGCAACGGGTTCACCGAGGGCGTCACCGTGACCCTGTTCGTACGGCGCGACCCCGAGAAGTCCGCCCAGGCGGGCCCGCACCCGCCGCGGGACCCGGCCCGTGCCCGCCTGCGCCGCGCCGCCCGCGCGACCAGCACGCGCTGACGGCCCGTGCCCGCCGCGGGCAGGCGCCGCCTCAGCCGCGCGGGATCACGGTCATCCGGATGTCGTCGGCCGCCCGAAGCACGAACCGTTCGACCGGCGTCACCTCGTGCCCCGGTACGGGCGCGAACCGGAAGCGCTTGAGCAGGACGGCCAGGACCAGCGTCGCCTCGACCATGGCGAGAGCGGCGCCCTCGCACCCGCGCGGCCCCATCCCGAAGGGAAGGTAGGCAAGCCTCGGCCGCCTGGCCGTCTCCTCCGGGGTGAAGCGCTCGGGCACGAACTTCCCCGGCTCCGGCCAGTGGCCGGGGTTCATGTGGACGGCCCGGAACGGACAGAAGACCGTCGTCCCGGCCGGGATCGCGTAGTCGCCCAGGACGAGGGCCTCGGTCGTCTCCCGCGCGCCGTAGGGGCCGGGAGGGTAGAGCCGCATCGCCTCCTTGAGCACCATCTCCAGATACGTGAGCCGCCGCAGCTCGGCGTACTCCGGCGCCGCGCGGCCGCCGAGCACGCGGTCCAGCTCGTCCGCGACGCGTCCGGCCGCCCCGGGATGCCGCCCCAGCAGGTGCAGGGTCCACGAGACGGCCACCCCGGTCGTGTGGTGGGCGGCCAGCATCGCCGTCATGACCGTGTCGCGGATGCGCGCCGGACGCTCACCGGCCTCCACGAGCGCCCCGATCAGGTCGCTCCTGTCCCCGCGGCCACCGGAGCGGTGGGCCGCGACCACTCCGTCGACCAGCGTGCGCAGGTACGC
>NZ_JAINFC010000731.1 GCF_020740835.1 Streptomyces sp. UNOC14_S4
GCCGTTGGGGGAGGTGCTGCGGCGGGCCAATGCGGCGGGGGCGATTGTGGCTTCGCGGCTTGCGTGTTCTTCTGCCATGCCGACGGCTGCGGAGATCGATGGTCTTCTTGGTGCGTCGGCCCGTGCGGGGGGTTAGCCGCGGTGTGGCCTTCTGTTCTCGGGGGTTCTGCGCCTACCGGGGTGCGTCTTGCGCTGTGTGCGCGACTGCGGGTCGCTGCGCGGCGCCTACCGGGGTGCCTCTTGCGCTCCGCTCGCGGCAGCCGGTCCGCTGTGGCTGGCCGCGCAGTTCCCCGCGCCCCTTTCAGGGCGCCCCCCGTCTCACCTACCCCGAAGGCCCGACGTGACCGTGACCGTTGACATCGCTCAGCTCGCGAGGACGAGGAGCCGGTACCCCGAGGCGATCGGGGAGGCCGCCGCTCGGCGGAAGAGGCGCGCCTTCGTGGGGGAGCGCGGCCGTCTGATGGTGATCGCCGCCGATCACCCCGCGCGCGGCGCGCTCGCCGTGGGGGACCGTCCGTTCGCCATGGCGGACAGGGCCGGGCTGCTGGAGCGCCTCTGCCTCGCCCTGTCCCGCCCCGGTGTCGACGGCGTGCTCGCCTCCGCCGACGTCCTGGAGGACCTGTTGCTGCTCGGCGCGCTGGAGGGCAAGGTCGTCATCGGGTCCATGAACCGCGGCGGGCTCGCCGGTGCCGCGTTTGAGATGGACGACCGGTTCACCGGGCACCGCGCCGAGGACCTCGTCCGGCTTGGTTTCGACGCGGGCAAGCTTCTGCTGCGCATCGACCACGACGACCCTGGCTCGCTGCGGACGCTGCACGCCGCCGCCCGTGCCATCGACGACATGGCCGCGCACCGGCTGCCCGTCCTCGTCGAGCCGTTCCTCTCGCGCCGTGCGGCGGGTGGTCAGGTGCGCAACGACCTGGGGCCCGAGGCCGTCACCACCTCCATCGCGATCGCGTCCGGGCTCGCCGGGACGTCCGCGTACACCTGGCTCAAGGTGCCCGTCACCGACGACCCCGGTGACATGGAGCGCGTGCTGGGCACCAGCACGCTGCCCACCGTGCTGCTGGGCGGGGACGTCGCCGACGGCCCCGCCGGCCAGGACGCCGCGTACGAGCGGTGGCGCGCCGCGCTGCGGCTGCCCACCGTGCAGGGCCTCGTCGTCGGGCGTTCGCTGCTCTACCCCGCCGACGGCGACGTGGCAGGCGCCGTCGACACGGCCGTAGGCCTGCTGTGACGCTGGAGACCCACCGGGTTTCCGGGTTTCCGACGGCGTCAGGAGAGACGAGAGCCCATGACCTTCGCCACCCACCACCTCCCGGCGGGCTGTGCCGCCGACGGCCCGTACGCCCTGGACATCTGGCCGGAACAGGCGGGCTGGAGCCATTCCTCGCTGCGGGTCCTCACCCTGGCACCCGGTGCCACGCACACCTTCACCGCGGGCGTCAGTGAGTGGATCGTGCTGCCGCTGGCGGGCGGGTGCACGGTGACCGTGGACGGGAGGACCTTCGAACTGCGCGGCAGGAAGAGCGTCTTCGAGGGCGTGACCGACTTCGCGTACGCTCCCCGGGACAGCGAGGTGACCCTCGTCTCCGCGGGCGGCGGCCGGTTCGCGCTCGCCGGGGCCCGCTGCGCGCGGCGGCTCGACGCCCGCTACGGGCCCGCCGCCGGCGTCCCCGTCGAACTGCGCGGCACCGGCACCTGCTCCCGGCAGGTCAACAACTTCGCCGCCGCCGGGACCTTCGTCTGCGACCGGCTCATCGCCGTCGAGGTGCTCACCCCCGGCGGCAACTGGTCCTCCTACCCGCCGCACAAGCACGACGAGCACCGCCCCGGCGAGGAGTCCGAGCTGGAGGAGATCTACTACTTCGAGATCGACGGCGACGCGGGCCTCGGCTACCAGCGGGTCACGCCCTCCCGGCCCGGCGGTACGGACGTCCTCGCCGAGGTCCGTACGGGCGACGCCGTGCTCATCCCCGACGGCTGGCACGGCCCCTCCATCGCCGCGCCCGGCCACACCATGTACTACCTCAACGTCATGGCCGGGCCCGGCGCCGAGCGGGAGTGGCTCATCCGCGACCACCCCGACCACGCCTGGATCCGCGGCACTTGGCCGCGGCAGCCCGTCGACCCCCGGCTGCCCTTCTACACCTCCACCGAGGAGCGTGACGCCCGATGACCACCCCGACCCGGCGGCTCACCGTCGCCCAGGCCCTCGTCGCGTTCCTCGCCCGCCAGTACTCCGAACGCGACGGGCGGCGGCAGCGGCTCGTCACCGCCTGCTGGGGCATCTTCGGCCACGGCAACGTCGCCGGGATCGGCCAGGCGCTCCTGGAGTCGGGCGACGCCATGCCCTTCCACCAGGGCCGCAACGAACAGGCCATGGTGCACGCCGCCGTCGGCTACGCCCGCCAGCGCGACCGGCTCTCCGTGCACGCCGTCACCACCTCCATCGGCCCCGGCGCCACCAACCTCGTCACCGGCGCCGCCCTCGCCACGGTCAACCGGCTGCCCGTGCTGCTGCTCCCCGGCGACACCTTCGCCACCCGGCCCGCCGATCCCGTGCTCCAGCAGCTCGAACACCCCGGCGCGGGCGACATCTCCGTCAACGACTGCCTGCGGCCCGTCTCCCGGTACTTCGACCGCGTCACCCGGCCCGAGGCGCTGATCCCCGCCGCCCTCCAGGCCATGCGCGTGCTCACCGACCCCGCCGAGACCGGCGCCGTCACCCTCGCCCTCCCGCAGGACGTGCAGGCGGAAGCCTTCGACTGGCCCGAGGAGTTCTTCGCCGACCGCGTCTGGCA
>NZ_JAINFC010000732.1 GCF_020740835.1 Streptomyces sp. UNOC14_S4
CTGTGAACGGCTTGTCTTGGCGGACCAGCCAGTTCTACCGGGGCTCCGCTTCTCGCGTCCGGCGTTCCTCCAGACCAGACCCCACTCGCAGCCACGGACCCACCCCATAACTTCACGGCCTTGCCCTAAAGGCCGCCTACGAGCTCGGTGCGCTGTGCATGTCTGGCGAGTGCCGGTCCGCTGTGGTTGCTCGCGCAGTTCCCCGCGCCCCTGATGGGGCGCCCCCTTGCGGGGCGCCTACGTCAGGATGATGCGCTCCTCACCCGCGTAGATGTTCATCGACTTGCCGCGCAGGAAGCCCACCAGCGTCAGGCCCGTTTCCGTTGCCAGGTCCACGGCCAGGGAAGAGGGGGCCGAGACCGCGGCCAGGAACGGGATGCCCGCCATGACCGCCTTCTGCGCGAGTTCGAACGAGGCGCGGCCCGACACCAGGAGGATCGTGCCGGAGAGGGGCAGCAGGCCCTGCTGGAGGGCGCGGCCGACGAGCTTGTCGACCGCGTTGTGCCTGCCCACGTCCTCCCGCACGTCCAAGAGCTCGCCGTCGGCCGAGAAGAGCGCGGCGCCGTGCAGCGCGCCCGTACGCTCGAAGACCTGCTGTGCCGCCCGCAGCCGGTCCGGCAGCGCGGAGAGGAGTTCCGGCGTCAGCCGCATCGGTGACGGTCCGTCCGAGAGCATGTGACGCGCCGTCGTCCGTACGGCGTCCAGGCTCGCCTTGCCGCACAGGCCGCACGACGACGTGGTGTAGACGTTGCGTTCGAGCGCGATGTCGGGCAGCGGCACACCGGGGGCGAGCCGTACATCCACCACGTTGTACGTATTGCCGCCGTCCTCCGTCGCGCCCGCGCAGTAGACGATGTTCGACAGTTCCTCGGCGCTGCTCAGCACACCCTCGCTGACCAGGAAGCCGGCCGCGAGCGCGAAGTCGTCGCCGGGGGTGCGCATGGTGATCGCCAGCGGCTTGCCGTTGAGCCGGATCTCCATCGGCTCCTCGGCGACCAAGGTGTCGGGACGGGTGCCGACGGCCCCGTCCCGGATGCGGATGACGCGGCGGCGCGCGGTGACCCGTCCCATGGTGATCAGTCCCGGTGCTGGTGGTGGCGGTGGACCCCTCATTCTCGTCGGCGGCCCCGGCCGCGCGGGCACCGGGCGGGACGTGACGTCGGACTCATCGCTCACGGCGGGCCCCACGGCGCGCGGACGGCTCGCTACCGTCGGGTGGAGCGCCACTTCCCCGCCCCGACCGTGCACCGAGAGCGGAGATCACGATGGCACCCACCCTCACGCTCAAACCCGGTACGGACTGGGCCACCGCCTGGCAGCGCTGCCAGGCGGTCGCCCCCGAGGCCTTCCGGGACGACCGCGTCCTCAACCTCTGGAACGGCTTCTGGCAGGCCGACGGCCACGCGCTGCCCGGCACGACGCCCGTCGACGGCACCCCCGTCCCCGGCCCGCCCCGGCTCGACCCCGACACCGCGCGGCACGCCGTACGGGCCTCGCTCGACGCGCACCGCGCCTGGCGCGAGGTGCCGCTGGCCGACCGGCGCGCGCGGGTGGGCGCCACCCTCGACGCGCTCACCGAGCACCGCGAACTCCTCGCCCTCCTCCTCGTCTGGGAGATAGGCAAGCCCTGGCGGCTCGCCCGGGCGGACGTGGACCGCGCGATCGACGGCGTCCGCTGGTACGTCGACGGCATCGACGGCATGCTCGCCGGCCGCGCCCCGCTGGCCGGGCCCGTCAGCAACATCGCCAGCTGGAACTACCCCCTCTCGGTCCTCGTCCACGCCATGCTCGTCCAGGCGCTCGCCGGGAACGCCGTCATCGCCAAGACACCCACGGACGGCGGCCTGGCCTGCCTCACCCTGGCCTCGGCGCTCGCCGCCCGCGAGGGCCTCCCCGTGACCCTGGTCAGCGGCAGCGGCGGCGAGCTCTCGGAGGCCCTGGTCCGCGCGCCCGAGATCGGCTGTGTCTCGTTCGTCGGCGGACGCGACACGGGCGCACGGGTCGCCACCGCGGTGGCCGACCTCGGCAAGCGCCACATCCTCGAACAAGAGGGGCTCAACACCTGGGGCGTCTGGAACTTCACCGACTGGGACTCCCTCGCCCCGCGCATCCGCAAGACCTTCGACTACGCCAAGCAGCGCTGCACGGCCTACCCGCGCTTCGTGGTCCAACGGGCCTCCTTCGCCGACTTCCTGACGGTCTATCTGCCCGCCGTACGGGCAGTACGTTTCGGGCACCCCCTCGCCGTGTCCGCACCCGACGACGCCCTGCCGGAGCTGGACTTCGGCCCCCTCATCAACGCGGCCAAGGCCAAGGAACTCGGCGACCAGGTCGCGGAGGCGATCGACCGGGGCGCCGTACCCCTGCACCGCGGCTCACTCGCCGACGGCCACTTCCTGCCGGGCCAGGACACCGCCGCGTACGTCCCGCCCGTCACGCTCCTCAACCCGCCACCGAGCTCGCCCCTGCACCACGCGGAACCCTTCGGGCCCGTCGACACCATCGTGCTGGTCGACACGGAGGCGGAGCTGCTCGCCGCGATGAACGCCAGCAACGGCGCGCTGGTCGCCACGCTGTCGTGCGACGACGCCGGAACGTACCGGCGCCTCGCACCGCAGATCCGCGCCTTCAAGGTGGGCCACGGCGAGCCGCGTTCGCGCGGCGACCGCGACGAGCTGTTCGGCGGCTTCGGCGCGTCGTGGCGCGGGGCGTTCGTCGGCGGCGAGCTGCTGGTGCGGGCGGTGACGCGGGGGCCTGTGGGGGAGAGGCTGCCGGGTAATTGCC
>NZ_JAINFC010000733.1 GCF_020740835.1 Streptomyces sp. UNOC14_S4
CGTCGGGTACCGCGCGGCCGCCCACGTACTTCGCCGCGCCCGCCGCCGCCACGGCCAGCCACTCCCAGCGGCCGTCCAGCGCGACCAGGGCGACGAGCAGCAGCGCGTACCACGAGTAGCCGGGCGTCAGCAGCAGGAAGGCCCAGCCCGTGACCAGCAGCGAGCCTCGCCAGGGGCGGTCCGGGTCGCCGCGGCGGAGCACGTACGCCACGACCACCGCGAGGACGGCGAGCGCGGCGGGCAGGGCCCAGGTGTCCGGGAGCACCAGCCGCAGCAGCGCGTACCGGTTCTTCACGGTGGCGTCGTCGTAGCCCTCCTCGCGCGTGTAGCCGCTCAGGTAGCCGAGCACGGAACCGTCCGACGCCAGGACGTACGGCAGATAGCCGGCCGCGACGACGGCGGTCGCGGAGAGCAGCACCGTGGCCGCCGCGCGCACCCCGCCCACGCCCCTGCCGCGCAGCCCGCCGACGGCGCCCGGCAGGGTGACGGCGGGCAGCAGCTTCGTCGCGATGCCCGCGCCGAGGAGCGCGCCGCCCCCCGCGCGGCGGGTGCTGACGACGGCGAGGCCCGCGACGGTGAACAGGACGCTCAGCGCGTCGGCATGGGCGTTGTTGACCGCCTCGAAGGCCACGGCCGGGCACCACGCCCACAGCGCGGCGGCCCGGCCGTCACCGCCGCGGCGGCGCAGTACGTACAGCAGCAGCCCGGAGGTGGCCACGGCGAGCACCGCGCCGCCCACCTGGAACGGCTTGTGCCGGGCCCCGGGCGGCGAGAGCTCGTGCACCAGCAGGAACCAGCCCTCGGCGACGGGCGGGTAAATGGTGTGGACGTATGGCCGGTTGATACGGGTGCACGTGACCGGGCCGCTGTCCGGGGCGATCCTGAAGCGCTCGGGACGCTCGCACTCCGCGCCCTCCGGGAACAGCCCGCGGTCCCGCAGACGCGCCAGTGCCGGATCGGCCGGTACGTGGTCGTACGGGGAGATGCCCGCGGCCTGCACCCGCCCGTCCCAGATGTAGCGGTACACGTCCGAGCTGGTACGCGGCTCCGCCAGCAGCCCCGTGGCGGCCACGGCGACCGACCCGGCGAGGACCAGCGGCACGACGTGCCGGGCGGACACCGAGCGAAGCGACCAGGCGGCCGCCGCGAACAGCGCCCACGCGACCGCGTACCAGCCGGTCAGCGCGGCCGGGTCGGTGAAGTAGCCGTCGCCGCGGACGGCCACGGCGAGGACCACGGCGAGCGCGGCGAGCAGGGCGGAGGTGACGGTGGGCGCAGTGCGGTGATTCACCCGGCCCAGCCTGGCAGCGGCACCCCGCGCAAGGGGCCGGACCTGCGCGGATGTCCGCGTTTCGTAAGGAGGTGATCATGCCTGGCGGGGGCCCGCGCACGCTGTGATGGGGGCATGAAGCTCCCCCTCCCTCTCGCCGCGCGGCTCCCGGCGCCCCGTTTCCGCGGCCGTCTGCACGACGCCCGTACCGCGACGGCGATCGGCCGTTGGCTGGGCGCGGCCGTCGCCGTGTGCTTCGTGACCGGGCTGATCAGCCACCTCCTCCAGCACCCGGGCCCCCTCGCCGACGTGCTGCCCAGCCGCCCGCTGTGGGGCTACCGGGTGAGCCAGGGCCTGCACGTGGCGTCCGGCACCGCCGCCGTGCCGCTGCTGCTGGCGAAGCTGTGGACGGTCTACCCGCGGCTGTTCGCCCGGCCCGTCGTCCGGTCCGTGCGGCACGCGCTGGAGCGGCTGTCTGTGGCGGTGCTCGTGGCGACGGCCTTGTTCGAGCTGGCCTCCGGGCTGCTCAACATCGCCCAGTGGTACCCGTATCCGTTCTCCTTCGTCCCCGTGCACTTCGCCGTGGGCTGGCTGCTGACCGGCGCGCTCGTCCTGCATCTCGCCGTCAAGGCACCGGAGATCAGGGCCCATTGGCGGCGGCGTTCGCCCGGAACCCTGGCGCTGCCCGCCGAGGACGACGTGGACCGGCGGTCGCTGCTCACGGCCGTGGGCCTGGCGGCCGGGGCGGTGACGGTGACGACGGCCGGGCAGTCGTTCACCCCGCTCGCCGCGCTGGACCTGCTGGCGCCCCGCCACCCGGACCACGGCCCGCAGGGCCTGCCCGTCAACCGCACCGCCGCGCAGGCCGGGGTGACCCCCGGCGCCGTACGCGACTGGCGCCTGCGCGTCGACGGCCCGCGCCCCTACACGCTCACCCTCGACGAGCTGCGCGCCCTGCCGCAGCGGGAGGTGGTCCTGCCCATCGCGTGCGTGGAGGGCTGGAGCAGGTCCGCGCGCTGGACGGGCGTCCGCGTGCGCGACCTGCTGGACCGCGCGGGCGCGCCGCCCGGCGCCCTGATCCGGGTGACCTCGCTCCAGGCGCACGGCGCGTACCGGGTCATGACGATGCCCCACACCTACGCCCAGGACCCGCTCACCCTCCTCGCCCTGCGCCTCAACGGCGAGGAGCTGTCCTACGACCATGGCTACCCGGCCCGGATCATCGCCCCGAACCGGCCCGGCGTACTGCAGACCAAATGGGTCGCCCGGGTGGAGGCGCTGTGACGGCGCGGATGTTCGTGGGCGCGTGCGGCCTTGCCCTGATGGGTGCGGGGGCGTGGTTCCTGCTGTCCGGGCCGGACGCGCAGGACCCGTGGGAGGTGGCCGAGTGGCTGGGCGGGTTCCTCCTCGTCCACGACGCCCTCGTCGTCCCGCTCACTCTGGCCGCCGGGTTCGCGGTTTCCCGCGCCCGGGCGGCCAGGGGAGCGCTGCGCGGTGCGTTCCTGGTG
>NZ_JAINFC010000734.1 GCF_020740835.1 Streptomyces sp. UNOC14_S4
CAACCGGACCACCGGCCGCAACCGACCACGGGGTCCGGGGGCGGAGCCCCCGGTGGGTCACCCCATGTCACGGTCCGGAATCAGAAAGTGCCCGCAAGCCCCTCGTGGTCAACCTGTGTCGTACCCCACACTGGTGGGCGGTGCCTGGTCCGGCCGCAGGGACCCGGAACCCTCCGTCGCATGCCACCCCCCGAACCGGCAGCGATCACTTTGGAGGTCGCCCCCGTGCAGACCCGGACCTCGACCCTGTCCCCGGCCGCCGCCGTGCACCGGCAGGCGGAGCCGCCCGGCTGTGAGAGCCTCCCCGCTCCCGGCCCGGAGCCGGGCGGCGGCCCGGCGGACCGCAACGACGCGGGCGGCGGGCCGTCCTCCGATCTCTTCCGGCAGTACCTGCGCGAGATCGGCCGGATCCCGCTGCTGTCCGCGGAGGAGGAGGTGGAGCTCGCCCGCTGCGTGGAAGCGGGCCTGTTCGCCGAGGAGAAGCTGAACAGCACGCCGGACCTCGACTCCCAACTCGCCGTCGACCTCGACCGGCTGGTGGTCATGGGCCGGATGGCCAAGCGCCGGCTCATCGAGGCCAACCTGCGGCTCGTCGTCTCCGTCGCCAAGCGCTACATCGGCCGCGGGCTCACCATGCTCGACCTGGTCCAGGAGGGAAACCTCGGGCTGATCAGGGCGGTCGAGAAGTTCGACTACGCCCGCGGCTACAAGTTCTCGACGTACGCGACCTGGTGGATCCGGCAGGCCATGTCCCGCGCCCTCGCGGACCAGGCCCGGACGATCCGCGTCCCCGTCCACGTCGTCGAGCTGATCAACCGCGTCGTCCGCGTCCAGCGCCGCATGCTCCAGGAGCACGGTTACGAGCCCACCGCCGAGGAGGTCGCGGGCCAGCTCGAACTCACCCAGGAGCGGGTCAGCGAGGTGCTGCGGCTGGCCCAGGAGCCGGTGTCGCTGCACGCGCCCGTCGGCGAGGAGGACGACGTCGCGCTCGGCGACCTCATCGAGGACGGCGACGCGGCCTCACCCGTCGAATCGGCCGCCTTCCTGCTGCTGCGCGAGCATCTGGAGGCCGTCCTGTCGACCCTGGGCGAGCGCGAGCGCAAGGTCGTGCAGCTCCGCTACGGGCTGGCCGACGGCCGCCCCCGCACCCTGGAGGAGATAGGGCGGATCTTCGGGGTCACCCGCGAGCGGATCCGCCAGATCGAGTCCAAGACCCTCAACAAGCTCCGCGACCACGCCTTCGCGGACCAGCTCCGCGGCTACCTCGACTGACGGCTGTTACTGGAACGCCCCGGGGTGCGACTGCTCGCGCACCGTCACGTACTGCTGCCGCACCGCCTGTCCGACCGCCAGGTCCTCGCCCAGCGCCTCGAACACCTGGCTGGCCGCCGCGGGCCACAGCGGGGGCTGCTGGGGCGAGAGCGTGCCGTGCTGGACGCCCAGCGCCCACGCCGCCTGCCGGGCCGCGCCCAGCGCCGCGTAGTCCGCGGGCTGCGGGACCACGACCGGCGCGCCGAACAGCGCGGGGGCGATCGCCTGCACGGCGGGCAGCTCGGCCGCCGCGCCCAGCAGGAACACCCGCCGCACCGCGACGCCGCGCGTGCGCAGCACGTCCAGGGCGTCCGTCAGCCCGCAGAGCATGCCTTCGAACGCGGCACGTGCCAGGTGCTCCGGCTTCATGCTCTCCCGCCGCAGCCCGGTGAGGCTGCCCGCCGTGTGCGGCAGGTACGGGGTGCGCTCGCCCTCCAGATAGGGGAGCAGCACCAGCCCGTACGAGCCCGGCGAGGAGCGCAGCGCCAGGTCGGACAGGCCCGCGAGGTCCGTGCCCAGCAGCGAGGCGGTGCCGCGCAGCACCCGGACCGCGTTGAGGGTGTGCACCACGGGCAGGTGCATGCCGGTCGCGTCCGCGAAGGAGGTGATGGAGCCCGTGGGGTCGTCGAGGGCCTCGTGGTGCACGGCGAAGACCGAGCCGGAGGCGCCCAGGGAGATCACCGCGTCGCCGGGGCCGACCCCGAGCCCGAAGGCCGCGGCCATGGTCTCGCCGGTGCCGGCCGAGATCAGCAGCCCTTCCGGGGTGTGCCCGGCGGGCTCCGCGGGGGCGAGCACGTCCGGCAGCGCCACCTGGTGGCCCAGGGCGAGCTCCACCAGATCGGGGCGCCAGGAGCCGGTCGCCGCCGACCAGCAGCCGGTGCCGGAGGCGTCGCCGCGGTCGGTGGTGCGCCGTACCGGACGGCCCAGCAGCTGCCAGACCAGCCAGTCGTGCGGCTGGAGCACGGCGGCCACGCGCTTGGCCGACTCGGGCTCGTTTCGCGCGAGCCAGCGCAGCTTCGGCAGCAGCTGGCCCGGCTGCGGGACGGAACCGACGGCCTGGGACCAC
Organism: Streptomyces sp. UNOC14_S4; assembly: GCF_020740835.1. Classification (GTDB taxonomy): domain Bacteria; phylum Actinomycetota; class Actinomycetes; order Streptomycetales; family Streptomycetaceae; genus Streptomyces. Next base: position 2,378 of record NZ_JAINFC010000734.1, read on the forward strand.
GCGGCACGGCCCCCGAGGGCCTCCGTCAGATCGGCGGCCGAGGGCTGCATCCGCTTGTCGTTGCCGAGCATCGCGGGCCGTACGAGCACGCCGCCCGCGTCCAGCGCGATCAGGCCGTGCTGCTGCGCGGAGACACCGATGGCCTGCACGCCCTCCAGCACCCCGCCTCCGGCGGCGTCGCCGAGTGACATCAGCCACGCCTGAGGATCACCCGGGGAGGTCTGCGGGTGCGGGGCGTACCCCTGCCGGAGCACGGCTCCCGTGTCCGTATCGCAGACGATGATCCGCGTGCTCTCGGTGGAACTGTCCAGTCCCGCGACTATGCCCATGCGGTGATGATGCCAAACCCCCGCGGTAGGCCGTCAGCCGGTCAGGGATTGGGGCAGGACCGGGTCAGGGG
>NZ_JAINFC010000735.1 GCF_020740835.1 Streptomyces sp. UNOC14_S4
GGAACCGCGTCCCGGATCTTACGAACCGGAGACGGGGTATTTTATAGTCTGGCGTTGACTTTTGGCACGCTGTTGAGTTCTCAAGGAACGGACGCTTCCTTTGTACTCACCCTCTCGGGCTTTCCTCTGGGCGCTTCCCTTCGGTATTTCGTGTTCCGACTCTATCAGATCCTTTTCCGTGCCGTTTCCGGCTGGAATTTTGTTTCCGATCCCCTGTCGGCGGGGTGTTCACCACTTTAGCGGCTTTCCCGTGCGGCTCCTAATCGAGCCGATCGGCATCCGAATTTCGGCACAGCGAAATCCGGCCCCGATCCGGGGAAGTACTCGTAGTGGTGAGGGTTGCCGCTGATCGGTCCACGCACAGGGCGTCGTCCGTCTCAAGCGGCTCGGGCTACGTTAGATGCTCGGCGGCCCGGAGTCAAGCACCGTCTCCGCGCCCCTCCTGCCCATCCCGCTACCCGTCCCGCTTGCTCCTGTTGCGCGGCACGTGCGCGCGGTACGGGCTGACCGTGGGGTCGCCGTCCGCCCAGAAGCGCCAGGGATGGGTCGCGCCCTCGCCGCCCACGCCCGTCCGCGGGCCGTTGCGCACCTGGTCCTGCCGGAGCGGATGCCCCGTGAGCAGCGTCAGCGGGGCGTCCGGGCCGGCGCAGAGGTCGCTGCCGTTCAGGCCGCGGTCCACGTCGAGGGCCGTCGCGAGCCGTGCCGGGCCCTGCGCGAGCTCGCGGTCCCACCGCGCCTTTGTTCGTCGCTCCCGGGCGAGCGGCACCCCCTCGATCACCTCGCCCGCCCGCAGCAGGACCCCGCTGGCCATGCCCTCCGGGCCGCAGACCAGGTTGAGGCTGAACCACATGCCGTAGATGAAGTAGACGTACGCGTGGCCGGGCGGGCCGAACATCGCGGCGTTGCGCTCGGTGCGGCCGCGATAGGCGTGCGAGCCCGGGTCCGCTTCGCCCGCGTACGCCTCGACCTCGGTGATCCGGAGCTCGATCGGTCCCTCCGGGGCGTTCCGGACGAGCGTGCGACCCAGCAGGTCAGGGGCGACCTCCAGTACGGGACGGTCGAAGAACTGCCGGGCGATTGGCATACGGTCGGGCGCGGCGATCATGCTGATCGAGCGTAGTGGACGGGCCCCTGCCACGGGTGGGCCCGCCGGGGAAAGAGCACGAGGGGAAGAGGGACCGGCATGGGGTTCAAGAAGCTGCTGGCGAGCCTGGGGGCCGGGGGCGCGTCGGTCGAGACGGTGCTGCTCGGGGAGGACGTCATGCCCGGCGGCACCGTCCGGGGCGAGGTGCGCGTCGAGGGCGGCTCGGTCGCCCAGCGGATCCAGGGGCTGTCCGTGGGGCTTCAAGCCCGGGTCGAGGTCGAGGGCGGCGAGGAGGAGCACCAGCAGGACGTCGAGTTCAGCCGCGTCCCGCTCGGCGGGGGGTTCGAGGTGCGGGCCGGGGCGGTGCACGTGGTGCCCTTCGAGCTGGAGGTGCCCTGGGAGACCCCGGTGACCACCTTCCTCGGGCGGCACCTGACCGGCATGCGCGTCGGGGTCACCACGCACCTGGCGATCGCGCGGGCCGTGGACGCGAGCGACCTCGACCCGGTGCGCGTGCATCCGCTCCCCGCCCAGCAGGCGGTCCTCGACGCGTTCGGCCGTCTCGGGTTCGCGTTCAGGAGCGCGGACCTGGAGAAGGGCCACATCCGCGGCACGCGGCAGCGGCTGCCCTTCTACCAGGAGATCGAATTCCGGGTGCCGGACCGGTACCGGGGGCTGAGCGAGGTCGAGCTGTCCTTTGTCGCGGACGGGCGTGAGATGGACGTCGTACTGGAGCTGGACAAGAAGTCCGGGCTTTTCCGTGACGGCGGGGACACGTACCGCTCGTTCGTCATGGACCTGTCGTCGTACGACGGGGTCGACTGGGCGGCGTACCTCGACCAGTGGCTCATGGAGGTGGGAGGCCGCCGCGCCTGGCTCTGACCGGTACCGGCGGGGGGCGCTCAGTGCAGCAGGACCGCCAGCGGCGCCTCGCTCTCCAGCCAGTAGTCGACCGCCTCGTCCAGGATCGCCTCCGCCGTCCGCGCGTCCTTCGGCGCCGCGGCCCGGAACGCCTCCCAGCCGTCCGCCAGGAGGACGTAGCCGCGGACCTTGGCCTCGTCGCGCCACCAGGAGAGGTCCATGAGGCAGTCGGCGAGGGCGTCCCAGTTGTGGCCGAACCAGTGGGGGAAGTCCAGCGCGGTCGCGCACCGGTCGAGGAAGCCCGCCTTGTCCGTCACCCCGGCCAGCGGCAGCTCGGCCGCCCGCCAGTCCGCGTCGGCCGCGAGCGACATCACGCGGGAGGCGGTCTCGGCGGGCGGCAGCCGGTAGAGGCCCGGGGGGATGGTGCCGATGAAGAGCCCGGTGAGGCCGGGCTCGGGGAGCAGGCCGGTCATGGCTTCACCACCGCTTCGAAGGTCTCGTAGTGGTCACCGGTGTAGTAGCGCTCGGCGTGGTTCCCGGTGATGATGCGGCGGGCGCCGCGGTTCTTGGAGCCGGGGGTGGGGACGGTGTACTCGTGGTAGTAGCCGCGGGCCTGCTTCGGCAGCCGGTTCTCGTGGTTGCCGAAGACCGTGCCGTCCTTGTCGTACGGGAACGGGCCGCCCTTGTCGATGAGTTCCAGGGTCTTGCGGGCCTCGGCGGGGAGCTGGTCCGGGGCGACCGTCCGCATTCCCTTCGCCCAGGCGGGGGCTCCGGGGGAACCGCCCTGGGCGGTGCGGGAC
>NZ_JAINFC010000736.1 GCF_020740835.1 Streptomyces sp. UNOC14_S4
GGCCGGGAGGACCTCGGGGCTGGCCGCGTCCGTGCCGTGCAGGCCGTGCAGGCCGAGCACCGACTCGCCGACGCGCAGCAGCTCGCCCGAGGGGAACGGGACGGGGACCTCGCCCACGGGTTCGCCGTCGAGGGTGGTGCCGTTGGTGGACCCGAGGTCACGGACGGAGACCGTGCCGTCGTCGGAGAGCGTGACGGCGCAGTGCAGCCGGGAGACGTCGGGGTCGTCGAGCGGCACGTCCGCCGCGCTGGACCGGCCGACGGTCACCTCTCCGCCGTGCAGCAGGTGCACCCCGCCCGCGTCGGGACCGGAGACCACGTGCAGCCGGGTCGCGGCCTCCTGGGCGCCGGAGAGCAGCACGCCCGCGTGCCGCTCGGGATCGGCGGGGGCGCACAGGGAGAGCACGGCGCCGTCGATCAGGGGCGGTTCGCCGAGCGCGCAGCGCTGCCCGTCGAGCCGTTCGGAGCCCGCGTAGACGACCGCCGAACCGCTGCCCAGGTCGCAGCCCGCGGCGGCGGCGACGGCCGCGAGCCCGCTGGTCACGCTGGCGAGCGCGGTGCCCGCGGGCGCGGTCACCAGGACGTCGCAGGCGCGCGTCGCGGGCGCGGCGTGCCCGGTGTGCGCGGTGTGGCCGCTGAGCGGCCCGAGGACGGTCAGCCTGATCTGCATCGCCGTCAACGGTCCCTTCCTGCCCCTGGTGGCGCGGCGGGGGCGGAATGCCTCGGCTCTCCGTCGCCTCTTTCCGAGGCCCCCCACCGTGCACGGGCGCTTCGGCACGTACAGGTCACCACGTCGCGCGGGGTCCCGCACACCCTCCCCACGGCATCCGTGCTGCGAGCATCCTCGCACCTGCCGCCGACGACGCGCCCGGCGCACGCCGATCCGTGATCTTGAACGACGATCGGAGTGTGCGGAAAAAAACGGTGGTGATCAAGTAAGGGCAGCCCGGGCGGGTGATCCGTTCAGGCAGGGATCATTTACGGACTGTCCATGGCGATCGTCGACAAGCATCGACAAGTTTTTAGGCCCCCGCGGTTGAGTATCTCTTCCGTCTCTTTTCCGTCACCTCGCGCCGCCCCGGCGCATCACGGCAACCAAGTGTCCGGAACGCGCGTCTTTACCCCACAGCCCCCCGGATTTCGGCAGTCCGGTGGCCCGTACGACGGCACTACAGTGGGCGGAAGGCCGGGACGCGACGGACGACGGCAATCATCACCAGCCGAGCCTCGCGACCGCGGAGCCCGGCAGATCACGACCAGGGAGCGCATGACGTGCGGCCGGTAGGCAGCAAGTACCTCCTCGAAGAGGTGCTCGGACGCGGGGCGACGGGCACCGTTTGGCGCGCGCGCCAGCGCGAGACGGCCGGCTCCGAGGCCGCCGTGGCCGGGCAGCCCGGCGAGACCGTCGCGATCAAGGTGCTCAAGGAGGAGCTCGCCAACGACGCGGACGTCGTCATGCGCTTCCTGCGCGAGCGCTCCGTCCTGCTGCGGCTCACCCACCCGAACATCGTCCGCACCCGCGACCTCGTGGTCGAGGGCGACCTGCTCGCCCTGGTCATGGACCTGGTCGAGGGCCCGGACCTGCACCGCTACCTGCGCGAGAACGGCCCCTTCACCCCGGTCGCGGCCTCCCTCCTCACCGCCCAGATCGCGGACGCGCTCGCCGCCAGCCACGCCGACGGCATCGTCCACCGCGACCTCAAGCCCGCGAACGTCCTGCTCGCCGGGTCGGACGGCGCCACGATGCACCCGATGCTCACCGACTTCGGCATCGCGCGCCTCGCCGACTCCCCGGGCCTCACCCGCACCCACGAGTTCGTGGGCACGCCCGCCTACGTCGCGCCCGAGTCGGCCGAGGGCCGCCCGCAGACGTCCGCGGTCGACATCTACGGCGCGGGCATCCTGCTCTACGAGCTGGTCACCGGCCGCCCCCCGTTCGCCGGGGCCACCGCGCTCGAAGTCCTCCACCAGCACCTCAGCGCCGAACCGCGCCGCCCCACGACCGTCCCCGAGCCCCTCTGGACGGTCATCGAACGCTGCCTGCGCAAGCGGCCCGAGGAGCGCCCCAGCGCCGAGAACCTCGCGCGCGCCCTGCGCGTCGTCGCCGCGGGCGTCGGTGTCCACGCCTCCCCGGCCCAGGCCGAGGCCGCGCTCGGCGTGGGCGCGCTGCTCGCGCCCGACCCCGCACCGGCCCAGGTGCCGGGCGCGCCCGGCGGCGACGCCGACCCCACGCAGGTGCTGCCGCCCGTCGGCGCCGGGTATGGCGCGTACGACCCGAACGCGGCCACCAGCGTCCTGCCGTCCACGGGCCCGGCCGCCGGCGACCCCACACAGGTGCTGCCCGCGGGCTCGGGCGCCCCCCAGGGCTTCGGCGGCGACCCGACGCGCGCGATGCCGATGGGCTCGGCCGCGCCGGGCGACCCCACGCGGGCCATGCCGATCGGCTCGGCGCCCGGTGGCGACCCGACCCGCGCCATGCCGCCCGTACCGCCGATGCCGCCGGAGGGCGGCGCCGACAGCCCGCACCCGTGGCAGACGCAGATGCGCGCGGCCCGGGACCGCAACGACCAGACACAGGTCCAGTACCTCGACCCGAGCGAGGACCCGCTGCGCCGCCGCCCGCACCGGCGCCCGGCGCCTCCGCAGGCTGCTCCGCAGCAGCAGTACGCGCAGCCTCAGCCGCAACACCAGCCTCGGCCTCAGCAGTACGCGCCGCCGCAGCCTCAGCCGCGCTACCAGGA
>NZ_JAINFC010000737.1 GCF_020740835.1 Streptomyces sp. UNOC14_S4
GTCCTCCCCGGAGACCCTGTTCCGCCGGATCACCGACTACGCGAACCGCGCCGACCCCTACCCGCTCTACGCCGAACTGCGCGAGCACGGGCCGGGGCCGGTGCGCCAGGAGGACGGCTCGTACCTGGTGGGCACGTACGACGAGATCGCCGCGCTGCTCCACGACCCGCGCGTCAGCTCCGACCCGCGCAGCCGCGCCGAACCCTTCAGGGACTCCCTGGCCCTCCAGGAGGGCATGCCGGTGTCCTTCATCGGCCAGGACGACCCCGAGCACGACCGGCTCCGCAGACTGGCCATGCGGCACTTCGGGCCGCCCCACACACCCCGCCGCGTCGACGCGCTCCAGGGCGATCTCGTCCGCATCGCGGAGGAACTCGCGATGAGCTTCGGGGACAGGGAACGCCTCGACCTCGTCGACGACTTCGCCTTCCCCCTGCCCGTCACCGTCATCTGCCGCCTGCTCGGCGTGCCGCCCGGCGACGTGCCGCAGGTCCACGACTGGGCCGACACCGTCGTCGCCGGGCTCGACTTCACCCCCGACGAGGACCCCGAACCCCGTCGGCGCGCCGCCCAGGAGGCACGCGCCGCCATGGGCAGGTACCTGGGCGAGCTCGCCGAGGAACGGCGCCGCCGCCCGACCGACGACATGCTCTCCGCCCTCGCCAACGACGACGGACCGGAAGGGCGGCTCACCCAGCCGGAGCTGATGGTCACCTCGGTGCTGCTGCTCATCGCCGGGCACGAGACCACCGTCAACCTGATCGGCAACGGCATGCTCACCCTGATGCGCCACCCCGACGTGCTGGAGAAGCTCCGCGCCGATCCCACGCTGATGCCGGGCGCGGTGGAGGAACTGCTCCGCTACGAACCCCCGGTGCAGTTCCTGCCCCAGCGCACCCCGCTGGCCGACATCGAGGTGGGCGGGGTCACCGTGCCCGAGGGCGTGCCGCTGATCCTCGTGCTCGCCTCCGGCAACCGCGACCCACGGCGCTTCACCGACCCCGACCGCTTCGACATCACGCGCCGGGACAACCAGCACCTGGGCTTCGGCAGCGGCGTCCACAACTGCTTCGGCGCCCCCCTGGCCCGGATGGAGGCCCGTATCGCGCTGACCACACTCCTGGACCGGCTGGACGATCCCCGGCTGCTCCAGGACCCGCCCGAGTACCGCCGCAGCCCCGTCCTGCGCGGCCCCCGCCACCTGCCCGTCGAACGGAAGCCCCGGAGCTGAGCGGCCGGTCAGCGGTCCGCGGCCCCCACCACCGTCCGCCGCCAGCGCTCGTGGAGGGTGCCCAGGCCGGGGAGCGCGCGGTCGGTCATGAAGCACGCCGCCGAGACACCCTCGTACGTCACCATCAGCGTGCCCAGGGGACTGGCCTCCGGCAGACAGCCCACCGGCAGCACCCGGGTCACCGGGTCGCCGTCGAACTCCAGCCGGTGCCGGAGCACCAGCCCCGACACGCCCATGGCCGCGGTCGCCGGGGTGACGACCGTCCGCAGCAGCCGCGGCAGGACCGAGGCGGGGACGCCCGGCATGGACGCGGCGACACGGCGCAACGCCTCCCGCAGGCCCACCGACTTCAGCGGCTCCGTCGCCCGGACCGCGCCGTCCAGCCGCCGCGCGAGGGGCATGGACCCGCCCGGCAGGACGAGCCGCACCATCGCCGTCCGGTTGCCGGGCGCCGCGGCCTCCTCGGGGCGGCGGATGTTCGTGGGCATGATCAGCGGCAGCTCGGGCGAACGCCCGGCCGGGGGCCAGTGACACGTCCCCCAGTCCTGCACCGCGTGGGCCAGCGTGGCCAGATAGGCGTCGTTGGCGCTCCCGCCCCGGCTGCGGCCCACGGCCCGCAGCCGGGCCGTGGGCACCTCCGCCCAGCGGAAGCGCCGCCGCGGGGACAGCGGGTACCGGGCGGACGCCCAGATCCGGGACCGCGCCGTCGCGCCCGCCGCGGTCGCCAGCGCCTGGAGACGGTCCGGGAACGTGACGCGCGGGGTGGGGGAGAGCGCGGCGAACACCGCCGACGACTCGCGGTCCGGGGTGCCGTGCGGGGTGAAGAGCGTCTCCAGCGTGTGCAGCATCCCCGCGCCGTCCTGCATCGAATGATGGACGAGGTACAGCAGGGCGTACCGGCCCGGTTCGTGGCCGTGGAGCAGCCACACGCGCCAGTGCGGCGCCGCCTCCGGCAACGGCCGCCGGATGAGCCGCTGCACGGCCCGCTCCACCTGCCCGGGGCCGGGCGGTAACGCGTGCTCCACGACGTGCCGCACCGGATCGGGGCACTCCTCCCGCGCCCACCCCCGGCCCGCGTCCGTCAGGAAGTGCGTGAGCGCGGGCAACGCGGGCAGCCGGTCACCGACCCGGGCACGCAGCCGGTCGATGTGCGGTGCCGTACCCGTGAGATGGAGCAGCACCCCGATGCGGAGCTGCGCGTCGGGGTGGTGCACGGGAAAGGCGCGCATGGCGCGGTCGACGGGGGTGGGAGCGGTGAGAGTGCGCGGGGCCATGGCCGGAACGTAGCGGGCCGGTGGCCGGGTTGCCTACGGGCGGATTCCGGCCGGGTGATCGGCGCCCACGACGCCTGTCGGGGCGCCCTCGTGCCGACGGCAATGGAAGGGTGAACCGGAAGCCGGTGCCGCGGCCTCCTTCGGGGGAAGTGCCGTGCTTCCGGGAACCGGGTGCGTGGCCCGTGCAGTGACGCGAACTCCCTTGGTGGAAAAGGGGAGGTGGTGCGTTTTGGGC
>NZ_JAINFC010000738.1 GCF_020740835.1 Streptomyces sp. UNOC14_S4
CAGCCGTACCGAGGGCCGCAGGGGCCGCGGCCGCACCTCGGTCAGGGTACGGGGAACGGTGGCGACGGGCCCGGGCAGCCCGGGAAGTTCGGACAGGGCGAGCTCCAGCAGGCGTTCGTGGAGCGCGCCGGCGTCGGCCGGGCGGGCGTCCGGCGCCTTCGCGAGCAGGTCGAGGACGATCCGCTCGAAGGCCCCGGGGAGTTCGGCCCGCAGCTCGCGCAGTGGTGTGGGCGGGGTGTCGCGGTGGCCGACGAGGATGGCCCAGGCATCGTCCATGTCGAACGGCGGGGCACCGGTGGCGATCTCGTACAGCACGCAGCCCAGCGAGTAGAGGTCGCTGCGGTGGTCGACCTGGCCGCCGCCGATCTGCTCGGGCGACATGTAATGGGGGGTGCCCATGGCGATGCCGGTGCCGGTGAGACGGCTGGAGAAGCCGATGTCGTGGCCGAGGCGCGCGATGCCGAAGTCGCATATCTTCACGGTGCCGTCCGTGAGCCGCATGATGTTGGCGGGCTTGAGGTCGCGGTGCACCACGCCCTGCCGGTGGGTGTAGGCGAGGGCGGCGGCGACCTGCTCGGCGATCCCGATCACCTCCGGGACGGGCAGGGGGTGCTGCTTGTTGTCCTCCAGGAGCTCGCTGAGGTTGCGGCCGTCGAGCAGCTCCATCACCAGGAAGAGCACGCCGTCGGACTCGCCGAAGTCGTGGATGACGGTGATGCCGCGGTGCTGGAGCCCCGCCGCGACGCGCGCCTCGCGGCGGAACCGCTCGCGCAGCACCCGCAGGTACGACGGCTCGTGGCGCGGGCCCATCGGCTTGAGGCACTTGACGGCCACCTGGCGGCCCAGCGATTCGTCGCGGGCACGCCACACCTCGCCCATACCGCCCCGCCCGATCCGGTCGAGCAGCAGGTACCGGCCCTGGATCAGCCTGGATTCCGCCATCCCTCGCCGCCGCCCCCGTCGCGTCGCAGTGCCCCTCCCGGCCCGTCCAGTATGGCGGCCCGTCTTTGCAGCCGGGAGGAGGAAGGACGGGTACCGGGCCCGAGCCTGCCCACCGCCCGGAGGATGTGTTTGGGCGGGAGTTGCCAGCGTACGGTGGCGGGGACGCCGCGCAGTACAGTACCTGTGAGGCGCAGGTGACGGGTGACCGCCGGGGCCGGGGGCGCGGGCCTTCCGTAGAGCTCGTGCGCCCAGGAGGGCAGGGCCCCGTAGGCGAGGGGAGCCACCACCCGCCCCCACAGCAGCGCGCGTGCCGGTGCCAGCGCCGGGTGTGCCGGGGGCCGCCGCAGGAAGTCGTCCACCTGACGGGCCTCGGGGGTGAGGGCCAGCGCGGGGCGCGCCTTCTCGAAGTAGGCGGCCATCTCCGCCGTCGTCCCCGGGACGGCCGCGGGGTCGAGGCCCACGAGGCGGGCGGAGACGCGGTGTTCGTCCAGGTACGCGTCGGCCTGGGCGTCGGTGAGGGCGAAGCCGGAGCGGCGGACCACCTGGAGGTAGGAGTCGACCTCGGCGCAGTGCACCCACAGCAGCAGGTCCGGGTCGTCGACGCCGTAGCGCTCGCCGGTGTCCGGATCGACGGCCGAGAGCCGCCGGTGGATGCCGCGGACGGCCGCGCCCGCGCGCTCGGCGGCCCCGGTGGTGCCGTAGGTGGTGGTGCCGACGAAGTGGGCGGTCCGGCGCAGGCGTCCCCAGGCGTCCTGCCGGAAGTCGGAGTTCTGGGTGACCCCGCGGACGGCACGGGGGTGCAGCGCCTGGAGCCACAGCGCACGGATCCCGGCGATCCACATCATCGGGTCGCCGTGCAGCTGCCAGGCCACGGAGGCGGGCCCGAAGAGCCCGGGGTCGGCGTCCGGCATCGGCTGCACCTCCGTGGGTCGGCTGGGACTCCTCACCGTACTGGGCCCAGGGGCGCGGCTGTGACCTGCTGTTGCGCCATTCCCTTCCGCCCGTGGCGGCGCGTGCGGCACCTGCGACAACGCCCGGATATCACCTACTCGGGTGATTCGACGTGGTCCGGGGCAGGACGCGCGTACGGATGGGCAGGAGCTCGCCGTGAGCCCTCAGCCGCCTCTCACCGCGGAGCAGGCCCGCCGCCTGCCCGACTACCCCTTCCAGGGGCGGTGGTTCAGCCACGGCGCGTGGCACCAGCACTATCTGGACGAGGGCCGGGGCAGGCCCGTCCTGATGGTGCACGGCAGCCCGACGTGGAGCTACCTGTGGCGGCGTCTCGTCCTGGGGCTGCGGGGCCGGTACCGCTGTGTCGTCCCCGATCTGCGGGGCATGGGGCTCTCGGACCGGGCGCGCGACCTGGAGGGCGAGCTCCTCGCCGAGAACCGCGCGAAGGACCTGGCGCGCCTCGTGGACCACCTCACGGCGCAGGGCGGGGCGCCGCGCCGTGGCTGGACGCTGGTCGTGCACGACTGGGGCGGTCCCGTCGGCCTGTGGTGGGCCCATCTGCGTCCCGGTGTCGTGGACCGCCTGGTCGTGCTCAACACGGCGGCCTTCCCCATGCCGCCGGGGTACCGGCTGCCGTGGGCGGTGCAGGCCCTGCGGCAGCGGACGGTGGGCCGCGTCGCGCACGCGTCCAACGCCGTGGCCCGCGTGGCCCTGCGGCAGGGCCCGCGGCGCCCGTTGCCGCAGGCCGTCCACGACGCCTACCTGGCGCCCTACCGGCACCAGCGGGACCGTTCCGCGCTCGTCCGCTTCGCGCGGGAGTTCCCCCTCTCCCCCGCCGACCCC
>NZ_JAINFC010000739.1 GCF_020740835.1 Streptomyces sp. UNOC14_S4
GGGTGCGGGAGGCGCGGGGTTCGAGGACGACGGCCTCGCCGACGGCGTACCGGGCGAGGGCCGGGCGGGGCGCGACCGCGTCGCCGTGACGGGTGACGAGTCCCAGCGCGGTGAGCTTGGCGAGCGCCTGCTCGACCAGTTCGCCTTCGGCGCCCGGTTCTTTGGCCGACTTGGCCCAGAAGCCGCCGTAGACGGCGGCGAGTTCACGGACCTTCCGCTGGAGCTCTCCGACGGTGACGGGCCCGTCCGCCGTCGCGAGGTGCTCGGTGAGCAGCAGGGTGACATGGCCGTGGGTGCCCTGTTCGGGCATGCGGACGTCGGTGAGGTCGTCGTCGGGGTCGACCATGGCGATGCCCTCGGCCCGTACCTCGGCGACGAGTCCGGTCAGTTCCGTGATGCGGGCGGTGAGGAAGCCGCGCTGCCGGGTGAGGTAGGCGAGCTCCGCGTCGGTGAGTTCGTCGTAGTACAGCACCGGGTCGTCGAGCAGGCGGCGGGTCAGTGAGCGGCGCATCGCGCGGAACCGCAGGTCGTCGCTGTCCAGGGCGGTTTCGGCGACCAGTTCGGCCAGACGCTCGTCGAAGGTGCCGGCCCGCACCGTGGAAGGGCCCCGGCGCGTGGCGAGCAGACCGGCCAGCACGCGGCGCTCGACGTCGTAGAGGACGTCGCCCGCTCCGCTGACGTACGCCTCCTCGTCACCGGCGACCCGTCGCAGGACACCGAGCCTCAGCAGGAGCTTGACGACGGCGGCGAGGTCGAGGCGCTCGTCGCGGCGGTCCAGGGTGAAGTGGATGCCACAGGCGGCGAGATGGGGGTCCGCCGCGTCCAGAACGACCTGGTCGGCGAGGCGGCCGAGCGCTGTCTGGTTCTCGCCGCGTTCCAGGGCCGCGAGGGCGAGACAGAGCAGGACATAGCGTCGGCGGGTGAAGGGAGCACCGGCCCGGCCGGCCTCGCGGGCCGGGTGTGCCGGGTCGGAGAGCAAGCCGGGGGTCTTGTACAGGCGGGCGGCCTCGGCGTCCACGTGGAGGGACCAGCCGGTGTTGCGGTCGAACCACGCGCGCAGTTCCGAGGCGTGGCGGCGGACGAGCCGGAAGTCGTCCGAACGCGGGCCGCGTGCGAGCAGGAGAGGCTCCTTGAGCAGAGCGCGCGCGGCCTTGCGCGACTCGGCGGCGTGCTGCCCGTCCAGGACCTCGGTAAGTGTGGCGTTCATCGCCTGCCGTCCCCCCTGTCCCCCTCTGTGAGGTCGATGATCTCGACGGTGTGGTCGGGGCCCCGGAACGTGCCCCCGGGGGTGGTGATCTCGGCGGCCGTGCCATCGCCGAGCGCGGTGAGGCGGATCTCCATGGACCCGTCGTTGCTGGTGGCGGACGTACGTGTCATGCCGGGCCGCCAGGTGGCGAGGGCGTCGCCGAGGAGCTGGAGGAAGAGGCCGAACGCGAGCGGATCGAGGTCGCCGAGGGCGGAGAGCCGGGTGACGCCGTCGGTGGCGAGCCGCGCCCGCGCGGCGGCGGTCTCGGCGGCCTGCTTGGCGGCGATCTCGGCGAGATGGCGGCGTGCCTCGGACCGGTCCTCGACCCTGCGCGGCTTGCCGCGCCGTTCGTAACTGCCGGTGCGCCGCAACTGCGGGCTGATCCGCAGCGGTTCGGCCGCGGCCCACGGGGTGGCGGCGGGCACCGGCCGGGCCGCGCGGACGGCGAGGGTGTCGGCGTCGACGGTGAGGTGGCGGGCGGGGTAGAGCCCGAAAGCGGTGCGCCACAGACGGTGCCGGGCCTCGTCGTCGGGCGCCTCGGCGAACCAGCGGGCGAGCGTACGGAAGTCGGCCGAACGGTCGGAGCGCCCGGCCCTGCGCTCGTTCAGCGACCGTACGACCGCCAGGAGCTGGGGGATCGCCCCGAGCGCCCGGCCGCGCAGCAGCCGCGCCTGCGATTCCCGCCCGTCCCTGCTGATGAACCAGGCGGCGAGCCCCTCCCAGCGGCCGGCCCACCGCGCGTACGCCTCCTGCTCCGCGCCCTCCGCGTCCTCCGGGGACGCGTCGGCGGCCTCGCGAGCGGCGGCGGCCCGGAGCAGCGGTGCGATCGCGTCACCACCCTCCAGCTCCAGGATCAGCTGGGCGATGCGTCCGCCGAGAGTGATCAAGTCCTGGATGAACCGCTCCAGATACTGGATGAGCCGGTCCTTGTAGGCGAGGAAGACCTCCTCCTCGACGTCGTGCAGGTCGATGGTGCGCTGCAGGGAACCCATGAAGGCCCGGGCGTTCTCGGCGAGGGCCGCGAACCGGCTGGTCAGCGCGTCGAGCGCGAGGTGGGCCTTGGCCGGGTCAGGCTCCTCCTCGGCTCCCAGGACGAGCAGGGCCCGCAGGTGGGTGACGATGTCGTGCAGCGCGACCGCCTGCAGCGCGCCCCGTCGGCCGAGCGCTTCGTCGTACGCGGAGAGCGCCTCCTCCGCCGCTTCTCCCGCCTGGGTGAGCTGGTAGACGAACCGCTTGCGGTAGAAGTCCTCGACGGCCGTGACGCGTGCCGTGTCGGGATCGGCCCGCAGATTTCCCCATTCGACGAGGCTGTCCAGCGCCTTGACCACGGCGTCGAGCTCGGCCGGACGCTCACCGGCGGGCAGGGCGGCATGCACGTCCTCGGGCCGCAGATGCACCGCGAAGCGCTCCTTGGCGGCGAGGAACGTCCGCATCGTCCGCCGGTAGAGGGCGGAGTTGGGGGCGGTGAGGTGGGCGAAGGGGGCGTAC
>NZ_JAINFC010000074.1 GCF_020740835.1 Streptomyces sp. UNOC14_S4
CCACTTGCGCGATCCGCGGGCCGAGGGCGAAGAGGTAGAGGAGGAACGCGACGAGCGTCGAGACACTGGTGGCCCCGGAGGCCACCCGGGCGCCCCCCACGCCGAGGACCACGAGGAAGCAGATCTGGAGGGCGACCGCCGTCGCCATCGCCGACACCGCCTCCCACCCGGCGGCCCGCACCCCGGTGCGGCGGGCCTCCTCGGCGGCGCGGTGCAGCGCTTCGGCCTCCCGGCGTTCGGCGCCCGACGCCTTGACGGTGCGGAAGGCGCCCAGGGCCCGTTCCAGCGCGGCGCCGATGCGGCCCACCGCCTCCTGGGTGGTACGGGTGGCCCGGCCGATGCGCGGGGCCACGACCGCGACGAGGACGCCGACGAAGGCCACGACCGCCAGGGTCGCGCACAGCAGGACGGGGTCGAGCAGGCCCATCATGACGACGGTCGCCGCGGTGACCAGCGTGCCGTTGACCGCGGCGGACACCGCCTGTGGCGCGGTCTGGCCGAGCAGCGTCGTGTCGGACGTGACCCGGGTGATCAGATCGCCCGGTTCGGTGTTCTCGACCACCGGCACCCTGAGCCGCAGCAGGCGGTCGGCCAGCCGGCAGCGGGCGGTACGGACGGCGTTCTCCGCCGAGCACTGGAGGACGTAGTGGCCGAGACCCGCGAGCACGGCTCCGGCGATCACCAGCAGACTCAGGAGCGCGACGGGGCCGAGGGCCGGGCTCCCCTGCCCCAGGTCGTCCACCATGCGTTTGGCGGCCAGCGGCTGGGCCAGGCCGAGGACGCTGCCCGCGAGGCCGACGGCGACGCCCGTGGCCAGGCGGCCCCGCTGTGGGCGCAGATGGGACAGCAGGGCCCGGTGGCCGGGCCGGGCGGCGGGCGGGACCGTCGTCGGCTCCCCCGGTGCGGTACCGGCGACGGCCCCGGCGGAGGGTGCCACGGTCATCGGCTCACTCCGCCCGATCCGCGGTCGTCCTGCGGGCGTTCCGCGGGCACTCCACGGCGAAGAAACGCCGGTAGTAGTCGGACGGCGCCCCCTCGCCGACGAGGACGCCCTCGGCCTCCACCCAGGTGTGCGCGGCGAACGGCGGCCGGACGCGCACACCCACGCACCACGTGGGCCACTGCCCGTACCAGCGGCACAGCAGCACCGTGGCCAGGGACCGGACCAGGCAGCCCTTCTGCCCTCCGGCGGCGAGGCTCACGGCGAGCACCGTCTCCCGCGCGGCACTCGCCTCGGCGAGGGTGGCGGGCCGGGACCCGCCGCGCAGCCGGGTCAGGACGGTACGTATTCGGTGCGGCGGCAGCACCGCCAGCAGATGGGCGCAGCCCACGGCGAGCCGCGCGACACAGCGGCGGCCGAGGGGAACGGAGCGGGGGTCATAGGGCACCGCTTCCTGTATCGACATGTCTGCCTCTCCGGTCGGGACGGGCGATACCTGACGGCTCGGGGACGTGTCCCCGCCCGTGTCACGGCGTGACGAGACCCGCGGAACGCAGGTCGTCGACGATCTGGCGGACGTCCTCGGCGGCCGTGTCCGGGTCGATGTCCTCGTACTGCGCGGTCAGGAGCTCCACGGCCCGCTCGGTGCCGTGCCCGCCCAGCAGGGTGTGCAGGACGAGGGCGGCGGTGGGGTTGAGCGTCCAGTACTCGGCGCTCCTTTGGTCGAGCAGGGCCATGCCGTACTCGGTCTCGGTCAGCAGGATGCCGGGCTTCAGAGTGAGCACGGGTTCACCTCGTTCCGTATCCGGTCGTTCCGTGTCCGGTGGCCGGGCGGGGCGTCATCTCCCGGGAGCGCAGCCACACTTCGCAGGCGATCGTCGCGTGCAGCAGGCAGCTCCCGGTCTCCGCCGTGAGGGACCGGCGGCACCAGTCGCGCAGCACGCGGGCGTCGACGAGGCCGAGCCGGGCCAGCCGGGAGTCCTCGCACAGGGCCAGCAGGGCCCGGCGGTGGTCGCGCAGCCCCGCTTCCTCCTCCAGGGTGGCGTTCGCCTTGGTGGCCCGGGTGCGGGAGGCTTCGGGGACGACGCCGCGCATGGCCTCGACGATGAGGGGTTTGTAGCGCCAGGGGGTGATCCGTTCGCCGGTGCGGACGGCGAGGGCGGCGTCGATGACGCGGGTGTCGTAGTAGGGGGCGGAGAGGCCGATGCCCAGCGGGGCCGCCATCTGCCCGATGTGCCGGGCCCATTGGGAGATGCTGTCCATGGCGACCAGTTCGCGGTGCTCGCCCCGGTTCCTGCCGCGGGGCGGCGCGGCCGGGCCGCCGCTCAGGCGTTCCCGTACGACCGCGACGGCGTCGGCCGTGGCCCAGGGAGGCATGCGCGACGCCACCGCCCAGTCGAGCAACGGCTCTTCGGGAGGGCTCTCCGGGGCGGTCAGCTCGCGGGCGACCCGCTCGGCCCAGGAGGCGTAGCCGCGTCGGTCGAGCAGCTGGCCCAGGGTTTCCCGGCGCGCCCACTGGTACTTGGCCGCGTACCCCCGGACGGCACGGGCGGCGGTGCGGGGGTGGCGGAGGAGCAGCGTGTGCAGCCGGGCGGGGGTCCCGGCCAGGAGTTCGTCGCCGCCGAGTCCGGTGAGGTGCAGCCCGGAGCCGCGGGCCGCGGCCAGTTCCACGATGCCCATACGGCGGTTGCGGTCGACGATGGCGATGCTGGGCGTGTCCAGGACGTCGGCGAGGGTGTCGATGCCGTCGAAGGTCAGCGCCATGTCGGCGGCGGACACGACGTGGTGTTCGACGGCGCCCTCCAGGGCCCCGACCGTCCGCCGGGCCCAGTACACGTCGTCGCCCGCCACGTCGTGGGCACCCGCGGTGTAGGCGACGACCTTCGCCTCCCCGCGTGCCGCCGCGCAGCACACGGCCGTCGAGTCCAGACCGCCCAGGTCCGTGCTGATCAGGTCGCGTCCCCGGGTACGGATCCCGACCGCTTCGACGAGCGCTTCGCGCAAGCGAACGGCTCCTTCGGCGAGCGGGAGGACGGGGTCGGGCGGCGACCACCGGCAGGCCGTGCGGGCGCGTCCGTCGGCGGTCAGGGTCAGGCGGTGGCCGCCGGGGACGGCGTACAGCCCCCGCCACAGGGGCTCGCCCGCCCAGGGGTACGGCGCGCCATGGGTGAGCAGCGCGAACGCGACGCGGCACGGGTCGAGTTCGGCACCGGTGAGTTCGGCGAGGACGTCGGCCCTGTCGGCGGCCACGTTCACCAGGGCCGTCCCGGACGGCGTGGCCGTGGTGGCCGTCGTACGGAACACCCGGCGCAGGCCCACCGCACAGCCCTGGACGTGGACGTCACCGCCCCGGCTGACCACGAGGTGGAAGCTGCCGGGCCAGTCGGCGGCCCGGTCCAGCGCGTCGGGGGAACGGGAACCGGCCACGGCGGCGGAGGCCCGCCGGGCTTGCCACGGGGTGACGGCGTGCTCCCCGGTCACCGCGACACGCGTGTCCCCGTGCTCGCCCACCACCATGGCGTCCGGCGCCCAGCGGCCGACGATCCACGGGCGGCCGGAGGCATGACACAGGGTCCGGTGGGAGTAGGGGAGCACCGCGCGGGCGAGGGGCGCCGCCGCGTCGGTGTCGGGGAGGACGACGAACCAGGCGGGGACGGTCTGGAGGGACAGGGTCTGGTCCATGGGCCACGGCCTTCGGGTACGAGGGGGCGGGGGCGAGACGGGTCAGGGGATCAGGGGACCGGGTGGTGGCCTGGCAGGCCACCACCCGGTTACCAGGCCGCCGGCTCAGCGGCGGACCCGGTGTGCTGCGTGCTGCCCGCAGGGTCGGCGGGTGCGGGCGGCCCGCCCCGGCTCAGACCAGGTTCTTGAGGCCCAGCACGTCCTTCGGACCCTTGATCCCGGCGCCGGTCACCTTGCGGAAGCTGCCGGCCTTGGCGAGGGTGGGACGCTCGTACGTCATGGCTTTTCTCCTTCTTTTCTGGGGACGATGCGTCGGTCGCTCGACGCGATCGACGCACTGTGCGTGCTGGCTGTGCTCAACAGGCGCCTGCCCGGCGGACCTTGAGGACGCCCTCTCGGGGCCCTCGAGCGGTCGGTCCGCGCAGCACTCAAAGTAAGTAGGACAATCGCAAGGCCGCAATGAATATGCGACGCGGCTGAGTGTGCGCCCGGGGCGCGCGCTCGGAGCGTCCGCCAGTGCGCGAGGCGTTGCGCCCGGAGGGGCGTACGCCATCTGCGAGGCGCGGTGATTCGTTTTTCTCGTGCCCGCGGCAGGCGCATGACCAGGGGCAACCCGCCTACGCCCCGCTCAAACATGAACGAACTGCCTGCATGGGCCCATGAAGCGGGGGCGGGCCCGAACGCCGGGGACCCACCCGGATCGTGGACACCGCGTCCGACCCGGATACCGCATGTTCATGCGGTGCGCCTTCGGGGGGTGCCGGATGTTGATGCGGTGCCCCCTCCCCGGGGGCGGCGCGGTAGCTTACGGAATCCCTGCTCCCGGCTGCCGCCGGGGCACACGGACCGAGCGCTCACCCGCACGGCTCGAACGGCACGGACGGCAGCGCGGGGGCCGGGCAGGGGCGCGCGACCGCCCCCACCCGGCCGCACCCACAGGCTCCGCGCTCATGAATGACGACGTGCGCGAGGGGCGCTCGGACCACTCGTCACTCGCCCCCTTGACGCGCCTCGGGCGCCAGGACGATCGTCATGCGACTGATCGCAACGGGCTCGACACGGGAGGCAGTTATGGCACTACTGTTCATCGGGATCGACCCCAACACCACCGGAGACAAGTGCCCGGCAGCATGGGTGGATGTTGACGTGAAACCCGAGCCGGACATCCTCTTCCAGGGCTGGCTGGCCAACGAAGAGATCCAGGCCGAGTGCCGGAAGAACAGCCCCGGCTCCGACGACGAAGCAGTCATCCGGATGCCGTACCGGATGATCGACATCATCAGGAAGGCATGCGATGCAGCGGAGGAAGCAGCAGGCAAGCTTTGAAGAACTGCTGGACTCGGCCAAGTACTCTGCGGTGCACCTGGAGATGCGTGACTCCTACGCCGTGGACTACGAGAAGTCCGGGTTCGCGGCCTGGAAGGCCGGCCACCGTCTCAACCCCGACGATCGCGAGTCGTGGTGGCGCCCATGGCACGACATCGTCTCTCACGCCGTAGCGCGTGGAGTCGTGATGCGAAGGGCCCGAATCGTCTCCGAGCCGGTGAGTGAGTACATCAAGTACGAGCACTCGGAGACCTTCACCAACGTCACTGCGGGGGAACAGGTCAGGTGGCTACCACGTGGACAGGCATCGGACATCGCGCTCCCCGGAAACGACTTCTGGGTCTTCGATGCCCACCTCGTCCGCTTCCACCACTTCACCGGTGACGGAGGAGACGCGGGGGAACAACTCACCGAGGACGCCAACGTCATCAGGCTGTGCCTGAATGCCTTCGACCTGGTGTGGGAGCGGGGTATTCCACACGAGAACTACAAGGTCTAGAGCACACTGACGGATTGCCAGATCATGCCTATCGTCCCTTCGTCCAGTGCCCAGGCAGCACGTGAAGCGTTGGCAAGCCGGCTCAAGGAGATCCGGCGGGATGCAGGACTCACCGGGGGTGATCTGGCTGTTCGCTGCGGCTGGCACAAAGCCAAGTCATCACGGATCGAGAATGCCAGAACGGCACCTTCGGACGCTGACATTCGAGCGTGGTGTGCTGCCTGCGGCGCCGAGGACCAGGCCGCGGACATTATCGCGGCGAACCGAGCCGTCGAGTCCATGTATGTCGAGTGGCGACGAGTCCACAAGCAGAAGACGCTGCGGCATCTCCAAGAAGGACTTGTCCCGCTGTATGAGCGCACCAGACTCCACCGGGTTTACAGCTCGGACGTCATCCCCGGTCTTCTTCAGACCGAGGGCTACGTGACAGCATCCCTTGCGTCAGCCGCTTGGCTGAGGGACCTCCCGGACGACATCCCCGAGGCAGTAGCGGCCCGGCTCGCACGGGCGCGTGTACTCCGCGAAGGCAATCACCGATTCGTCATGCTCCTCGAGGAGAACGTCCTTCGGCACCGGATGGGCGACGAGGAGACCATGGCCGGACAGCTCGGGCATCTGCTGTCGGTGATGTCTCTGCCCTCCGTCAGCCTGGGCATCATCCCCTTCGAAAGCCGACGGATCATCTGGCCCGTGGAGACGTTCAACATCTACGACGACGAACAGGTGGCCGTCGAGCTGCTGACCGCCCAAGTGACCGTGACCGCCCCGGGTGAGGTGCGCGACTACCTCAAGACCTTCGCCGAGCTGCAAAAACGGGCCGTGTACGGCGCACATGCACGGTCACTGATCGCCTCCGCGATCGAAACTCTCGGGTGACATCTGCAACTCGTTGCAACTTTCTGGCAATCACAGCTTCTGCCTCCCTAGCGTGGCACTCCTCAGGATGCGACGCCCGCGGCCTGGGCGGGACGGACGACGGCGCCGACCTCCCTCCGGGGAACATGGAGCACCCGAAGTACACCTGCCACCGACACCTGCACGGCGTTGCTTGAGCACGAGGAGGGACAGGAGTGAACGACTTCACACCCCCGGTGAAGCGGGAACGCCGCTTCGAAAAGCTGTTCACGACCAAGGCGAACCGGCGGATTCAGTCGCCGGCTGAGACGCACGAGTACAAGAAAACCGCGGGTTCGTCGGACGGTGCCAAGACGTACGACACCACCGCCACCTGAGTCTGTCGATCTCCATGCCCGAGGGGCCGGTCGTTCCTTGCCCCTCGGGCCCTCGTGAAGGGACAGCATGTGATCAAGCTATGTGTCACCCCGTACTCGAACGTGACATGGACGTGGGACGGCCGTCGCTACGTCACCGCCGACAGGACGAGCGAGATCACGCCCTACGAGCACCCCATGGTGGAACAGGCCGCCGTCACGGACGGAACCCGCACGCTGATCGTCGTACGTGAACGGGTCGTCGGCCGTGACGCGGCCGAGCCCAGCCTTCCCCGTAGCGTCAGCCCCGGAGAATTCGACAAGTCCCGCGCGCTCGTGGAGCAGTGGCCCACGGACTACGTGCTCGTGGAGACCGCCCCCGACGTTCCGTGCCGTGTCACCGCAGGACCCGGTGGTATCGCACCGCTGTACGTCGCGAGCGACGCGACGACCCTCTACGGCTCATGGGACATGGCTGACCTCGCCAGGCACGCGAAGGGCCTGAGCCCTCGGGAGGTTGCCCGGCTGCTGATCTACCGGCCCCGGTACAGCACCGAGACCGTGTTCCGGGGCATCCACCGGGTGACCGAGCGCACGACCGCCGTCTACGGCGGTCACCTGCACCTGCGCTATCCCGAACCTGCCTTGCACAGCGGCCCGCGCGAACTGGCCCCGGATGCCGATGTCCTCGGGGCGTTCGTGGAAGCGATGGACAACGCCCTTGATCTACGGCCCATCGATTCAGTGGGCACGGTGCTTCACCTCACAGGCGGCTTCGACTCCGGCACCGTGGGAACGCGCCTTGCCGAGCGCTACCCGAACCGGTTCCCGACTGCTGCTCTCCTCATCGCCGGGCCAGGGCGCGACAGCCAGATCCGAAGGCGGTCGGAGATGGTCAAGGCACTTCCGTTCGCCGAGCCGGACTATCTCGTCGATGCCATGGAGCACCCGCCGCTGTCGCCCGCATGCGCCCGCGTACGAGGCAAGATGATCAGCCCGTACGAGGAGCCGCTTCACCTCCCCTTCACCCGGCTCACGGAAGTCCTGGCCGAGGAAGGCGCCAAGGTCGTCGTCACCGGGCTCGGCGGAGACGAGATGGTGGCCTTGTCGCAGGCCGAGTACCCGCACAAGTCCATGGGTGAGATCAGTGACGCCCTGCCCTGGATCAGCGAGCGGGCACGGTCGGCTCTGGAGTACGCCGACGACGGCATCGCCCCGCCTGCCGCCATCAACAGCATGACCTTGCTGTCGCTGGAGACCACGGCTCCGGTACTCATGCGGTCGGGTATCTGGCCCGTGCATCCGTTCGCGGACCCGGGGATGGTGCAGCTCGGCGAATGGCTGCCGATGGACTGGCGCGAGCTGAAACAGCTCCAGCGCCGCCGACTCGCTGCTCTCGGGCTGAGCCCTGATGTCACCGAGTCCCGCGAACGGGAGAGCTTCGCGGAAGTCGTTCAGCACTCGCTGACCACCATCGCGCGCCCGATGTTCGCCCGGATGCTCAAGGACGGCTCGCCGCTCTTCGACGAACGGCTCGTGGACCCCGACGGTCTCCGCAAGGCTGTCCGTCGGCTGACCGAAGGGCCGTACCGCGAGGACGGAGACGCACAGCTCCTCGAAGTCCTGGACCTGCACCTCGCCGCCACGGCGTTCCTGTAACCCCCGCCCTCAGGAGACAACGTGTTCGCCATGCGTCCGGCCACCGCGGCCGACATTCCCGCCGTCGAGAACCTGATCCTCGCCCGCTCCACGTGGCTGGAGGACCGGGGCCTTCCGAGCTGGCGGGAGAACGCCGCCGAACTGGCCCTGCAGGCGGAGAACCCGGACGGGGACGTGTGGGTCCTCGCCGAGGACGGAAAGGTCATCGGGTGCACCACCGTGCAGGAGCACACCCCACCGTGGGGCTGGACCGAGGACGAGCTGAGCGAGTCGGCGCACTACCTGTACACGTCGGTGACCGACCCGGCTTATCGGGAGAAGAAGCCGGGCACCGTCATGGCCCTGTGGGCCGTGGACAGGGCCGCGCAGCAGGAGAAGCAATGGGTTCGGCGTGGCTGCCTTTTCCCCGGACTCGTGAGGTACAACGAGACGCAGGGATTCGAGCTGCTGCACGAGGTGCAGCGGACACACAACAAGGTCTACCTGATGGGCCGCCGTGCCGAGTGGATCACGGATCTCGAAGAGCGGTTCGCGGCGCTGTAAGGAGCCCGTTCGAGACTGCCCCGGTCGGACACGCCTCAGGCGGTCAGGGATGCCGCCGCATACGTGACGAATGCCGACCAGGCGCTTTCGGGGAGGGGGAGCCCGGGGGCGCCTGTTCGTTTGGAGTCACGTATGTGGATGGCTTGCGGGCGGGGGGTGACTTCTATGCAGTCACCCCCTTCGGCGTCATTGCTGTAGCTGGACTTGGAGGTCTTCATCACTCAGTCAACTTCCCGAGGAAATGAGTTGATTCCGTGGGGTTCAGAGCTTGCGCCTGGAGCATCCCGTAGCGCTTGACGAAGGCGCTGACTTTTTCCGGCTCTACATGCAGGGTGCTGTCACCATGATGCTCCGTATAGACGTGACGCATGAACTCCGGACTCTCCAGGATGACCATCGTCCCACTGAGCCACCCGAACGCCCCCTGCTCGGCGGGGAGGATCTGAAGTGCCACATTAGGCAACTCAGCGACCTCCAAGAGGTGTTGAACCTGCCTCTTCATCACATCCGGACCGCCGACTCCCGTACGGAGCGCGAGCTCATAGATCACGAACGTGAACATCCCGTCCGGCTTCTCCGTCAGCATCTTCTGCCGCTGCAATCGATCCGCCACCCGCCGCTCGATCGTCTCCTGATCCACCGGCGGGCAGGCGCTACCGATGAGGGCCCGCGCGTACTCCTCGGTCTGAAGCAATCCCGGAACGAGCACCATCTGGTACGCATGAAGGGCGATGGCGTCCCGCTCCGCCGCAAGAAACTCCTCGTTGCGCGCCTTGGGCCGGTCCGCCTGCAGATACGGGTGCGCCGCCTTCAGCTTCCCGTTCGCGCCGAACATCTGGTCCGCGACTTCCAGCACCCGGAGCACCGGCTTGCGCCGCCCCTGCTCCATCGACTTGATCGACTCCGGGACGTACCCCGCCTCCGCCGCCAGCTCCTCGCGGCTGACTCCGGCCTCGGTGCGCCACATCATCATCTGGCTGCCGCAGTAGCGCCACGAGATCGGCGGCTCGACCGGTGCAACCGTCTTCGTGCTCCGCGCACCCAATGCTGCCATCGAAACCCCACCCGCTCTTCCGTACGTACCGTCAGGTACCAACGGAGGCTAGGAGCGGCAAGCCCCGAACCGGCCCCGGTTCGAAACGACTTACCCCGCACGGGTGACGGAAAAGCCGCGGCGGGGCACCCACCGAGGGCCCCCGCCGCATATATCCATGAAAGGACGTCAGACGCGCCCCCGCGTCTGACGCAGGTGCTGCGCGATCGGGAGCAGGGAGCCGTACAGCGCCTTGAGCTCCGTCTCGTTCAGCAGGTCGATGAAGTGCTCGCGCACGGACGCCACATGATGCGGCGCCACCTTCCGCATCGTCTCCCAGCCCTGCTCGGTGAGCACGGCGTAGAGGCCGCGGCGGTCGGACTCGCAGTTCTCCCGGCGGACGAGGCCGGCGTTCTCCATACGGGTGATCTGGTGGGAGAGTCTGCTCTTCGACTGGAGGGTCGCGGTGGCGAGGTCGCTCATCCGCATCCGGTGGTTTTCGGACTCCGAGAGATTCACCAGGATCTCGTAGTCGTTGTTGGTGAGCCCGAAGGGCTGGAGGTCCCGTTCGAGCTGGTGCATCAGCAAACGGCTGACTTCCAGATGGGCGCGCCACGCGCGCTGTTCCTCTTCGCTGAGCCAGCGGGTGCCGTTCTCGGTGTCCATAGACATAGAGGAATTCTACCTAAGAAAGTTGAAAGGTGAACCAATATGGAGGGGTGAGATCAGGCGTTCGACCGTCACCCTCCGCAGAGTACCGCTCACAGCCCGAAGCGGCGCTGGAGGTCCCCCAGCTGGCCGGGCATGCGGGGTATGGATGGCTGATTGTGCGGGCTTGCGTTCCGGCCTGCTTGCGGGATGCCCGCCTCGTCCGGGGTCTCGCCGGTCGGGATGTCGTCCTTGAGCTGTTCCGTCGACTGGAGCAGCACCGTACCCGCTCCGACGAACTCGAACTGGTGCTCCTCCCCCGACGCGCCGCCGATGCCCGTGTAGGCGCGGACATTGCCGAGGAAGCCCCGCATGTAGTGGTGGTCGTAGTGGTGGCAGGGGGACGGGCAGTCGGCCCAGCCGACGAGGGCCTGGGGGTCGACGCGGATCGGGGGCTCCATGAAGACCACCGGGCCGTTGGACGCGGCGACGAACCTGCCCGTGCCGATGAGGGTGAGGAAGCCGGGGACGATCGACTGCTTGAGCGCGAGGCTCGGCTCGAAGGCGAGCAGGTTCCCCGCGCGGATCGTCAGGTTGCCGTCGTCGAGGTCGTAGGAGTTGATGTCGAAGGCGCGGTCCGCGAGCAGCATCTTGCCCTGGCCCTCGGCGACGACCCAGTCGGCGGCGTGCATCGGGGAGTGGAAGCTGCCCGCGATGATGTGCTCCAGGACGCCGTGGCCGATGCCGTGGAAGTCGATGCGCCCGTAGTAGGCGATCATCTTCCCCTTCTGGAGGAACCAGCGGCTGTTGGTGAGCTCGACGCTGAAGGCGTACGCGTTGACGTTGTCACCGGCCGGGAGCGTCTGGGCGTCGTGGATGACCGGACCGTTCACAGCTTCTCCTCCGAGGCCTGTACGTACACCGTGCCCTGGCCCGAGAGTTCGAGCTGGAAGGCCTCTCCCGATCCGCGGCCGACGAATTCGCGCCAGCCGAGCGCGGTCGAGAGCTTGTTGCGGACGTCGCCGCGGTGGGCCACGTACGCCTGGGGGTCGACGTGGACCGGGCGGCCGGGGACGATCGGCAGCTCGATGAAGCCGCCGTGCGCCATGACGGCGACGTCGCCCTTGCCCTGGAGGGTGGTCGTGAACAGGCCCTGGCCGGTGACCTGGCCGCGGACCATGCCCATCACGCCGCCCTGCGAGCCCATGAACATCGTGCCCTGCTGGAGCGTGCCGTCGAAGGCGAGCAGGCGGTCGGCCTCGACGTAGAGCGTCTCGCCGTTGAGCTCGACGACGTGGACGTGGTGGCCGCCGTGGCCGAACATCACCGTGCCGTCGCCCTCGACCGTCATCAGGGGCGTGGCCTCGTTGGCGATGCGGCGGCCGATCATGCCCATCACGCCGCCCTGGCCGCCGGTGATGCTGGGCGTGAAGCTGACCTCGCCCTTGTAGGCGAGCATGGCGCCGCGCTGGCTGAAGAGGCGCTGCCCGGGGAGGACGCGGGCCTCGACCATCCGGGAATTGAGGAGCCGGAACGGCATCAGAGCTCGCCCCCGATCGTGTTGCGCTCGCTGGGCTGGACGTAGACCAGGCCCTCGCCCTCGAAGCGGATCTGGAACGCCTCGCCGGAACCCTCACCGACGAAGGTGCGCCAGTTGACCCCTGACTGGAAGTGCTGCTTCAGCCGGCCGGTGTGGGCTATATAGGCCCCGGGGTCGACCTGGAGGGGCATGCCCGGCGTCACGCGCAGCACGATCGCGGTGCCGTCCGACATGATCGCGGCCTGGCCGGTGCCCTCCACGGTGGTGGTGAAGAGGCCATTGCCCTGGGAGGCGCCGCGCAGGCCGGTGAACGTGGTGCCCGTGCGCAGGCCGCCGTCCGTGCAGAGCAGGTTGCTCGATTCGACGTAGAGCGTCTCGCCGCGCAGCGTGACGAGGTTGATCTCGCTCGCGCGGTCCGCGAAATAGCAGGTGCCCCGGCCCTTCACCTCCATGACGGCCATGTGCTCGCCCGTGAGGCGGCGCGTGACGATGCCACGGAGGCCGTCGCCGCCACCGGTCATCTTCTTGAACGTCATCTCGCCCTCGTACGCGACCATCGCGCCGTTCTTGGCCTTGACCGTGTCCCCGGAGAGGTCGACGGCGAGAACTTTGCTCCCTTGGAGCCGAAACTGAGCCACGCGATGACGCTAGCCGGACTCTGTAACGGTTCGACAGTGGTTTCGCCCCGGAACGGACCCCGATCTCCGATTAGAACGGAACCCGGATCCAGTGATCGACAGGGTGCCTGCGAGAATGGGCGGCAGCTTGTGAATACCCTCACAAGCTGTAGTCGTCCCGCCACTCGACCCCGAAGGTGTGCCCCCCGTGGACATCAAGACCGCCTCCGCCCTGCGCCGGCTCCGACTGGTCTCCGCTCCGGAGGCCATCTCCTTCCTGCTCCTGATCGTCTGCTCGGTCCTCAAGCGGACCACCGACTTCAACGCGGTGCCGGTGATGGGCGGCGTCCACGGCGTCCTCTTCATCATCTACGTGATCTTCTGGCTGGACGCGTGGAGCAAGACCCGCTGGGACGTGAAGCGGGCGGCCCTCTACTTCGTCCTCTCCGTCCTGCCCACCGGCGGCTTCTTCGCCGAGCGCATGCTGCGCCGCGAGGCCGAGGCGAGCGTCATCGCCGCCCGCGCCCGCAAGGAGGGTGTGGTCGGCGCATGATCGTCGCCTTTTCCGTCTCCCCTGTCGGCGCCGGCGAGGACGTCGGCGAGTACGTGGCCGACGCGGTGCGTGTCGTCCGCGAGTCCGGCCTGCCGAACCGTACGGACGCCATGTTCACCTCGGTCGAAGGCGAGTGGGACGAGGTCATGGACGTCGTCAAGCGCGCCGTCGCGGCGGTCGAGGCGCGGTGCGGCCGCGTCTCGCTCGTCCTCAAGGCCGACATCCGGCCGGGCGTGACGGACGGCCTCACGTCGAAGGTGGCGACGGTGGAGCGCTACCTCTCGGAGAGCTGACCCGTCAGGGAGCTCCCCCCTTTTTTCCCGGGCCCGGGCCCGGGACAGGCCCCGGTCGGCAGTCGTCCGACCGGGGCCGTCGCTGTCCCCCGGGCCTGCCCGATCACCTCACGGCGGCGCGGACGACTGGCCGGCGGCTGACCGTAGGACGCCGGGAAATGCGAATAAAAGCCATTAAAACTCCCCTCAGAGCAGGGCAGCGCCGTAAGTACAAGAGCCAAGCCCTCTTCCTCTGTCCGCGCGGGGCGGGATACCCCTGAGAGCGGGCGGCCGGTCGGCGGGCGCGGTGCGAAGGGGAGTGGGTCATGGGCGATGAAGGGTTTGAGAGCGGCTGGCAGGTGGACGAGCGCTGCACGAACTGCGACGTCGCCCGGCAGCTCGCCCCCGGTCTGATCGGTGAGGCCGACGGCCGCTCGGTCATCCTGCGCCAGCCGCACGGCCAGACCGAGATCCGGCAGTTCCACGCCGCCGCGCACGCCTGTCCCACCCGGTCGATCCGCCCCTCGACCGGGCGGCTGGACACGGCGCTGGACCCCTTCCCGCTGGCACTGGACGACACCGTGCACCTGTGCGGGCACAACTCCCCACGTGCCGCGGGCGCCAACTCCTACCTGTTACGACGCCCCGACGGCACCATGATGATGGTGGACACGCCGCGCTGGAGCACTTCGCTGGCCGCGCGCTACGAGGCGCTGGGTCCCGTCACCGATGTCCTGCTCACCCACCGCGACCACGCCCCGCACGGCCGTCGCTACGCCGACCGCTTCGGCGCCCGGCTGTGGATCCACGAAGGTGACCTCGACGCCGCCCCGGACGCCGACCGTGTGCTCCGCGGCACCGACCCGGCGGAGATCGCCGAAGGGGTGACCGCCTTCCCCCTGCCCGGACACACGCGGGGCAGCGTGCTCTACCTCGCGGACGAGCGGTACTGCTTCAGCGGCGACAGCTTCTACTGGTCGCGCACGACAGCGGACATCGAGGTGACCGACGCCGTCACCTGGTACTCCATCGAGGAACTGGCCGCCTCCCTGGCCCGGACCGCCCACCGGCTGCGCTTCGAGTGGCTGCTGCCGGGCCATGGCGACCGCCGACACCTCCCCGCCGACGACATGGCCCAGCGGCTGCGGCGGCTGACAGCACGCGCCCAGGAACTCCGGCCCCGCCCCGTCGACTTCACCGCGATGCGCTGGTAGTCCCAGGCGCGTTCCGTTCGGGCAGGGCACGCCGGGGGCCGGAACGGAGGGTTCCCGGCGTAGCCTGCGCTCATGGGTGGACTTCGTGCGTACGACCCCGCCGAGGTGCGGGCCGCTCTCGGGGCGCAGGCGGAAGCGCTGCGGGCCGCCGTTCGCGCGCTGTGCGCCGACCCGCGGGCCGGTGAACTCCTCGGGCGTGCCACGCGGCTGGGCGACTGGAACGTCCGCGAGCTCGTCGCCCACATCGGCATCGTCGTGGACTGGGTGTCGCACCGCATGGACGACCCGGTACCGGAGGGCGAGCCGGTCGCGCTCGTCGCGTGGGCCGGGCTCACACGGACGGCCGCGCCCGTGGTCGAGGCCGACGCGCGCGAACACGCCGCCGGGGTCTTCGCCGGGGAACCGGCCTCCGTGGCGAGCGCCTTCGACGCGGCAGTGGACGGGCTGCTGCGGGCCCTGGCGCGGCCCGAAGCCGCCGAGCTCGGGCGGCTGTTCGCCATGCGCTTCGGGCCGATACTGCTCAGCGACTTCCTGGTGACCCGGCTCGTGGAGACCGTCGTCCACGCGGACGACCTCGCGGACGCGCTCGGCCTCGGCTTCCCCCACGACCGCTTCGCGCTGGCCTCGGTGACCCGGCTGCTCGCGGACGCCTTCGCCGACCGGGGGCCGGATGCCGCGGCCGAGCTGCGGGTACCGCCGTACGCGACCGTACCGGCGCCAGGTCCGAGCACCCCGCCGAGCGTCGTCGAGACCGACCCCCTGACGTGGGTCCGCCTGGCCACCGGACGGCTGGGCTGGTCCGAGGCCGTGGCCTCGGGGGCGGTCTCCGCGAGAGGTGAGCGGAGCGATCTGAGCACGTGGCTGCCGATTCTGGGCTAAAGCGTTTGACGCCCGTCGGCGCCTGGCGATCGGATGGCATGTCATGGCCATGGACACAGGGCAGATGCATCCCGATATGCACCCCGACATGCACCCCCTCGACGACGGCCTTGTACGGCGGCTGATCGCCGGGCAGTTCCCGCGGTGGGCGGGCCTGGCGGTGGAGCGGCTCCCCTCCGGCGGCACGGTCAACGCGATGTACCGGCTGGGCGACGACATGGTCGTACGGCTGCCGCTGGTGCGGGGTGGAGCCGGTGACGTGTCGACGGAACGGACGTGGCTGCCCCGGCTCGCGCCCCACCTGCCGACACCCGTCCCCGAGGTGCTCGGGGAGGGGGAGCCCGCCGAGGGGTATCCGTGGCCGTGGTCGGTGTACCGGTGGCTGGCAGGGGAGCATCCCGAGGCGGGGGCGCTGAGCGAACCGGTGCTGCTGGCCGGGGATCTGGCCTCGTTCGTGGCGGCAATGCGGAGCATCACCCTGCCGGGTGCGCCGCAGGCCCATCGCGGCGGGCCGGTGGCCTCGCTCGACACGGAGACCCGGGCGGCGATCGAGGAACTGCGCGGGATCCCGCAGGAGGGTGTCGACTGCGATGCCGCCGTGGCAGTGTGGGAGGAGGCGCTGCGGGCCCCGGGCTGGGACGGGCCGCCCGTATGGCTGCACGCCGACCTCATGCCGGGCAACCTGCTGGTGGCCGACGGCAGGCTGACCGCCGTCATCGACTTCGGGTGCCTGGGGGTGGGTGATCCGGCGTGCGATCTGTTCCCGGCGTGGAATCTGCTGCCGGCCGATGCGAGGGAGGTCTTCCGCGAGGCGCTGGGCGTGGACGACGCGACCTGGACACGCGGCCGGGGGCGGACGCTCTCGCAGGCGCTGATCGCGCTGCCGTACTACCGGAGGACCAACCCGGCGATGGCCCGCAATGCCCGGCACGTGATCCGGACGGTGCTGGGAGAAGGCTGAGGGGGGTCTTGGAACCCCTCACTAAATGATCTCCGAGATGATCTTCGGGCTGATTGGATCATCCACATCGAGCCGCGGACCACCGCTGGAAGGACGACGGGAGACACAGTGGGAGACACAGTGGAACGTAAACGTATCGGGATCATCGGCGTGGGCGAGATCGCCCGGGCCATCGTGGCGGGCCTGTGCGACGGTGTCGAGGAGCCGCCGGAGATCTACCTCTCGCCTCGCGGCGCCGGTACAGCAGCGGAGTTGTCCCAGCGGTATCCGAACGTGCGGGTGTGCGCCGACAACCAGGACGTGGTGAACCGCTCCGACGTGGTGATCCTCGCCGTCCGCCCTGTGGACCGCGCCGAGGCGCTCGCCGGGCTCCGGATCGACGGCGACCGCGTCGTGGTCAGTGTGATCGCCGGCGTCGGCATCGGTGAACTGCGCCGGATACTCGGCACCGGCGCTCCCCTGGTGCGTGCCATCCCGCTGCCCGAGGTGCGCGAGCGCCGGTCCGTCACCGTCACCCACCCCTCTCATCCGGTGGCCGACGCCCTCTTCGACCGCCTCGGCGAGGCGCTCCCGGTCGCGGACGAAGCGGACTTCGGCGTCTTCTCCGCGCTGACGGGCACCCTGACCACCCATTACCGGTACCTGGCCACACTCGCCGACTGGGCCTCCCGGCAGGGCATCCCCTCCGAGGACGCGGACCGCTACATCCGCGGTCTCTTCCAGGGTGTCGGGCGCACGCTGGGCGACGGCGCGCGCTCCCTGCATCAGCTCGCGGGTGACCACGAGACGCCGAACGGAATCAACGAGCGCATCCGCACCACTTGGTTCGACACGGCCAACTCCGAGGCGCTGACCAAGGCACTCGACGCGCTCCTGTCCGACCTCCGTTAGTCACGTCCAGTCACGTCCAGTCGCGTCGGCACAGTCAGGGTGCGACGAACCGTCAGCACAGGCACGTGAGTTCCAGCGCCCTCGCGCGGTCACGGGCTTCGAGGGCGTCGATGAGGGCGGCGTGCCGGTCGTAGCGGTCCTGGAGGCCGCCGAGCGCGTCGGACGCGTCGGCGCCGGCCTCGGCGAGCGGTAGCAGCGTCCCGTACAACGACCGCAGCAGCGCGTTGGGGCTGACGGCCGCCAGTCGCGTACGCAGCCGGTGGTCGGCGGCGGCGAAGGCGGCGGGGTCGGACGCCTCGGCCGCCCGCCTCAGCTCCGCCAACTCCCGCCGCAGGTCGGCGATGTCGGCCGGGGAGGCGTGCCAGAGGGCGTCCTCCACCAGGAGCGGGCCGAGGGCGTCGCGGATGCGCCGGGCCTCCTCGGCCCGTACGTCGTCCGGCTGGTGGGTGTCCAGCGCGAGGACGGAGTGGCCCAGGCGGCGCATCGGTGACTGCTCGGCGGCGAAGAGGCCGCCGCCCGGGCCGGGGCGCACGGTGACCAGGCCGCGGGACTGGAGGAGCCGCAGGGTCTCGTTGAACGTGCCGACGGACACCCCGCACGCGGCGCGGAGTTCCTCCTTGGTGCCCAGCCGCTCCCCCGGGTTCTTGCGCGCGGCGAGCGCGGCGACGTACTCGGCGGCCACCTCGGCCCGGGAGCCCGTCGCGCGCTCCCACTCGCCGCGCCGGAAGGCGGGGGGCTCCATGTGCTCGCGGGACTCACGCGTCTCGCGTTCCCCCTGGCTCCCGCGCCCCTGCCCCGGCCCCTGCCCGACGGGTGGGCGTCCGCCTCTGCTGTCGTCCGCGGCTTCCACTCGGCCTCCTCGGCTCCCGGTCGTCGACCCCGACCCTCACCAGAATTGATTATGACGAATAGCATCGCACCTCTTGACGCCCAGGAAAAGCCACATGCATGATCACCATAATCATCATGATGGATTCGAGGGGGCATGGTG
Organism: Streptomyces sp. UNOC14_S4; assembly: GCF_020740835.1. Classification (GTDB taxonomy): domain Bacteria; phylum Actinomycetota; class Actinomycetes; order Streptomycetales; family Streptomycetaceae; genus Streptomyces. The sequence continues at coordinate 18,460 of NZ_JAINFC010000074.1, forward strand.
GACGACACGACGCACGAGCCGACACACGCTACGGCGGACGCGGCGGTGGACGAACAGGACTTCCGGGATCTGATGGCCGGGGTCTGCGCCCCGGTGACGATCGTGACCGCCGCGGAAGGCGGCCTGCCCTACGGGACGACCGTCAGCGCCTTCGCCTCGCTGTCGCTGCGCCCGCCGATGGTGTCCGTGGCCCTGGACCGCGCTTCCGGACTGCTGGCCCGCGTCCTCGCGACCGGGCGGTTCGGGGTGAACGTGCTCGGCGCGGGCCAGGACGGGCTGGCGCTGCGCTTCGCGCGCCGGGGGGCCGACCGTTTCGGTGACCCCGAGGTCCGGTGGGAGTACGACCACGGGCTGCCGCGCCTGTCGGACGCGCCGGGCTGGCTCGTGTGCGAGCTGACGTCCGTGGTGGAGGGGGGCGACCACCTCCTGCTGCTGGGGACGGCCGTCCGTCTCCGTACGGCCACGGGTGCGGCGCCGCTGGTCTACGGCCATCGCGTCTTCGGCACGCACTCGGCGTTCGCCACCGCGGAGGCACCGACGGCCGCGGTCGCGGCCGCGGCGGCGCGATGAGCACCGCGCGATCCGCCACCCCCGTTCCCGTCAACCGTGATCCGCACGACCCTGTGGAGAGAGACATGACCATCACCGACAACTCCGCCCCGGCCACCGCGTCCGCGCCCGCGCCAGCCCTCACCGCCGCCGAACTGGTGGCGCGGGCCGTCGCGCTGCAGCCGCTGTTGCGCGAGCACGCGGCCCGGATCGAGGCGGACCGCAAGGTCACCGACGAGGTGATCGAGGCGGTCACGGCCGCCGGCCTGTTCCGGCTCACCGTGCCGCGCCGCTTCGGCGGGCACGAGGCCGACATCCGCACCCTGCTGGACGTGTCCGCCGCCCTCGCGGAGGGCGACGGCTCCACGTCATGGATCGTGACCGTCATCAACACCTGCCAGTGGATGGCGTCCCTGTTCTCCACCCAGGCCCAGGAGGACGTCTTCGGCACCGACCCCCGGGCGCGGGTCAGCGGCGTCTTCAGCCCCACCACCACCAGCCGCAAGGTGGAGGGCGGCTGGCGGATGTCCGGCCGCTGGTACTACAACTCCGGTGCCTGGCACTCCACCTGGGCGATCCTGGGCATGCCCGTGACCGACGAGAACGGCGAGGTCGTCGACCAGGCGCTCGTCCTCGTCCCCCGCACGGAGCTGACGATGGAGGACGTCTGGCACGTCGCCGGACTGGCCGGCACCGGCAGCAACTGCCTGATCGCCGAGGACGTCTTCGTACCCGAGCACCGCATCATGTCCGTACCGGGCGCGATCAACGGCGTGGTGCCCGCCGAGCACGCCCCCGGCGGGCTGTTCAGCTCCAGCTTCTCGGCGGTCCTGAACGTGGCCATCGGCGCCGCCCAGATCGGCATGGGCCGGGCGGCACTGAAGCTGGTCACCGAGAAGGCGGCGACCAAGCCGGTCTCGTACACCTACTACGAGACCCAGGCGGAGTCGGTGGCCGTACAGATGCAGATCGCCGAGGCCGCCCTGCAGATCGACACGGCGCACCTGCACCTGCAGCGGGCCGCGACGGACATCGACGAGGGCGCCGCCCGCGCGGCCTCCCTCGACATGGTCACCCGCGCCCGCATACGGGCCGACACGGGGTACGCCATCAAGAACGTCCTGGACGCCATCCACACCCTCCTCAACGTCCACGGCGGCGGCGCCTTCGCCGAGTCCAACCCCCTCCAGCGCATCTGGCGCGACGCCAACGCCGCGGGCCGCCACGCGGTGGCCACCCCCGCCGTGGGCCTGGAGATCTACGGCAAGGCCCTGCTGGGCATCGAGGAGCAGATCACGCCGTTCCTGTGACAGGCGGACCCGGGCCGTACGGCCCCTGACCGCGCGGCCACGCGGGCGGCGGCACCGCCGGAGGGGGGCGGTGCCGCCGCGGTGGGCGGGTCAGCCCGCGCCGTGACTCCTCGTCAGGTTGTGGACGGCGGTCACCGCGCCCGGCAGGACCTCGCTCGCCTTCGGGAGCGAGAGGCCGCCGGGAGCCTGGGGGTTGTCGTGGGCGTAGGCCACCGCCGACGACCCGAAGATCAGCAGGAAGCCGGTCATGACATAGAAACCCAGACGCTTGAGCACTGGTTCTTCCTCTCCCGTGCGATTGGAACCAACTGAGGCTTTCCTGCCGAGTGTTGGGCATGCGTCGCACGGGAGAGACGACCCCACCGAGTGGTCCCGGGAACTCAAGTCCGATGGAG
>NZ_JAINFC010000740.1 GCF_020740835.1 Streptomyces sp. UNOC14_S4
ACCTCCTCCGGTACCTCCGGCGGTCCCGGTGATCCCGGCGCTCCGCGGCGGGGTCGCCGGAGGTACCGGAGGAGGTAGTGGGGGCAGACGGTGTGAAAGTTTCTTTCAGTTTGCTGCTCACGCTGTGAAAGGTATTTTCGGCAGGGTGAGCCGTCAACCTTCCGTGTCCCGGACAATGGACCGTATGGAGCTCGAACAGGCACTGCACGCGGCGCGCGCCCTCGTCCTCGCCGACCTGGTGGCCGGTGACGTGGCCGAGGCGGACGTCGTCTCCCTCGTGGAGGACGCGGTGGCCCACCGGCGGTGGTGGGTCGAGCAGTGGCCGGAGGGCGCCTCGTACGTGGTGGGGCTGATCGCCCAGGACGTCCAGGACGCCCTGCTCGAACGGTACGGCCGGTGGCCGCTCTGCCCCGTCTGCACCGACTCCGGCGACCCGCACGCGCTGGAGGTCGAGCCCGAGCTCGGCCCCGACCCGCACTGGGCCTGCACCAAGCAGGCGGTGCTGGTGGCGCGCGTGGGGTCGCTGGGAACGGCGCTGCGGCGGTGACCCTCTACATCGACCCGCCGACCTGGCCGGGCCACGGCCGCATGTGGTCGCACCTGGTCAGCGACGTGTCGTACGAGGAACTGCACGGCTTCGCCGCGCGCCTCGGCGCGCCCGCGCGGGCCTTCGACCACGACCACTACGACATCCCGTCGACGTCGTACGCGGAGGCCGTACGGCTGGGTGCGCGCGAGGTGGGCAGCAAGGAGCTGGTACGGCTGCTGGCGGCGGCGGGCCTGCGCCGCCCGAAGCACGGCCGGCTTTAGGCGGGGCGGGGCGCGCCCCGTAAGGGGCGCGGGGAACTGCGCGATCAGCCACACACGGCCTGTGGCCGCGAGCCAAGTGCAAGAGGCACCCCAATAGGCGCACCCCCCTCAAGCGGAAAGCAGCTCAAGCTCCGTGGCGAGGTTCCGCCGGGCCGTAGGCTCCCACCGTTCGTATGCCAGAGGCGTACGGAAAAGGCGCGGCAGCGCCAGAAGCTGCCGCAGAACCCCCGAGCGGCCTTCCCTGAAGGCCGCGTCCGGTACGAAGCCGTACTCCTCGCGGACGGCGGCCGCGTACGCCGCGTACTCCTGCGGCGCCCCGGCCAGGACGGCCAGGTCCGCGTCGCACAGCACCTCGCCGTTGCGGTCGCCGGGCGCCGGGTCGTGCGTGACGGTCAGCCGGACGAGGCGCGCGGCCTCGGCCGTGCGGGCCGCGTCGATGCCCAGCTCCGGGAGAGCGCGCTCGGCCAGATGGGCGCTGCGCTCCTCGTTCTCCGAGCGGTCCGGGCGGTAGACCGCGTCGTGGAACCAGGCCGCGAAGCGGACGGTGTCCGCGTCCCGCGCGTACGCCGCGAGCTCGTCGACCCGGTCCAGGACGGCCACCAGGTGGTCGACCGTGTGGTACTTGCGCTGCGGCTCCGACCAGCGGCGCAGCAGGTCGTCTGCGTACGGGGCGGGGTCGGGGGTGTCGGTGTCGCGGGCGCGGGCGACGGTGTCGTGCCAGCGGGCGCGCAGGGCGGGGCCGGACGGGTGCTCGGGCGTGCGGTCCATGGGCCGATCCATGGGCCAATTGTGGAGTACCGCTTTTGACGGCGGCGGCGGGTGTGGCACTCTGTGCTACATGTCTAGACCAATTCTTGAGGTGATCGCGCTCACCCCCGAGGACGCGACGGCGGCCCAGGCCGGAGGGGCTGACCGCCTCGAACTGGTCACCGACATGGCCGCGGACGGCCTCACCCCCGCCGTCGGGACCTTCGCCGCCGTGCGGGACGCCGTCTCGATCCCGGTGCGGGTGATGCTGCGCGCCACGGACGGCTTCTCGGCGGGTGACGCGGCGGCGCTGGACGCGCTGTGCGCGGACGCGCGGGCACTGGCCGCCGAGGGGGCGGAGGAGTTCGTCCTGGGCTTCCTCACGGACGACGGGCGGGCCGACCTCGCCGCGGTCTCCGCGCTCACGGAGGCGATCGGGCCGCGGGCCCGGTGGACCTTCCACCGGGCCATCGACCGGGCCGCGGACCGTGACGCGCTGCGGAAGCAGCTCGCCTCGGGCGAGCTGCCGGGTCTGGACACGTATCTGACCGCCGGGTCCGCGGCCGGTGTCGACGACGGTATCGCGACGCTGCTGGCCGAGGCGGCGCGGGCGGGCGAGCCCGGATACGAGCCGAGCATCCTGGTCGGTGGCGGGCTGCAGCTGAAGCACGTGCCGGTGCTTCTGGGGGCGGGGATCACCGGCTTCCACATCGGTGGGGCGGCGCGCCCTGAGGGGTGGGAGCGGCCGGTGTCGGCTTCCGCTGTCGGGGTGTGGCGCGAGGCGGTCGGTTGTTAGCTGCGGGTCCGGTGGGGCTTCTCGCGCCGTTCCCCGCGCCCCTGGGTTGGTTGGTGGGCCGGGGGAGGGGCCTCCGGCCGGAACCTGAAACGCGGTGCGTGCGGCCACCTCCTATGGGGAGCCGTACTCCATGCACCGTCATTTCAGAACCCGCCCTCCGGCCCCGCCCCCTCCACCGGACGTCGGCTGCCGGTAGGGGGTGGCCCGCGTCCGTTGTCGGCTTTCCGCGCGTTCGGGGGGCGCGCCCCTTTAGGGCAAGGCCGTGAAGTTATGGGGTGGGTCCGTGGCTGCGAGTGGGGTCTGGTCTGGAGGAACGCCGGACGCGAGAAGCGGAGCCCCGGTAGAACTGGCTGGTCCGCCAAGACAAGCCGTT
>NZ_JAINFC010000741.1 GCF_020740835.1 Streptomyces sp. UNOC14_S4
CTGCTGGGCGCCGCCGGAGTGATCGGCGCGGCGGTGGCCGCGGTGGCCGGTGTGCCGAGGGCGGCTCCCGCGCCGATCACTCCGGCGGCGCCCAGCAGCGTACGTCTCGGCAGCTCTCTCATGGCGCTCCCCACTGTGCGGTACGGAACGGCGGGTGTGCGTGAGCCACACGGGGCCTGTCACCTGTTTTCCCGTCCGTCCCGTCCCGCACCCGTGCGCGGGGAGCCGGCCGTCGAGCCGACCGTCGAGTCGGCCGTCGCGCCGGTCAGTAACCGGCGGGCGGCGCGTACTTGTAGCCCACCCGGCGGACCGTGACGATCGACGCGCGGTGCTCCTTGCCCATCTTGCGGCGGAGCCGGGCCACGTGGACGTCGACGGTGCGGCCGTCACCGACGTGGCCGTAGCCCCACACCGTGGTCACCAGCTGGTCGCGGGTGTGCACCCGGTGGGGGTGCGCCACCAGGTGTGCCAGCAGCTCGAACTCCAGGTAGGTCAGGTCGAGTTGCTTCCCGGCGACCGAGGCCGTCCGCTGTTCGGGGTCGATGCTCACGAGCGCGTCGCCCCGGCCGGCCGGAGCGGCGGCCTCGGGCGCGGGCTGCTCCGCCGGTACGAGCACCAGATAGCCGATCATCGGCGGCTGGCCCGGCAGCGACGGCACCGTGTGCTGCGGCGCGGGCAGCCACGTGGCCGCCCCGGAGTGCAGCAGCTCGGCCACCGGCGGGACCTCGTCCGGGGCCACGGACCGGAGCCGGTGCCGGTGCGTCCCCAGGGCGGCGGAGGCGGAGGGCGCGGGCACGGAGAGGGTATGGAGGTTCGTCATGGAGAGCTCAGCTCTTTCGCGCGAGAAACCGTCGAGGGGACGTGCGGATGCGCGGGCCTTGGCCGGTGTCATGGTGACCGGCGGCTGACTTCGACGAAGGGGTCAGCGGAAGGAAGGGGCCAGCGCCTCGGTCGCGCGACAACACACTCGGTCGAAGTCGTGGTGCTGTCGGGAAGGCCAGAACGGCTCGAGGTCGATGCGCCCCGTAGCGGTGTCCTGGATGCTGGTCATGAGCCCATTGAAGCATGACCTTGACGGATTGAGCAGGGGGTTACCGCCTGGCGTATTCGGAGCCCATGGTTCCGTCCGGCTGCGGCCGGGGGCCGGGCCCGGGGGCGGAGCCCCCGGAACCCGCCTTCACGGTGACCCTCAGTGGTCGGTCTCGTCCGGCAGGGCGATCCGCTCCCACGCGTACCCGTCCGCCCACCCCTCCGCCGCGCGGGCCCACGCCACGAACACCGCCGTGACCTCCTCCGCACTCTCGATCCGGACCCCGAAGTGCCGCTCCGGCGAGCCGTCGCGGTACTCCACCTCGTACGGGCCGTCGCCCTCGTGCCAGGTCTGTATGTAGTGGTCGCCCTCGCGCTCGTCCGCCAGTTGCTCGACCACCACGAAGCGGTCACCGTCCGCGCCCAGCCGGGCGATCAGACCGGCCAGCTCCTCGGCTTCGATGCCCGAACGGAGCTCGCCCGGCTCGGTGTTCACGGTGATGGGCAGCATGCATCCCCCTCGCTCCAGGGGCCGCTCGTGCTCAGCGGCCCGTGCGGGAAGATCCTGTCATCCCCTACTGACAGCCGCGCTCACCCGGTCCCGGCGATCAGCGGATAGTGGTCCGAGAGGTCGGTGTACGTGTACTCCTTGCCCCAGCTGGAGACGGTCCACGGCGCGGACTTCTCCTTGAGCACGGTGTTCTTCCAGGTGGCCGGGCGCGCGTGGCCCTTGCGGTGCAGCACGTAGTCGAGGTCCTCGGGGGCGTCGTCGGGGTAGCGGTAGGCCGCGACCGAGTTCTCCTTGGTGTCGAAGGAGTACGGGTGACCGGTGCGGGCCGTCGCCGGTTCCAGGCCGGCGTCGGCGAGCATCGACCGGTACTCGGGGCCGTGCGCGTCCACGTTCAGGTCACCGGCGAGCAGGACCTGCTCGTTCGCCGGGATCTTCTTCGCGTCCAGGAACGCGCCGATCTGCCGGAACTGCTTCGCGCGGTTCGCCACCGCCTCGCCCGCCTTGCAGCCGCTGTCCGTCGACTGCGTATGCGTGCCGACGATGTGCACCCTGGCGCCGTTCACGTTCAACACCACGTAGGCGAAGCCCTTGTTGGAGTACCAGTCCGAGCCGCACGCGTCCGGGAAGACCACCTGCTCCTTGCGGACGATCGGCCACTTGCTGAGGACCGTCACGCCGCCGTCCTCCGGCGTGGTGGAGGAATAGCTCCCGCCCGTGGCGTCCCACCCGTCCTTGCTCCGGCCGACGACCGGGGTCTGGTACGGGTACTGGCCCGCCGCGTTCGCCTTCAGGGCGTCCGACGAGCTGTTGTCGAATGTCTCCGTCAGGACGACGACGTCGTTGCCCCGGAAGAAGCCGGCGGCTGGTATGGCCTTGGCCCGGTGGTCCTGCCCCCAGTTCGGGTAGAGGTTCTTGCTCATGAGGAAGGTGTTGTACGTCAGCACCTTCAGCTGCGGCACGGCGCCATCAGTGCTGGTGCTGGTGCTGGTGCTGGTGCTGGTGACGGCACTGGTGTCGGCGGCGGTGCTCGCGGCCTGCGCCGACTGCGGCAGGGCGGCGGAGAGCGCGACGGCGGCCAGCGCCGCGGCGAGCACGGGGCCGGAGGGCTTGACGATTCTGCTGAACGGCACTGCATCTCCCTGGGGGGTCGGGGGACGTATGAGACGGGCCGTCAACATC
>NZ_JAINFC010000742.1 GCF_020740835.1 Streptomyces sp. UNOC14_S4
TGCTTGAGGAGCTTGTCGCTCTGCGCCACGGCGTCGTCCAGGGCCTGTTGGGGCGACTTCTTGCCTTGGAGCGCCTTGGCGACCTCGTTCTTGAGGATCACCTTCATTTCCTCGCTCATCACCACCGGCGTGTAATTCACGGCCCCTTTGAGCATTCGCGCCGACGCGACCCGGACGCGGCCCTCGTCGGTGCCGTCGTCCTTCGTCCAGTACGCGTCGTCCAGCGAGCCCTTGGTGCTGGGGAAGACGGCCACCTTATGGGCGAATCCCTCCTGGTTCCCGCGGTCGGTGACGAAGTGCGCGAAGGCGACGGCGGCGGCCTTGTGCCTGCTCTGCTTGCTGACGGCCAGCCCCATCACGTACATGTTCGGCTTACCGGTGTTGTTCGGGGCGTCGGTGATGCCGAGCTCCTTGTACAGCGCGGGCGCGTTCTTCTTGAAGGTGTCCAGGTCGTGCGCGCTGCCCGGATTGATGGCGACCTTCTGCTCCAGGAATTTCTGGCCCGAATTGTCGGCGGTGTTGGTGAGCGCCTGGGCGTCGAGCCCGCCGATGCCGTAGAGCTCCTTGTACTTGCCGAGCAGTTCCACGCCCTTGGGCTCGTTGTAGGTGAACTTCGTGGCATCGGCGTTCATCAGCCGTACGCCGTAGCGGCCGAAGTCCTCGATGGACGGGGTGCCCGCGAGCGTCGCGGTCCTCCCGCCGGACTTCCGGGCCAGGGCCGTCGCCGTGGCGAACAGCTCGTCGTAGGTCCTCGGGGGCCTCTCGGGGTCCAGACCGGCCTGCCGGAACAGCGCCTTGTTGTAGAACAGCGGGCCGGTGTTGAGGTACCAGGGGAAGGCGTACGCGCCGTCCAGGCCGGGCAGCGTGTTCCCCTGCCACGCCTCCGGCGTGTACTCGTCCTTGTACCGCGCCGCCGCCTTCTCCCGGTCCAGGTTCAGCAGGGTGCCCGCCTTGGCCAGGGGATAGGAGAGGTCGGGCGACACATTGACCACGTCGGGAAGGGTGCCGGCACCGGCGTCCGCGCTCAGCTTCTCCGCGTAGTTGTCGGCGGGCTGGTCCAGCCATTTGACCTTGACGTCGGGGTTCTGTTTCTCGAACTCCCCGATCAGGCCCTCGAAATAGTCCTTGAAGTTGCTGCGCAGATTCCAGGTCTGGAACGTGATGCCGCCCTCGGGCCTGCCACTCGCGTCGGCGTCCCCCGAACCGCCCCCGGAACCGCACGCGGTGAGCAGCACGGCGGACGCGAGGAGCGGTACGGCGACAGCGGCTCTGCGGGATGCTCCGCGGGATATGGGCATGGCGCGGCGAACTCCTTCGGCAGTACCGGGAGGGGCGCCCGCGAGGGGGCCCGGGGGCGCAACAAAAGCTGCACCCGGCCCGCGGTGAAGTCAATACTCGCGGCAATGACTAATGCGCTTTAGTCTGCGGTGAGTTACGGCCGGACAGGCCCTGTGCCCGAGCGGTTCCGGCGTCGCCGTCCGGACCTGTCGCACCCTGTCGCAGGAGGGAGACGCATGCGCCGCACCCCGGCCCGCCGCCCCACGATGAAGGACATCGCGCGCCGCGCGGGCGTCTCGGAGAGCGCGGTCTCCTTCGCGCTCAACGGCCGCCCCGGGGTCTCCGAGGCCACCCGCGCCCGGGTCCGCCGGGTCGCCGAGGAACTGGGGTGGCGGCCCAGCACCGCCGCCCGCGCCCTGTCCGGCGAGGGCGCGGCCACCGTCGGACTCGTCCTCGCCCGGCCCGCACGCACGCTCGGCGTCGAGTCGTTCTTCCTCCGCCTCGTCTCCGGCGTCCAGGAGGTGCTCGCGGCCCGCCACCTCGGGCTGCTCTTCCAGGTGGTCGAGGACGTCGACGCCGAGTGCGTGGTCCACCGCCGCTGGTGGGCCGAGCGGCGCGTCGACGGCCTCCTCGTCGTCGACCCCCGCGCCGACGACCCGCGCCCCGCCCTGCTGGACGAACTCGCCCTGCCCGCGGTGGTCATCGGGGCCTTCGACGACGGTGGTGCCGTCCATGGGGCGATCTCCAACCTGTGGGCCGACGACACCGCCGCGATGACCTCGATCGTCGACCACCTCCACGGGCTCGGGCACCGCCGCATCACCCATATCGCGGGCCTCCCCGAACTGGCCCACACACGGCGGCGCATCACCTGCCTGCGGGCCGAGGCCGAACGGCGCGGGCTGCCCGACGTCACCTCGGTGACCACGGACTACTCCGACGCGCAGGGCGCCGACGCGACGCGCCGGGTGCTGGCGGGGGCGCGGCCGCCGTCCGCGATCGTCTACGACAACGACGTCATGGCCGTCGCGGGCCTGGCCGTCGCGGCGGAGCGGGGCGTGTCCGTGCCGGGCGAACTCTCGATCGTGGCCTGGGACGACTCCGTGCTCTGCCGCAGCACGCACCCGGCGCTCACGGCGCTCACGCGCGACACGGTGGCCTTCGGCCGCGAGGCGGCGGGGCTTCTCACGTCTCTCCTCGACGGGGCCCCACCGCGGCGCGTCCGCGCGCCGACCCCTCGGCTTATGCCCAGGGCTTCCACGGGGAGCCCCCGGCAGCGTTGACCGGGGCCCCGGCCCCCTCGCCTACCGGGGTGCTTCTTGCGCTCCGTGCGCGGCTGCGGGTCGTGTGTGGCTGGTCGCGCAGTTCCCCGCGCCCCTAACGGGCGCTCTACCTCCACCTGTTACCAACCGCTTAGTATGTCAACGCGCACGCACCCAC
>NZ_JAINFC010000743.1 GCF_020740835.1 Streptomyces sp. UNOC14_S4
TGGGGTGCTGCCGGGGAGCCAGAGGTGGATGGTGAGGGCGCCGAAGCCCCCGATCATGACGATCTCGCCGTGGGCGAAGTTGATGAGCTGGACGATGCCGTAGACCATGGTGTACCCGATGGCGATGAGGCCGTAGAGGGCACCGAGGGCGAGACCGCTGACCAGCGTTTGCGGCAGTTGGTGCACCGCGGTCCTCCGATGGGTGTCGGAATGCGGGCCGCGCGAGGGCGTGGGTTCTCCTCGCGCGGAGTCCTGTGGTGCGGGGTGGGGCGGGGCGCCTGGCGGGTCAGTCCTTGAAGGTGGCGCTCTTGACGGATTTCCAGGCTTTGTTCTGGACCTGGTAGACGGTCAGTTGTTTGTTGGTGGTGTCTCCGTACTGGTCGAAGGAGACTTTGCCGGTGACGCCGTCGAAGGAGATCTTGCCCATGGCTTCGGTGACTTTTCCGCGGGCGTTGGCGGGGAGTTTTCCGTTGTTGTCCTCGACGACTTTTTTGACGGCCTGGACGATGGCCCAGGCTGCGTCGTAGGAGTAGCCGCCGTAGGCGGCGTAGGGGTCCTTGTAGCCTGCGGCGGCGTAGTTCTTGACGAAGGTCTTGGCGGAGTCGAGCTGGTCGACGGGGTAGCCGACGGAGGTGGCGAGGTCGCCGTCGGCGTTCCCGCCCGAGGCGGTGACGAAGGCGGGGTCGTAGATGCCGTCGCCGCCCATGGTGGGGATGCGTGCACCGGCGCTCTTGACCTGGCCGGAGAGGAGACCGCCCTCGGGGTACTGGCCGCCGAAGTAGACGATGTCGGCGCCGGAGTTCTTGACTTTGTTGGCGACGCTGGAGAAGTCGGTCTCCTTGGTGGTGATGTGGTCGGTGCCGACGACCTGGCCGCCGAGGCGTTTGAATTCCTGGGCGAAGATGGAGGAGAGGCCGACGCCGTAGGTTTGTTTGTCGTCGATGACGAAGGCCTTGTTTTTCTTGGCGTCGTCGTGGACGTACTGGGCGGCGAAGCGGCCTTGGATGATGTCGGTGGTGGCGGTGCGGAAGTAGGTCTTGAAGGGGCGTTTCTTCTGGCCGGTGAGCCAGTGGTCGCCCTGGCTGAGTTCGGGGCTGGTGTTGGCGGGGGAGACCTGGGTGAGGTTCGCCCTGTCGAAGACTCCCTGCATGGACTGGGAGACGCCGGAGTTGAGGGGGCCGACGACGCCGAGGACGTTGCTGTCGGCGACGAGGGCGGTGGCGTTCTGCTGACCGGAGGCGGGGACGGCCTGGTCGTCGAGCGGTTCGGTCTTGAAGGTGACGCCCTTGACCTCTTTGGTGTCGTTGGCGGTGCGGACGGCGAGGTCGACGGAGTTCTTGATGCCTTGTCCGAGAGCGGAGAGCGATCCGGTCAGCGGGGCGTCGAGGCCGATGACGACGGTGGCTTTGGAGTTGCCGTTGTCGTCGTTGCCGCCTTTGTCGCGGGAGCCGCATGCGCTGAGGGTGAGGGCTCCGGTGGCGATCGCGGTGGTGAGGACGAGCAAGGAACGGTGTCGCACGGTGGGTCCTTTCCCTGGCGCGGCCTCCGCCGGGCGGCGTGGAAAAGGGTGTGCTGGGTCGGTGTGCGTCGCTGTGCGTCGTGCGCGGGGCCGCCCGGGGTGGTGACTGGCCGTGACTTTAAGGGTGTGCGGCTGCGGCTGGCAGAGGCGAAGGCCCTTATGTGACTGTCTTGTTATGACGGCCGTCACGCAAGGGTCACCTGGGGGTCCGGGGGCGAAGCCCCCGGAAAAACTCCTTACGGCCCCCTGGGGTCAGGCCGCGTCGCGGATGACGCATGTGAGCCGCGCGCTGCAGACGCGTCGGCCCTCCTCGTCGGTGACGGCGATCTCGTAGGTGGCGCTGGTGCGCCCCCGGTGGACGGGGGTCGCGGTGCCGGTGATGAGGCCGGAGCGTACGCCGCGGTGGTGGGTGCAGTTGAGGTCGACGCCGACGGCGATGCGGCCGGGGCCGCCGTGGAGCATGGCGCCGACGGAGCCGAGGGTTTCGGCGAGCACGGCGGAGGCGCCGCCGTGCAGGAGTCCGTAGGGCTGGGTGTTGCCCTCGACGGGGAGGGTGCCCACGACGCGTTCGGGGGAGGCTTCGACGACGGTGAGGCCCATGCGGTCGCCGAGGTGGCCGGCGGAGAAGAGGGTGCGCAGGTCGTGTCCGCTGTCGGCCCATTCGTCGAGGACTGCCTGCGGGAACGTGGTCTGGCTCTGCTCGCCCATGGGTCCGGCTCCGATCGTCCTTGTACGCCTGTGTTGTTGAAGGTCTTATCAGGTGACCCGGTCGGCCGGTCGGCCGGGTCACCCGGTGGTCGGGCGGATCGGGAACGTCAGGCCTGCCGGGCGGCTTCGAGGCGGATGACGAGGGATTTGCTGGCGGGGGTGTTGCTGGTGTCGGCGGTGTGGTCGAGGGGGACGAGGACGTTGGTCTCGGGGTAGTAGGCGGCGGCGCAGCCGCGTGCGGTGGGGTAGTGGACGACGCGGAAGCCGGGGGCGCGGCGTTCGGTGCCGTCGGTCCATTCGCTGACGATGTCGGTGTAGGTGCCGTCGGCGAGGTGGAGTTCGGCGGCGTCGTCGGGGTTGAGGAGGACGACGCGGCGGCCGTTCTTGATGCCGCGGTAGCGGTCGTCGAGGCCGTAGATGGTGGTGTTGTACTGGTCGTGGGAGCGGAGGGTCTGCAGGAGCAGGCGGCCTTCGGGCAC
>NZ_JAINFC010000744.1 GCF_020740835.1 Streptomyces sp. UNOC14_S4
AGCGGGATGCGGGCACGGGCACGGATACGGGCATGGGGCGGTCCAGGTGGGGTGACGGGAGGCTTGCGCGGTGCTCCGGCTCAGCGGCAGCCGAGCTTGCCGTACCGCTCCTCGCCGGTCCACGAGCCGGTGGCCCACTTCGCCGGGTCCGCCGGAGCGAACCCGTACGCCGTGCCGAGCTGCTGCGTGAACCACTTGGCGAAGGCGGCGGAGCCCTGCTGGCACGAGTGGATGCCGTCGGACGACCGCTGGGCCTTCCCGGCCCCGGCATCAGTGCCCCACAGCGCGGAGGAGTCGAGGAACCGCACCTCGCCGCCGCTGCGGTCGGCAGCCTCCTTGGCCGCCTTCGGGGCACTCGCGATCGCGCCCTCGTACTTCTTGTAGAAATCGTCGATCTTGAAGGGCGGAGCCGAGACGATCACCAGCTCGGCACCCGCCTCCCGCGCGGTCCTCGCGAGCTTCTCGTACGAGGCACGCTGCTGCTCAGGGCTACCCCAGTCGTAGGTGGTGATCTGGTACGCGATCACGTCCGGGCGGAAGGACGCGATGTTCTTCGCGAGGTCCTTCCACGTCCCCTCCGCGATCTTCCCGGCCATCCTGTCGCCCTCGACAACGGTGCCGCCGCCGTCGGAGGCCGCGTTCTTGAACTCCGCACCGCTCGCCTTCAGCGCCGCCTCCAGAGGCGGGGCTTCGGCACCGGCGATGGAGTCGCCCATCCACAGGACCTTCTTGCCCGTCTGCGCCGCCGAGGTGCCGCCCGTCTTCGAGCCGCCGTCCTTCTCGCCCCCGGCTCCGCAGCCGGTGAGCACGGCACTGGTCACCGCCGTGGCCGCGAGGAGCGCGGCAAGCGCGGTCCGGCGGTGACAGCGGGGGAACGGGCGGGTCTGGTGGGAAGTGATGTCCTTGTGCATGCCTGCAGGCAACCAGCGCGCCCGGCCGGTTCGCCCCGCGGTCATCGATCGGTCACACAACAGGCAAGAAGCGGTCACCGGGACCATGTCTCTGCGCGGCGAGCCGGACCCTGCTCGTCGCCTGCCTGCGCCAGGGCCTGTGCCTCGCTGACCTCATGGACAGAATGGCTGTTCAGCGGCCCGACTCCGGGTTTTAGGTCGGGAAATGTCCTATTGGGCTGGGATGCTCCCGGGCATGAGTGATACTCCCGGCCGCCTGCTGCGGCTGCTTTCCCTGTTGCAGTCCCCGCGCGAATGGCCTGGTCACGAGCTTGCCGAGCGCCTCGGCGTCAGCCCGCGCACCATCCGCCGCGACGTCGGCCGCCTGCGCGAACTCGGCTACCCCGTCCACGCCACCCAGGGCAACACCGGCGGCTACCGGCTCACCGCCGGCACCGCCATGCCGCCCCTCCTCCTGGACGACGAGGAAGCCGTCGCCATCGCCATCGGCCTGCGCACCGCCGCCGCGGGCTCGGTCGCCGGCATCGAGGAGACCTCCGTACGCGCCCTGGCCAAACTGGAGCAGGTCCTCCCCTCCCGCCTGCGCCGCCGCGTCACCGTCCTCCAGGAGGCCGCGGTCGCCGTCCCGCAGGGCGGGCCGAGCGCCGACGCCGAACACCTCGCCCTCCTGGCCGCCGCGTGCGTCACCCACGAGAAGGTCCGCTTCACCTACCGCGCCGCCAACGGGCAGGAGACCCGCCGCCTGGCGGAGCCCCACAGCCTCGTCGCCGCCGGACGCCGCTGGTACCTCGTCGCCCACGACGCCGACCGCGCCGACTGGCGCACCTTCCGCCTCGACCGCCTCACCGACCCGATGCGCACCGGCGCCCGCGTTCCGCCCCGCGAACTGCCCGGCGGCGTCGATGCCGCGACCTGGGTGGCCACCACGCTCAGCGGCACCGCCGGCCACCGCGCCCTGCTCCTCGTCCACGCCCCGGCCGAACAGGTCGCCGACCGCGTTCCCGCCACGCTCGGCGTCGTCGAGGCCGTCGACGAGCACACCTGCCGACTGCTCACCGGGGCGGACTCCCTCGAATACCTCGCCTACCGCATCGCCGTCCTCGGATACGACTTCGACGTCCTCGACCCGCCCGAACTCGGCCCGCACCTGCGCACCCTGGGCGAACGCGTCCTGCGCGCCGCCAATAGCGTCGAACGGGCAGGAGACGCCCGGTGAACAGCCAGCCGGGCCTGTTCGACGCGGCCGAGGTGACACCACCACCCGTACCGGCCCCCGGATTCCGGGACATCACCTTCCACGAACAACGCGCCCGCACTCTGCTCAACAAGATCCCCGGCGCCCGCCCCGGCGGCATGGCCTGGACCCTCAACCCCTACCGGGGCTGCACCCATGCCTGCACCTACTGCTTCGCCCGCGACGGCCACGCCCACCTCGGTTTGGACACCGGCAACGGCTTCAACACCCAGGTGGTGGTGAAGACCAACGCCGCCGAGGTGCTGCGCCGCGAGCTGCGCGGCGGGAAGACGGGCGACGACTGGGTCATGGTCGGCACCTCCACCGACTGCTACCAGCGCGCCGAGGGCCACTACCGGCTCATGCCCGGCATCCTGGGCACGCTCGCGGAGTACCGCGTCAACTTCACGACCACGACGAAGAGCGCCCTCCTGCGCCGCGACATCCCCCTCTTCGCCGAAGCCTCCCGCGTCGCGAACGTCCTGGTCATGACCTCTCTCGGTTCCCTGGACGAGCGGGTGTGGCGCGCCTTCGAACCCCACGCCGCACCCC
>NZ_JAINFC010000745.1 GCF_020740835.1 Streptomyces sp. UNOC14_S4
ACCCAAGGGGCGCGAGGAACTGCGCGAGAAGCCCCACCGGACCCGCAGACGGGATCAGGCCGCCACCGCCACCGCAGCCGCCGCCGGCTGGAGCGCGAGCTCCAAGACCTGGCGGACGTCCCCCACCGGATGGACGTCCAGCGTCGCGAGGATCTCCTCCGGCACCTCGTCCAGGTCCGGCTCGTTCCGCTGAGGGATGATCACCATCGTCACCCCCGCCCGATGCGCAGCGAGAAGCTTCTGCTTCACGCCACCGATCGGCAGCACCCGCCCCGTCAGCGAGACCTCCCCCGTCATGGCGACATCCGGACGCACCTTGCGGCCGGAGAGCAGCGAGGCCAGGGCCGTGGTCATGGTGATGCCCGCGCTCGGCCCGTCCTTCGGGACCGCGCCCGCCGGGACGTGCAGGTGGACGCCCCGGTCCTTCAGGTCGCCGACCGGAAGCTCCAGCTCCGCGCCATGCGACCGCAGGAAGGAGAGCGCGATCTGAGCGGACTCCTTCATCACGTCACCGAGCTGGCCGGTCAGCGTCAGGCCCGCGCCGCCGGTCTCGGGGTCGGCCAGGGACGCCTCCACGAACAGGACGTCACCGCCCGCCCCGGTGACCGCGAGGCCCGTGGCCACGCCCGGCACCGCCGTACGCCGCTCCGCCGGGTCCTGCGCGGACTCGGGCGTGTGGCGCGGGCGGCCGATGAGAGCCCGCAGGTCCCCCGCGCCGAGCGAGACCGGCAGCTCGCGCTCGCCGAGCTCGTGCTGGGCGGCCACCTTGCGCAGCAGCCGGGCCAGGGCGCGCTCCAGGGTGCGCACGCCCGCCTCGCGGGTGTACTCGCCCGCGAGCCTGCGCAGCGCCTCGTCGGAGAGGGCCACCTCGCCGCTCTCCAGGCCCGCGCGCTCCAGCTGCCGGGGCAGCAGGTGGTCGCGGGCGATGACGACCTTCTCGTCCTCGGTGTAGCCGTCGAGACGGACCAGCTCCATACGGTCCAGGAGCGCCTCCGGGATGGCCTCCAGGACGTTCGCCGTCGCCAGGAAGACGACGTCGGAGAGGTCGAGCTCGACCTCCAGGTAGTGGTCGCGGAAGGTGTGGTTCTGCGCGGGGTCCAGTACCTCCAGGAGGGCCGCGGCCGGGTCGCCGCGGAAGTCGGAACCGACCTTGTCGATCTCGTCCAGCAGCACGACCGGGTTCATCGAACCGGCCTCCTTGACCGCCCGCACGATGCGGCCGGGCAGCGCGCCCACGTACGTACGGCGGTGGCCGCGGATCTCCGCCTCGTCCCGTACGCCGCCGAGGGCGACGCGGACGAACTTCCGGCCCATGGCGCGGGCGACGCTCTCGCCGAGGCTGGTCTTGCCGACGCCGGGCGGACCGACGAGCGCGAGCACCGCGCCCCCGCGCCGCCCTCCGATCACGCCAAGCCCCCGGTCGGTGCGCCGCTTCCGCACCGCCAGGTATTCGGTGATCCGTTCCTTGACGTCCTCCAGGCCCGCGTGGTCCGCGTCGAGGACGGCCTTGGCGCCCGGGATGTCGTACGCGTCCTCCGTCCGCTCGTTCCAGGGCATCTCCAGGACCGTGTCGAGCCAGGTGCGGATCCAGCCGCCCTCGGGGCTCTGGTCGGAGGACCGCTCCAGCTTGCCGACTTCCTTGAGGGCGGCCTCGCGGACCTTTTCCGGCAGGTCGGCCGCCTCGACGCGGGCGCGGTAGTCCTCCGACTCGTTGCCGGGCTCGCCGTCGAGCTCGGCGAGCTCCTTGCGGACGGCCTCCAGCTGACGGCGGAGCAGGAACTCGCGCTGCTGCTTGTCGACGCCCTCCTGCACGTCCTTGGCGATCGACTCCGCCACGTCCTGCTCGGCGAGATGCTCGCCCAGCCACGTCACGGCGAGCTTCAGCCGGGCCACCGGGTCGGCCGTCTCCAGCAGCCGCACGCGCTGCTCGACGGTGAGGAACGGGGAGTAGCCGGCGTTGTCGGCGAGCTGCGCGACGTCGTCGAGCTGCTGGACACGGTCCACGACCTGCCAGGCGCCGCGCTTGCGCAGCCAGCTCGTGGCCAGGGCCTTGTACTCCTTCATGAGCTCGGCGACCGAGCCGGGGAGGGGATCGGGGACGCTCTCCTCGATCCGGGTGCCCTCGACCCACAGCGCTGCACCGGGGCCGGTCGTGCCGGCTCCGATACGGACGCGGGCCACGCCGCGGATGAGTGCACCGGGGTCGCCGCCGGAGAGGCGCCCGACCTGCTCGACGCGGCCGAGGGTGCCGGTGCCGGCGTAGGCGCCTTCCAGGCGGGGCACCAGCAGCACCTGCGGCTTGCCGCCGCCTGTGGCAGAGGCCTGCGCGGCTTCCACCGCGGCGCGTACTTCGCCGTCGGACAGGTCGAGGGGGACCACCATGCCGGGCAGTACGACCTCGTCGTCCAGCGGCAGAACGGGCAGGGTGAGCGGTGCGGACGTGAAAGCCATGATCTCCCCTTCGGCAGGCAAGTTGAGCTATGCCGACTCAATGCGGGGGCCTGGCGGATTGTTCCCGGGCTTCTGTTCGCTCAGAGCGATCGTCTGCGGGTGCGGGCCGGTGGTCGCTTCTCGCGCAGTTCCCCGCGCCCCTGGGTTGGCTGGTGCGCCGGGGGAGGGGCCTGCGGGCGGGAACCTGAAACGCGGTGCGTGCGGCCGATACGTAAGGGGAGCCGTATTACATGCACCGTCGTTC
>NZ_JAINFC010000746.1 GCF_020740835.1 Streptomyces sp. UNOC14_S4
TGGGTGGGGGTGAGGGTGAGTTTTTTCTGGGGGCGCCGCCCCGTACCCCCGTTCCGGGTGGGGGCCGGTGCGCCCCGCCAGGGGCGCGGGGCTGTGACACTCTGCGGCTCCGCCGCGCGGGCGCGACCAGCCCGGGGCCAGGGGGCGAAGCCCCCTCAAGGGGCGCGGGGAACTGCGCGACCAGCCGTACACGACCCGCAGCCGCTAACCGGGCTCAGGAGGCACCCCGGTGGGCGCACCCGAGCCACAGGCAACTCGCGCCGCGCGTCGAGCGCAAGAGGCACCCCGGTGGGCGCGGCCGGAGCGACGGGCCCGCAGCCGGACGACAGCGGGGGCCGGGGGCGGAGCCCCCGGCTACGCGGAGTGGGGTGACCCATAGCGGTCGAGGAAAGGCGTCGCCGCCCGGTACGGCCGCAACGTGCGCGCCGTTGCCGAGAGCATCGCGCGCACGCGCGTGGACCGCACCTCCGCCAGCAGGTCGAGGGAGCGGTTCGCCGCCACGGCCGCCTCGTCGGGCCGGGCGTCGTGCGCCAGGTCACTCGCCAGCTGGGCGGTGAAGAGCGCGATGTTCCGCGCGAAGTGCGGGTCCTGGAGCTCGACCGCGCGCCGTGCGTGGTCCGCCGCGCGCCGCCACACCCCCAGCGCCGACCAGCACTGTGCCTCCAGCCCCTCCAGCTCGGCCACGCCGAAGAAGGACATCCACTCCGGGTCCGCCCCGGTCCCCCCGCGCTCGAAGAGGGTGCGCGCCCGCGCCAGCGCCGCCTCGCACGCCCGCCGGTCGCCGAGCCCCGCCCAGCCGCCCGCCTCCCGCAGCGTCAGCAGGGACATCAGCCGCGACGACGCGAGCTGCCGCCCGGCCTGCTGCGCGGCCTGTGCCGCCCGTACGGCCTCGCGCGGGCGTCCCGCGTCCCGCGCGAGGAAGGCGGTGTTGCAGAAGGCGTGCGCCTCCAGCGCCGGGTCCCCGGCGACCCGCGCCGTGGCGAGTGCCTCCGCGTAATGCGAGCGGGCGTCCGCGAAGCGGCCGGAGTCGTGCGCGAGCCAGCCGACGGAGATCGCCAGCTCCCCGGCCCCCGCGTGCAGCCGGTCGGCGACCGATTGCCGCCGGGTGTTCGCGTCCAGCAGCTCGTACGCGATCCGCAGCGGCCGTGCGGCGCGCCGGTAGATGCCGTCCGCGCCGTACCGGTCGTCCAGCAGCCGGATGCGGCGGACGGCCTGTTCGACGGCGGCGGCCTCCGCCTCCCCGGCCCGCCGCCCGCCGCCGCGGGTGTCCGGGACGCCGCCCAGCGAGGCACCGAGGGAAACGGCCGCCACCGTGGCGGTGCCGTTGGTCATGAACGCGCGACGCAACACGTCGCTCTCCTTGTGACGGTCGGAACGGTCGAAGGGGCCGGAGGCGTCCTGGGCGCCGTCCGCGCGCCCTCTCCTGCCGCGTACCACGTCCCGCGGCGCGAAACCCAGATCGGCGAGTTCCCTGCCGGGAAACATATGGCGGAAGACGCGCTCGTAGGCGTAGTTGGGACAGCGGATCTCCCCGGACTCCACGCGCCCGACGTAGCGCGCGTCGCACGACACCTGCTCGCCGATCTCCCGCGCCGCACGCCGTACGGCCGCCGCGAACTCGCCCGGCGACAGCGTGCCCCGCAGCTGCCGGAAGACCGTGTTCGGCCGTGGCTGCGGCTGCGGGGTCGGTGACGACGAGGACGCCCGGGACGACGCCATGGCCGG
The DNA here is from genome assembly GCF_020740835.1 of Streptomyces sp. UNOC14_S4. GTDB lineage: Bacteria > Actinomycetota > Actinomycetes > Streptomycetales > Streptomycetaceae > Streptomyces. The sequence goes on from NZ_JAINFC010000746.1 coordinate 1,726, forward strand.
CCCCTCTCGTGTACGGCTGCCGGTATCGCCCGGATCGGCGTATCGGCGGAGACGACCGTACCGGGAGCCGGACCCCCGTTACCGGACGTCGACCTATAAAACGGATATCTCACTTACCATCCGCCATGAACTGCCATCCTTTGTGACGGCATGGCGCCGTTGCCGTTGACGCCCTTCGCGCGTTGTACCTGTTGAACGCGTCAGGCGCGGAGTGACGCGCAGTGGTAGGTACGGCGGAGGAGGGGTTTCCCTTGGCGGAGGCCGGAGTGGACATCAGCAGTTCGCGGACGACGGCCCTGCACCAGCCACGTGAGGACCACAGCCCGTCGCCGTCCCCGTGCTCGGCCCAGGAGGCCGTCGAGGCCGGTCCGTGCGACCTGGTCACCGTTCCCGCCCGGCAGGGCCTGGAGGCCGTCGACATCCTGCGGCTGCGCGACGGCGTCGGGCCCGTCCTGCACGACGGGGAGTGCGACACGCTCGGCTTCCTGGTGCCGCCCGGCACGGCGGACGCGTGGGACGTCCCCGGCAGCGCCTGCACCCAGACTCATGGGCAGGGCTTCCCGGCGGACCCGCCGCCGATCGCGGGGCCGGGGTGGCTGGTGGCGCCGGAGGCGGCGTTCTCCGAGGCGACGGATCCTGCGGTGTTGCGGGCCGCGCTCGGTGAGGCCGCGCGCACGATCGCTGCCGTCGATCGCTGCCGCTAGCTTTCCCCGGAGCCGGCGCTCCGGACCTTGCCCGGGGCTGCCGGTTGCTTATGGCTCGGTGCGCCCACCGGGGTGCCTCTTGCGCTCGGCGCGCGGCTGCGGGTCGTGTTCGGCTGGTCGCGCAGTTCCCCGCGCCCCTTGAGGGGGCTTCGCCCCCTGGCCCCAGGCTGGTCGCGCCCGCGCGGCGGAGCCGCAGAGTGTCGCAGCCCCGCGCTCGGAACGGGGGCCTGGGGGCGCAAGCCCCCAGAATTACTTCTCCCACCCAC
>NZ_JAINFC010000747.1 GCF_020740835.1 Streptomyces sp. UNOC14_S4
CTCCCCTGCCCTCGCGCCCGCCGGACTCTTCACGGTCCTCGTCGGCGCGGCCCTGCCGATGGTGGACTTCTTCATCGTCAACGTCGCCCTCCCCACCATCGACCACGACCTGCACGCGGGCCCCGCGGTGCTGGAGATGGTGGTGGGCGGCTACGGCGTCGCGTACGCCGTGCTGCTGGTGCTCGGCGGACGGCTGGGCGACATGGTCGGCCGGCGACGGCTGTTCCTGTGGGGCACGGCCGCGTTCGGCGTGACCTCGGTGGCCTGCGGTCTCGCGCCCGACGCCTGGTCGCTGGTCGCCGCCCGGGTCGCGCAGGGCGCCGCGTCCGCGCTGATGCTGCCTCAGGTGCTGGCCACGATCCAGGCGACGACGCAGGGCGCTCAGCGATCCCGGGCGCTGAGCCTGTACGGCGGGACGGCCGGGGTCGCCAGCGCCGTCGGCCAGGTGCTCGGCGGCGTGCTGGTCTCCGTCGACCTGGCGGGCACCGGCTGGCGCGCGATCTTCCTGGTGAACGCGCCGGTCGCGGCGGTCGCGCTGCTGCTGGCGGTGCGTACGGTGCCGGAGACGCGCTCGGAGCACCCGACGCGGGTGGACGGGCGCGGGACCGTCCTGCTGTCGCTGACGCTGGTGACGCTGCTGCTGCCGCTGACGGAGGGCCGGGCGGCGGGGTGGCCGGTGTGGTCGTGGGTGCTGCTGGCCGTCTTCCCGGTGGCGGCGGTGGCGTTCCTGGTGGTGGAGCGGCGTGAGGAGCGGGCCGGGCGGATGCCGCTGGTGCCGCCGTCGCTGCTGCGCATCCGCTCGGTGCACAGCGGGCTCGCGCTGCTGGTGCCCTTCTCGCTGGGCTGGGGCGGCTTCATGTTCGTCCTGGCGGTGGCGCTGCAGGAGGGGCAGCATCTGGGGCCGATGGCAGCGGGGCTGGTGATGGTGCCGATGTGCCTGACGTTCTTCGCCGGCTCGCTGGCCGGTCCGCGGCTGGCCGCGCGGTACGGGCGCCGGACGATCACGGTGGGGACGTTGATCCAGGGCGCCGGGCTGATGACGGTGGGCGCGGTCTTCTCCTGGGGCTGGGACTCCCTGGGCGCGACGGGTGTGGCGTGTGCGCTGGCCGTGCAGGGCCTGGGCCAGGGCCTGCTGCTGCCGCTGACGCTGCGGGTCGTGCTGAGCGAGGTGCCGGTGACGCAGGCGGGTGTGGGCAGCGGGGTCATGGTGACCACGCAGCAGTCGTTCATGGCGCTGGGCGTGGCCACGCTCGGGTCGCTGTTCCTGGCGCTGTCGCCGTCGATGGGCATGCGGGAGGCCCTGGCGGTGACGCTCGCGGTGCAGCTGGCGGCCGTGGCGGTGACGGTCCTGCTGAGCCTCAGGCTGCCGCGCACGATGGCTTGAAATCGCCCCTTCGGGGTTACGGAGAGAGGGTGAGCGGGCGCGAGGAACACACATGGACTGACAGATATTGAAATCTGTCAGTCCATGTGTCACTCTTCCAGTGCACCCCGGTGCACCTCCGTGCACCCCCGGTGCGCGCACCCCACCCGCGCGCACCCTCCGCAGAAACCCCCGAAGGAGTTCCCGTGCAGTACCGCACCCTCGGCACCACCGGCCCACAGGTCTCCGCCCTCGGTCTCGGCGCGATGGGCATGTCCGCCCTCTACGGCGACGCCGACCGCGGCGAGTCGATCGCCACGATCCACGCCGCGCTCGACGCGGGCGTCACCCTGATCGACACCGGCGACTTCTACGGCATGGGCCACAACGAGCTGCTCATCAACGAAGCGCTGCGCACGGCCCCCGCGGGCACCCGCGAACGGGCCCTCACCAGCGTCAAGTTCGGCGCCCTGCGCACCGTCGAAGGCGGCTTCACCGGCGTCGACGGCAGCCCGAACGCCGTGAAGAACTTCGCCGCCTACTCGCTGCAGCGCCTCGGCACCGACCACATCGACATCTACCGCCTCGCCCGCCTCGACCCGAAGGTCCCGGTCGAGGAGACGATCGGCGCGATCGCCGAGCTGGTCGAGGCCGGACACGTCCGCCACATCGGCCTCTCCGAGGTGAACGCGGAGACCATCCGCCGGGCCGCCGCCGTCGCCCCGATCTCCGACCTCCAGATCGAGTACTCGCTGATCTCGCGCGGCATCGAGAAGGAGATCCTGCCGACGCTCCGCGAGCTGGGCATCGGCGTCACCGCGTACGGCGTGCTCTCGCGCGGCCTGATCAGCGGCCACTTCACCCGTGACAGGAAGCTCGCCGCGAACGACTTCCGCGGCATGAGCCCGCGCTTCCAGGGCGAGAACCTCGACCACAACCTGCGCCTCGTCGAGGCGCTGCGGGAGATCGCGGAGGCCAAGGGCGCGACCGTCGCCCAGATCGCGATCGCCTGGGTCCTCTCGCGCGGCGAGGACATCGTCCCGCTGGTCGGCGCGCGGCGCCGCGACCGCCTCACGGAGGCGCTGGGCGCCCTCGACGTCACGCTGGACGCGGCCGACCTCGCCGCGATCGAGCAGGCCGTCCCGGCGGACGCGGCGGCGGGCGACCGCTACCCGGCGGACCAGATGGCGCACCTCGACAGCGAGAAGTGAGCGTGCCGTGACGGCCGGGGGCGCACCGGCGGGGGCGTCCGCCGTCCCCGCCGGGTACGGTCCCTACCGGGGCGCCGCCCACGCGCCCCACCCCCGTCCCTC
>NZ_JAINFC010000748.1 GCF_020740835.1 Streptomyces sp. UNOC14_S4
TCCGAAGGCGGCGTAACCATGTCAAGAAGATCATCGGTAAGCCGTGTGCGGGAAAACCGCACGCACGGATTGAAAGGGGACGGAGGAACCGGGCTCGCAGGAGCACCGCGCCTCCAACTACCAATGGATACGGCAGTGTTTCTCCTCTTCTTCCCGCTCGCCGGACTTCTCGCCTGGGGCATCGAGAGCCGGATCGAGCGCGTCAGCCGCAAGATCACGCGGCTGGAGCGCAAGGTGGATCTGATCCTCGACCAGCTGGGGATATGCGAGGAGGATCCCGGGCTCGCGCGGGTCGCCGAGCTCGCGCGTGGCGGGGAGACGATCAAGGCGATCAAGGCGTACCGCGAGATCACCGGGGACGGCCTGAAGGAGGCCAAGGACGCCGTGGACCGCATGGCCGGGCGGGCCTGAGCGGGATTCCCGGTCCTGTATGTGGGGTTCCATATTCGGTCGTTGTCAAGAACAAAACCAGAAGAAAACGCGCCCTTGACCCCGTCCTTGTGGAGGGCCAAGGCGAGCCTCACTAAGGTATGGCTTCGCTAACCAGGGTGACCGGCGAGCATCGGCGAAGTCGCCGGGCGCGCTGCGGGGGAGGGCCATATGTGGGACGACGCGTTTCCCAGCTTGCTGATAGGCCTCCGCGAGGGACTGGAGGCCGGACTGATCGTTTCCGTCCTCGTCGCCTCCCTCGTCCGCGCGGAGGCCCGGAACCGCCTGCCGCACATATGGACGGGTGTCCTCGGCGCCATAGCCCTCTCCATGAGCTTCGGTGCCGTGCTCACCTTCACCGCCGCCAACCTCTCCGCCACCGCGCAGGAGACGTTCGGCGGCAGTCTCTGCGTCGTCGCGGTCGCCTTCGTCACCGCCATGGTCTTCTGGATGCGCCGCTCGGCCCGCAACCTCTCCGGCGAGATCCGCGAGAAGGTCACCAGCGCCCTCGCCATGGGTGCGGGCATGCTCATCGTCACGTCCTTCCTCGCCGTGGGCCGCGAGGGGCTGGAGACCGCGCTCTTCCTCTGGACCACGGCACGCGCCGCCGGGGAATCCGCGGGCCCGATGACCGGCGCCGCCATCGGACTCGTCCTCGCGGCGGGGCTCTGCTGGGGCCTGTACCGCCGGGTGCTGAGGATCAACCTGACGAGGTTCTTCACCGCCACCGGCATCGTCCTCGTCGTCATCGCCGCCGGTGTCCTCGGCTACGGGCTGCGCGATCTCCAGGAGGGCGGCGTACTGCCCGGGAAGGCCGCGTTCGCGTTCGACCTCGGCCGGAGCGTCGACGCCGGTTCCTGGTACGCCACCCTCGTCCAGGGCGTCCTCAACCTCACCCCCACCATGACCTGGCTGCAGGTCGTCGCCTACGTGTCCTACCTCGCCGTCGTGATGACCCTTTTCGTCCGCGGCGCACGTGGCGCACGTGGTGTACGGGGCACCCGCCCGGCGGGTACGAAGGACGAAGCGGGTACGGAGAACGAGGCCGTCCGGCGCGGCCACTCCACTCCGGAGCAACCGCAGTCGGCCGGTACGCCGGAGCCCACCCCGGCGAAGCCGCCGCGCCGCCGCCCGGCATGGCTGATACCCGCCGTCGTCGTCACCGTGCCCGCCGTCGCCGCCGGCGTCCTCGTCGCCGTCGGCGGCTCCAAGCCCGGTGGCACCCAGACCATCGCCGTCTCCGAGAAGGAGTGCGGCAAGGGATTCTCCGCTCCCCGGCCCGGCCGCCGGACCTTCCAGATGCACAACACCGGGGACAAGGCCGCCGAGGTCTACCTCGTCGACCCCGCCACCGACGCCGTCTACGGCGAGATCGAGGGCCTCGCCCCCGGCACCACCCGCGACCTCGTCGCCACCGTCGGCGGCGGCGCGTACGCCTGGCGCTGCGTCCCCACGGGCGGCAAGGCCGTCACCTCCGCGCCCGTGCACATCAGCGGCGGCGACAGCGCCAACGCCGTCAAGCCCGTCTCCGACGAGGACCTGGCCGCCCCGCTGCGCTCCTACAAGGACTACGTGACCAAGGGCCTGGCCGCGCTGACCGGCCAGACCGGCAAACTGGCCGACGACGTCCGGCACGGCGACCTCGACGCCGCCCGCGCCGACTGGCTCACCGCCCACCGCACCTACGCCTCCCTCGGCGCGGCCTACGGCACCTTCCAGGACTTCGACAAGAAGATCAACGGCAGGACCGCGGGCCTCCCCGACGGCGTGCGCGACAAGGACTTCACCGGCTTCCACCGCGTCGAGTACGGCCTGTGGCACGGCGAGTCGGCCGACGGCCTGCGTGGCCCGGCCGACCGGCTCGCACAGGACGCCGAAGGGCTGCGCAAGGCCTTCCCCGGCCAGGACTTCGACCCCTCCGACCTGCCGCTGCGCACCCACGAGGTCCTGGAGAACACCCTCCAGTTCGAGCTCACCGGCGACGCCGACCAGGGCAGCGGCACGACCCTGGCCACCGCGGACGCCAACCTCGCCGGCACCCGGGAACTCCTCGGTGTCCTGCGCCCCCTGCTCGCCGCCCGCGACCCGAAGCTGCTCACCACGGTGGGCGCCGACATCGACCGTGTGCAGGAACTGCTCGACGCCGCGCACCACGGCACCGTGTGGACCCCGGTCGGCACGCTCGACGCCACCGGCCGCGCCCGGCTGAACGGTGCCACGGGCCAGCTGCTGGAG
>NZ_JAINFC010000749.1 GCF_020740835.1 Streptomyces sp. UNOC14_S4
CAGAGCGTCAGCCTCGCCACCCAGGGGGTCGGGTCGTCGGGGGCCGCCTCCGCGGCCCGCTCGCAAGCGGTCAGGGCGATGCGCCCCAGGGCGACCGCCCGCCTGTCGCCGGCGTCGGCCGCGCGCAGCGCGCGCAGCACGGCGACACGCGCCCACAGCAGTGCCGCCTCCGGGCACGGCTGCTCGGCGAGCCAGCGCTCCGTCAGATCCGAATCCGCCGCTTCCGAGGCGAGCACGGACGACCGGTGGGCACGCAATCCGAAATCCTCCCGGGTTTCTTCCAGGACGTCCTGCGCGCTGAGGTATCGGCCCGCCCGAACGTCCACGCAGGCGCGTGCCAGTCGATGGTCCCCGGCCGCCGGATGCCAGACGTACTGCCCCTCGAATAATCCAGCGGTCATGTTCCCCTGCCGTTTCTGCCGACGACATCGTCCGCGCCGAACTCAGCCCATGACGGACCCCCTGGCTTCCTCGGCAGCACGCCACACCCTACTCAGCCTCAACTCGAAACGGAACGGGTCATCCGAATTACCTGGTTCCACAGCATTTACACGATGCGGAGTTGCCGCCGAAGTCGCCGCCGGAGTTGCCGTCGCCCCGCTCTCCATTCCGTGATTTCACACGGCCCTCGGGCACGGGCCCCCGAACATATGCGGTGTCAATACCCCCGGCCCGTACGCCGGGGCCGGGGCGTCGCACGAGGGCGACACGGGGACTACCGGAGGGCCGGGCTCCGCCGGGCTCCGCCGGGCTCCGTCACCTGACGGCACATCACCCGATTCCCTCTTTTATGGGGGTGAGTGATGGGTATTCATCGAAAACATCCGCTCGCCCGATGCCTTCCCGCGCTTGGGGGCCGTGCCATGACCTCGACCGCCTCGACGCCCCCGGCAGCCCCTCCCCCCTCTCCGGTCCCTCCGCTGCGTCCGCTGCGTCCGGTTCCCGGACCGGCGGGGCTGCCGCTGCTGGGGAATCTGCCCGCGTTCGGCCGTGACCCGATGGGCTTCGTGATCCGGCTCCGTGACCAGTACGGCGACGCGGTGAGCTGGTCGCTGGGGCCGCGGCGCAGCCTGTTCCTCTTCCGCCCCGAGCACATCGCCGAGTTCCTGGGGGCCGTGGAGCGCAGCTTCGACATCCTGGACATCGGCTGGGCGTTCAAACAGGTGACCGGGGACAGCGTCCTCCTCAGCAAGGGCGCGGACTGGCGCCGCAAGCGCTCGCTCGTCCAGCCGACCGTGCGCCCGCGCCAGGTCCGCGCGTACGCCGCCACCATGACCGACTGCGCCCGGGAGGCGGCCGACGGCTGGCAGGAGGGCCGCCGCATCGAGGTGCACCGGGAGATGGCGCTCATCACCCAGCGGATCGTGGTGCGCACCCTGTTCGGCAACGACCTCGGCGACCAGTCCCGCAGGCTCGGCGACGCGATGCAGGTGGCCGAGCGGGAGATCGGGGCGGAGCTGCACGACATGTCCCTCTTCCTGCCCGGCTGGGTGCCCACGCCCGCCCGGCGGAGGCTGCGCGACGCGGTGGCGGTCATCGACGCCGAGGTCCACCGGCTGATCCGGGAGCGGCAGGCCGCGGCCGGTGCCGAGGGGCATGGGGACGACCTGCTGGGCCGGCTGCTCGCGGCCCGCGACGAGCGGGGACGGCCGCTGTCCGCGAAGGAGGTGCGGGACGAGGCGGTGACCCTGTGGGCCGCGGGCCACGAGACCACCTCGACCCTGCTGACGTGGACCTGGTACCTCCTGTCGGCCACGCCCGCCGCCCGCGCCCGGCTGGAGGCCGAGCTCGACCGGGAGCTCGGCGGGCGGCCGCCGCACATCGACGACTACGAGCGGCTCACCTGGACCCGACAGGTCGTCAAGGAGGCACTGCGGGTGCGCCCTCCGGTGTGGCTGACCCCCGCCGTGGCCAGGAAGGGTGCCGTGCTCGGCGGGCTGCCCGTGCCCGCCGGGACGATCGTGTGGGCCAGCCAGTGGGCCACCCAGCGCGATCCGCGCTGGTTCGCGGATCCCACGGCGTTCCGCCCCGAGCGCTGGGACCCCGACGCGCCCGACGCCGTCCCCGACCACGCCTGGTTTCCCTTCGGCGGCGGCCAACGCACCTGTCTGGGCGCCCGTTTCGCCCTGGTGGAGGCGGCGCTGCTGCTCGCGACGGTGGCACAGCGCTGGCGCCTGGAGATCGACCCGACCGAGCCGGAGACGCAGGTGGGACTGCTCCTCCAGCCCGCGTCACCCTTGCGGGCCACGGTGCGGCGCCGGGGCTGAGGCCGCGGCCGGGGCGCGCTCCCGTCGGGCGTGGCCTCGCCGTGGCGGGCCAGGTGGAGGCAGCGGGTCGCCGTCGCCGTCGCCATCACGTGCAGTCCCCCGTGGTGGTCGTGATCTCGTCAGCGTGGCCGGTGACGAGACCGGGCGTGACCGGGGATCGTCCCCGGTCACGCCCCCTCAGACGCCGCTCCGCCTCATGCGGTTGCCGGGACGCCCGCCGGCGATTCCAGCCCCCTCGGCAGCGGGGCCCCGTGCACGATGCCCAGGCGCTGCGTCGGGCGGGTGAGCGCCACGTACAGGTCGCTCACCCCGAACTCGGCGGGTTCCACCACGATCACCGTGTCGAACTCCAGGCCCTTGGCCTGGAGTTCGACACGGTGATCGTGGTGGAAC
>NZ_JAINFC010000075.1 GCF_020740835.1 Streptomyces sp. UNOC14_S4
ACCGGGTGGGGGCTGTGCTGCGGTGGAGCTGGTTATGTCCATGGGATTTCTCCGGTCTGCGGAGGCGGGCCGTGCGCGGCCCGCGCTCCTGGCGCGGCGGTGCACCGGACGGTGCGGCCGGACCCGTCAGGGGCCCGGCCGCACACGGGTCAGGAGAGGTTCGCGACGTTCGCGCGGACCTTCTGCGCGATCTCGGCGGGCAGCGGGGCGTAGCCCAGGCCCTTGAGCACGGACTGGCCGTCCTCGCTCGCGACGTAGGTCAGGAAGGACTTGGTGGCGGCCAGGGTCTCCGGCTTGTTGCCCTTGTCGCCGACGATCTCGTACGTCACCAGGGTGATCGGGTAGGCGCCCTCGGCCTTGGTGGTGTAGTTGAGCTTGAGCGCCAGGTCCGCGCCGCTGCCGACGACCTTCGCCTCGGCGATGGCCTTGGAGGCGTTGTCGGAGGTGGCCTCGACCGGGGCGGCGGCGCCGGTGTTGAGCTTCACCGTCTTGATCGAGTTGGCCGTGGCGTAGGACAGCTCGAAGTAGGAGATGGCGCCCTCGGTCTGCTTGACCTGCGAGGAGACACCGGCGGAGCCGTCAGCCGCCTGGCCGTTCTTCGCGGGCCACGCCTTGGCGGGCGCGTACGGCCACGACTTGTCGGCGGCGGCCTTGAGGTACTTGGTGAAGTTGTCCGTGGTGCCGGACTCGTCCGAGCGGTGGAACGCCTGGATCTTGGTGTCCGGGAGCTTGGCGTCCTTGTTGAGCTTGGCGATCTCCGGGTCGTTCCACTTCTCGATCTTGCCGTCGAAGATCTTGGCGAGGGTGTCCGCGTCCAGGACCAGGTTGTCCACGCCGGAGAGGTGGTAACCGATGGCGATCGGGCCGCCGACCATGGGGAGGTTGATGCCCTGGCCGCCCTTGACGACCTCCTTGGACTTGGTGACCTCCTCCGGCTTCAGCGGCGAGTCGGAGCCCGCGAAGGCGGTCTTGCCCTGGAGGAACTCCTGGATGCCCGCGCCCGAGCCGGTGCCCTTGTAGTTGACCTGGATGTCCTTGCAGGCCGCCGTGAAGTTCTTGATCCACAGGTCCATGGCGTTCTTCTGCGCCGTCGACCCCGAGGCCAGGAGCTGCCCCTTGCCGTCGCACTTGATGTTCCCGGCGGCCTTGGTGGCACCGCCGGTGGAGGTGTCACCGCCGCTGTTGTCGTCGGAGCCGCACGCCGTGAGGACCAGGGCGCCGGAGACGGCGATGGCGCCGAGGGCGACGGCGCGGAGCCGGTTCTTGCGCTGAAGCTTCACTGTCGGGTGTTCCTTCCGGGAGCCGCCGCTGGGGCGGCGTGCGAGAGGTTGATCGGTGCGGGCCGCTGCCCCGAACGGGTGAGGCCCGCACCCTCTGCGAGCGAAATTAGGCAGAACAGGTGAAGCGGCCGAAGGGGCAGAGTTAACGGAGGGTGAACCTCGGCGGACAGGCCGGTAGCCGGTCGTCCGGCCGGTTTTTTCCACAGTGTGACGCAGATCTCTGTCCGTTCTCCGATCGCCGTGACAGCATCCGTTCCTTGCGTGACGGTATGTCAGACCCGGGGCGGAAGCCGTGGAGGTGGCCTGTGAGGCGGAACGGGCAGGGCGGTCGGGACGGACGGAATGGGTACGGGCACGGGTACGGGTACGGCGGGTACGGCGGGTACGGAGGGCGTGGCGGTGGCGGCGGGCGTCTGATCGCCGCGACGGCGCTGATCTGTGTGACGGCGGTGGCCGGTGCGGTGGCACTGCCGAGTACGGCGTACGCGGACCCCCAGCCCCCGGCGCGCAGCCTCGAGGACGTCCACAAGGAGGTCGAGACGCTCTACCGGCAGGCCGAGTCCGCCACCGACGCGTACAACGCGGCGAACGAGGAACAGCGCCTCCAGGAGAAGTCGATCGCCGGGATCGCGCAGCAGGCGGCCGCCGCCCAGGAGCGGATGAACCGGCTCAAGGACCAGGCGGGCGCCCTGGCCCGCGCCCAGTACCGCGAGGGCACACTGCCGCCCCAGGCCAGGCTCCTGCTCACCGCCTCTCCCCGGAACTTCCTGGACGGCCTCGCGCTCACCCACAAGGGAGAGGCGGCCACCCAGGGGCTGATCGCGCAGGTCGCCACCACGCAGAAGGCGCTGGACGGCTACGCGAAGGCCGCGGGCGAGCGCTGGAAGACGCTCGACGCGGAGCGCAAGAAGAAGGAGACGGCGAAGAAGGAGGTCGAGGACAAGCTCGCCGCCGCCAAGGACCTGGAGTCCCGGCTGGAGGAGAAGGAGAAGGAGCGTCTCCGGCAGCTGGAGGAGGACCGGGCCCGCCAGGAGCAGCAGAAGTGGCTCGCCTCCGGCACGGACCGGGGCGTCCCCGTCGAGCAGGTCCTCAAGGACTCCGGCGCCACGGCCACCGACGCGGGGAAGCGGGCGGTCGCCTTCGCGGCGGCGCAGATGGGCAAGGACTACGTGTGGGGGGCGGAGGGGCCGGACACCTTCGACTGCTCGGGCCTGACGCTCAGGGCGTGGGAGGCCGGGGGACGGGCCATACCGCGCACCTCGCAGGAGCAGTGGCGCCAGCTGCCGAAGGTCGATGTCAAGGACATGCGGCCGGGGGACCTGATCATCTACTACGCGGACGCGAGCCACGTCGGTATGTACGTGGGCGACGGCCGGATCGTGCATGCCCCGAGGCCGGGGCGTCAGGTGACGATGGCGGGGGCGGGGTCCATGCCGATTCTTGGTGTGGTCCGGCCGGGGTAGCCCCACTTCTGTGTCTGGGGGCTCCGCCCCCAGGCCCCCTTCGCCAATGGGGGTGCCTCTTGGGCTTGGTCGGCGGCTGCGGGTCCGTTGTGGCTTGTCGCGCAGTTCCCCGCGCCCCTGGCGGGGCGCGGCTGCCTCACACGTGTGACGTGGGGCACCCCTTGAGGGTGATGTTTCTCATCGCGTGTTTATCCCGTCACACCCCAATTGCCGCTCCCGCAAGCGCATATGACAGCGGCGAGTGGCCTCGTTCCATTCCGTTCGAACGGCTCTCCCGCTAGGGTCACGATCGGCGCTCACCGATCGGTGGGCGCCATGTTCTCGGGGGGAACGGAAGGAAGCCGCACCATGTCCGTACCCGCGCCGAGGTCCGCGGAGCCGGCGGGGCCGCCCGCCGCCACGCTCGACGCCGGGCTGACCCTGCTGGTGATCGAAGGCGATCCCGGTGGCTCGCTGTCGGTGCCGGAGATGGCACAGATGCCGGGCCCGGGCGGCAAGCCCGTACGGATTCGCACCGCCCGCAACCTCACCGAGGCCGAGCGGCTGCTCACCGACGACGTGCACTGCATCCTCCTCGACCTCGCCCTGCCGAGCCCCGAGCGCTCCTGCGAGGCGGTGACCTGCGGGCCCGTCGGGTGCGGGCAGCACGCCGCGCCGTCCGTGCCCGAGCAGCAGGACGAACTGGAGGCCCTGCGCCAGGTGCTGCGGCTCGCCCCGTGCCACGCAGTCCTCGCGCTGACCGCCGAGGCGGACGCCGAGCGGGCCGCCGAGGCCGTACGCGTCGGTGCGCAGGACTACCTCTTCCGGGACGAGCTCGACGGGCGGGTCCTCAGCCGGGCCATCCGCTACGCCGTGGAGCGCAAGCGCGCGGACCTCGCGCAGCGGCAGCTCACCGAATCCCGGCTGCGCGCGCAGGAGAACGCCCGGCTGGAGCGCGGCCTGCTGCCGACCCCGCTGCTGGCGGGCTCCGACCTGCGGTTCGCCTCCCGCTACCGGCCGGGCCGCAGCCGCGCCCTGCTGGGCGGCGACTTCTACGACACGGTGCGCACGCCCGACGGCACCGTGCACGCGATGATCGGCGACGTCAGCGGGCACGGCCCGGACGAGGCCGCGCTCGGGGTCGAACTCCGCATAGCGTGGCGGGCCTTGACGCTGGCTGGGCTGTGCGGTGACGAACTGCTCCGCACGCTCCAGCAGGTCCTGGAGCACGAGCGGGCCGACGAGGAGACGTTCGCGACGCTGTGCGCGGTCGACGTCTCACCGGACGGCCGTGTCGCGGGCCTGAGCCTGGCGGGCCACCCGGCCCCGCTGCTCGTGCGCGGGGGCCAGGCGCCGCGCCTGCTGCCGCAGGAAGGCGGCGGCCCGGCGCTCGGGCTGCTCCGGAACGCCTGCTGGCCCCACCGCCGCATCGAACTGGGCGACAGCTGGAGCCTGATGATGTACACGGACGGCCTGATCGAGGGCAAGGTCGGCGACGGCAGCGAGCGCCTCGGCCAGGAGGGCATCCTCGAGCTCGTCACCCGCCAGTTCAAGGAGGGCCTGCGCGGCGAGCCGCTCCTGGACGCGACCGTGACCGAGGTACAGGCGCTGAACGGCGGCGAGTTGACGGACGACTTGGCGGTCCTGCTGCTGGACCGCGGCTGAGGGGCGCGCCCCGTAAGGGGCGCGGAGAACTGCGCGACAAGCCGCGACGGACCCGCAGTCGCCGACCGGGCCCAAGAGGCACCCCAATAGGCGAGGGGGCCCGGGAATCAGCGTCGGGGCCAGCCCCGACGCCCCCGCATCTGCTTGAGCGTGGCGCGTACGTCCACGTAGTAGATGATCGTGGCGACCAGCGAGGCCAGGATCAGCAGGAAGCCGAGGCCGTTGAAGGCGTTCGACAGGGCGACCCAGCCGCCGCCCAGATAGCGGGCGGAGGGCAGGCCCGTGACGACGACCACCAGCGTCAGGACGGTGACCCAGAAGCGTTTCGTCTGCTTGTCGACCGCGCGGAAGGCGTCCTCGCGGGTCGTCGCGGCGTCGAGGAGCCCCAGAAGGGCGAACAGGCACAGCACCCGGGGGAGCCATTCCGCGAGCCAGCTGACGCCGTTGTCGAACCCCTCACGCAACACCTGGCTCACCTCGTGGTCATTTCACTGCGGGCGCTTGCGCCGCCACGGTACCCGGAGAGCGGTCCGGGCGCGTGGTACACGCCCCCGGACCACCCCCGTCGGTGCGCCGCCGCTGACGCTGCTCCCGCTCGCTGCCCCGCTTACTGCTCCTGCGCGTCCGTCTTCTTCGGGGCCGTCCGGCGGGCGGCGGGCTTCCGCGCGGCGGCGGACTTGGTGTCGTCGCCGCCCTGCGCCTCGGTCTCCGTGGCGGGCTTGGCCTCGGCGTCGGCGGCGGCGGGCTCAGGCTCGCGGGCCACCGTGATGTCCACGGCCTGGTCCTCGCCCTCGCCGCGCCACGTCTTCACGGCCACCCGGCCGCGCTCGGCGAACTTCTCGTACTGCTCACCGGCCTTCGCCGCGTAGCCCACGGCCTGGCCGACGCCCTGCAGCAGCAGGTCCTGCGCGGTCTGGCCGATCTTCTTCCGGTCGGTGTCGATGGTGCCGACGATCTCGGTGAACTTGGCGGTCACCGTCGCCTGTGTGTCCTTGGCCCGCTGGGTCACCTTCTGCTGCAGGGCCTTGGGGTCGGTCTTCCGCAGCTGCTCGATGCGCCCGGGCGCGTCGGCGACGGCCTGCTCGACCTTCTCCTTGGTGAAATCGGCGAGGCCCGCCGCGGCGTACAGGGTGTCGACGGTGACCTTGCGGATGTCTTGCGTGGTGGCCATGGCGATGGTCTCCCGGTCAGCTCGAGGGTTTGCTGTCGTCGTCCGTGGCGAGCCCGTTCTCCTTGCGGAAGGACTCGTAGATCTGGAGCAGCACCTGCTTCTGCTGCTCGGTGATCGAGGGGTCAGCGAGGATCACACTGCGGACCTCCGCCTCGTCCCGATCCCGCTCTTCGAGGATTCCGGCCTGCACGTACAAGGTCTCGGCGGAGATCCGCAGCGCCCTCGCGAGCTGCTGCAGGATCTCGGCGCTCGGCTTGCGCAGGCCGCGCTCGATCTGGCTCAGGTACGGATTGGACACTCCGGCGGCATCGGCGAGCTGCCGCAGCGTGAGCTGCGCGTTACGACGCTGCTCCCGCAGGTAGTCGCCGAGGTTGCCGACGTTGAGTGATGCCATGCCGTCGATGCTGCCCCACGTTGCTAACTTTTGCAAGCAGGCGCTTGCAAAAGTGTTAGCGGGCGGGTTGTGGCCGAGTGTGACGTCCAGCGTTAGTTGTCACTTTTCAGCGCTTGTTGTCACTGATTGCTGTCTTGTCTCGACCGATCTGTTCCGGCGACAGTGTCCCGTCGCGTTCTAATTAGCACGGTGGGGTCGGTGGGGGCGTCGGAAAAGGGCCTGGTCACAGGCACCTCGCCGCACGGCCTACCCAGTGGGCCGCCTCCCGCTGCTTCCACGTCCCCGCCGATGCGGACGCCGAGGACTGGATCGCCGTCAAGACAGCCCGCATCCTCCGCGGATACGCCCAGCAGGCCGCCGACGAGATCCGCGCCGAGGCCCTCCTCATCCTCCGCGCCGTCATCAGTAACGACGACTTCCCGGCGTACTGGAACTTCCACGTCCAGGTCGAACACCGACGCCTCCATCCCGCCGCCGACCAGGCCAACTACAAACTCACCGCCTGAACAACGACCTCACCGGAGAAGAGCCGCGCCCCAAGGGAATTGGCGAAGCGGGGTCACTGACTCAGCCGCTTCGTCCCGTGAAGACTCTGGCGCACCCCTGGTCAACTGCCGTGCTCCTTTGTTAGGTTGCGCCGGAACCGACCTTTGGCCACTCCCCCCTTCGGGCCGTAGCGGTCATCTCTCTGATCCGCTGACACCGTTTGGGAGAGTCATGCGCACATTCAGAGTGCGGCACGCCGCGATCGCGGGCGTCGTCGCCCTCGCCGTCGCCGCCGTGCCCACTGTCGCGTCCGGCGTTCAGGAGCAGCCCTCGTCGACGACTGCCGGGAGCGACGCGTTCTACACCTACAACGGCAGCAAGCCGCTGTCCTCGTACAGGCCCGGGGACGTGCTCAAGGTCCGGACGCTGCCATACCACGTCCTGGGTATCGCGACACCCCTCCAGGCGACGCAGCTGCTCTACCGCACCACCGACGAGCAGGGCCACCCGTCCGCAGGCGTGACCTCCGTGCTGCGCAGCCCTGGCGGCGACGGCCGCAAGGTCGTGTCGTACCAGTCGTTCTACGACTCGCTCGACCCCGAAGACGGTCCGTCCCGGGCGGTCGCGGGCAACGTCAAGCTGCCCGGCGGCTTGATCGCGAACGGCGAGTCCACGATCGTGGCGCCGCTCCTGCTGTCCGGCTACGACGTCGTCCTCCCTGACACCGAGGGGCAGGCCGCCCACCTCACGGCCTCCCGCGAGTACGGGTACAACACGCTGGACTCCCTGCGTGCCGCTTCCGGCGCGGCGTCGAGGACCGGCATCAGCCCCGACGCGCGCGTCGGCCTCATGGGCTACTCCGGCGGCGCCGTCGCGACCAACTGGGCCGCCTCCCTCGCGCCCACATACGCCCCTGACGTCAACAAGCGCCTGGTGGGATACGCCGAGGGCGGGGTGCTCGTGAAGCCCTCACACATCCTCAGGTACATCGAAGGCAGTCAGGTGTGGTCCGGGCTCATCCCGGAGTTGCTCATCGGGCAAGCGCGTTCGTACGACTTCGACCTCAAGAAGTACCTGAACGGCTACGGCAAGCAGCTGGTCGACGGGCACCAGCACTCCTCGATCGCCGACGCGCTGGGCCACTACCCCGGTCTGACGTGGAAGAAGATGGCGAAGCCGGAGTACGCGAACCCGAACTCTGTACCCGAGCTCGTCGAGGCGGTCAACAAGACCAACCTCGGCCTGGCACCCACCCCGACCGTCCCCGGCTACATCGGCCAGGGCAACGCCGGCTTCCTCGAGGGAACCACGAGCAACATCGCGGGCATCGGCTCGGGCGACGGCATCACGGTCGCCGGGGACACACGGGCGCTGGCGCGGAAGTACTGCGCCGAGGGCGACGCCGCGGTCTGGTACAAGCAGTACGACGCCCTCAGTCACTTGACCGCACCCACGGCCACGGTGCCCACCGCGCTCGCCTGGCTGCGCGACCGGTTCGCCGGCAAGGAGGCCCCGTCCTCCTGCGGCAGCATCGCCGAGGGCAACTCACTTGCGGCTGACGAGACGGTCCCCGCCGGGTGAGGACCTGACGGGGGCCGCAGCGAACTTCGCCAAGACCGCTTAGTTGGCAGATCCGCAGCCTTTCGCATCCACGGTGGCCGATTCGCACTGGATCTTGCTTCGATCGTGGGGTTTGAGTCCGTGGGATCATCGGGCCGCCGGGTAGGCACGTGATCTCTGTGAAGGGTGGTGGGTGGACATGGCCGCCGACTGGGAATGGGACGACACACTGTTCTCGCACGAGCGCTTCGGTCGGCCGGACGGGAAGGGGCGCGCCCGTGCCGTCCGCCCGCCCGGCTTCGCTGTCAGTACTCCGTGTCATCATGCGGACGCGGCCCGGGGGAGTGGGCCGCGGACTGTTGATTGCCAGGGGGTCGGGGATGGGTGCGGGTACGGAGCCGGACGGTTCGTCCAGGTCCGATGAGGAGTGGGAGCGGTTTCTGCGTGAGTCGGTGGCGGGTGTCGCCGACGCGCCCAAGGAGCCGTCGGCGCGGGCCCGTGATGTGGCGAAGCGGCTGCGCGCGGAGTCCGGTCGCGGCCCGGAGGGGTGGCGCAGCTATACGCCCGCGCGGCCCAAGCGGCGCACGGGCTGGTACGTGGTCGGGTTACTGGCCTCGCTGGTGCTGCTGGTGGTGGCGCTCGCGCCGGGTCGGGTAGTGGACCTGTTCGCCGACGACGACTCCCATGACTCCCATGCGCCCCCGGCGAAGGCGGCCCAACGCCCCACCATGGACGAGCCGTTCCGTGGCTCGCCGGCGGCGGGCTGGGCGAGAGGAGCGGCGGGGATCACCGTGCCGCAGGCCGAGGCGGTCGGCTGGATGAGCGCGGCCGAGGTCGAGCGGGCCCTCGCCCGCAGCCGGGACTTCCTCGTCGCGTCCGGCCTGGACCGCGGGGTGCTGCGGGGCGAGCGCCCCGAGAAGGCGATCGCACTGATCAACCCGCACCAGAAGGACGTCCAGGACCTTCTGGGAACCGCTTTCCGTACCCCGGGCGAGAAACACGACCCCCTCCTCCTCTTCAGCCGCTTCGAGCCCTCCCGCACCCGCCTGGTCGGCGACGACGTGAGGACCCGGGGGCGGCTCACCTACCGGGAGGGCGAGCGCGGCGCGCTCCAGGTGACCGCCGACGTCACCTTCGTCTACCCGGTCACCCGCGCGGACGCGGACGCGGGCGCGGGCGGCGACGGCGCCGGGGACGGCGACGAGATCGTGCGCACGATCGTCCGGCGCGAGCTGGTCCTGAGCTGGGACAACCCCGACAAGGTGCGCACCGAGCCGGGCACGTTCTCGATCGTCTCGTACAAGTACGACATGACCAACGGCGGCTGCGGCGCCCCCACGGGCTACTTCACCCCGCCCTTCGGCAAGGCCCGCCGGGCGGACGGAGCCGGCACGGAGATCGACCCGTACGACCGCAGCGTGCCGGTCGGGAGGGGCGGGTCCTCCGGGGACGCGTGCGGGAGGGCGACGCGGTCCTAGCGGGCGTTACCCGGTGGGGGCCACCCCGGCCCCAGACCGTGGCGGCCTCCCGTACCCGACCCGATCGGGCACAGGATGTCGGGTCCGGGAGGACGCGCGCTGCCTAGCGTGGTGGTCGTCACGAGGAAGGGGACCGGGAGTGCTGGAGCGGCTCAATCGGAGCATGGAGTACATCGAGGAGCGCCTCGACGGGACGATCGACGTGGCCGGACTGGCACGTGTCGCGGCCACCTCGGAGTACCACCTGCGCCGGATGTTCTCCGCGCTGGCGGGGATGCCGCTGTCGGAGTACGTCCGGCGCAGGCGGCTCACCGTCGCGGGTGCCGAGGTGCTCGCGGGGCGGGAGTCGCTGCTGGAGATCGCGGTGCGGTACGGCTACGGCTCGGGCGAGGCGTTCGCGCGGGCGTTCCGGGCCGTGCACGGCGTCGGGCCGGGCGAGGCCCGGCGGACCGGAGCCGCGCTCGTCTCCCAGCCCCGGTTGTCCTTCCGCCTCACCATCGAAGGGAGCAGCAGCATGCGCTATCGCGTAGTGGACCGGCCGGACTTCACCGTCGTCGGCCTCAAGACCCGGGTACCGCTGGTGCACGCGGGGCCGAACCAGCCGATGATCGACTTCATCCGCGGCATCCGTCCGGAAATTGTGGAGCGACTCCACAAACTGTCGGACCAGGAACCGCAGGGCATCGTCTCGGTCTGCGACGACCTGGATCCGAGCCGCGCCGAGGGCACCGAACTCGACTACTACCACGGGGTGATCACGTCCGCGCCCGCTCCCGAGGGCACGACCACCCTGGCCGTCCCGGCGGGCACATGGGCGGTCTTCAGCACCTCCGGACCGATGCCGCAGGCCGTCCAGGAGCTGTGGCGGGACGCGTTCACGGAGTGGTTCCCGTCCAACCCGTACCGCAGCCGCCCCGGCCCCGAGATCCTGCGCACGCGCCTGTCGCCGGACAAGTCCGAGGCCGACGCCGAACTGTGGCTCCCGGTGGAGCGGGAACAGGGCTGAACCGAACGCCCTGTGCGTCGGTTTCCGTGGTCCGCGCTTGTGCTCAGGCGCGGACCGTTCCGTCCCACTGCCACTCCGTGCGGCGCGGCAGGCCGGGGAGCGCCGCGCGGCCCGAGCACCACAGCAGGGTGTCCGCGGGGGTGTGACCTTGCGGTGCCTCGGGGAAGAGGCGGGCTAGGACCGCGGCGCTCAGGTCGTCCGGCGGTGTCCAGTCCGTGCCCAGGGCGCGGGTGATGTCGTAGGTGTGGAGCGTCAGTTCCGTGATGCCCATGGCCGCGAAGCCGGCGGCGTCCGCGTGGCCCCATGGGTGCCAGGCGCGGACGTCGCCCGGGGTGTCCCGGACGGTGGCGGCGAGGAGGGACGCGGCGATGCGGATGCCCTCCAGGCATGCCGGAATGGGTGCTTCCGGGTCTAGGGAGGCGAAGAGGGTGATGTAACGGCCGGTCGGACGGGCGACGAGCAGGCCGGTGTAGCCGGTCAGGCCGAGGGCGAGGTGGTCCAGGACCTTGCGGCAGCTCCAGTCGAGGCCGTGGGCCGGGCGCGACCAGTCCTGTCCGGCCGCGTCGAGGAGCGCGGACAGGCAGGCGTCGGTGGCGGTCGCCAGCAGGTCCGGCCAGGAGGACGGGGGCGAGGGCGAGGGCGAGGAGAGGGACGGGGAAGGCGATGCGGTCGCGGTTCCCGTGGTCCCCGCGGTGTCCAGGGCGGTCACTTCTTCAGCACCTCGATCACGCTCGCGTAGCTGTCGGAGCCGTGGCCCGTCGCCTTGGCCCGCAGCATGAGGGACTTCATGAGCTCCGGCAGCGCGTTGTCCACGCCGCGCGCCTCGGCCGCGTGCAGCAGGTGGTCGACGGCCGCGATCTGGACGTCGACGGTGGCGTCGTCGCCCGGGTACGTCCCGGCGTCCACCTGGGGTGCGTACGTGGTGAGGAAACCGGCCACGGTGGTCAGCCAGCGGATCGCGACGGGGGTGAAGTCCGTGGCCGGGGTCCCCTCCGCGCCGACCATCGCGGTGCCGTGCAGCCAGCCGGTCATGGTGGACCACATCAGCCCGAGCAGGGCCGCGTCGTAGAGGGAGGCGAGGCCCACGTCGGTGCCCAGGTGGACCGGGTCGCCGAGGGCGGTCAGCGTCGGCCGGTGGGTGTCGAGGACGGCCCGCTCGCCGCTGTAGAGGAACATCGTCCCGGGGCTGCCGACGCCCGGCGGAGTCGTCATGATCGCGCCGTCGAGGTAGTCGGCGCCGTGCGCCCGTGCCCACTTCTCGGCCTCGCGGGCCTGCTCCGGGGAGCCGGAGGTGAGGTTGACCAGGGTCCTGCCCGCGAGGGAGCCGGTGACGGGGGCGAGGACGGTGCGCAGCACGTCGTAGTCCAGGACACAGGCGACGATCAGCGGGCTCGCCGTGACCGCCTCCTCGGGCGTCGCGGCGGCGTGGGCGCCGCGGTCGGCCAGGGGCCGGGCCTTGGCGGCCGACCGGTTCCACACCGTGGTCGGATGGCCCCGCTCCAGCAGCGCGGCGGCGAGCGCCGAGCCCATCTGGCCCAGCCCGAGGACGGTGACGGCCTGTCGGTCGGTGGTCATGGCGCAACTCCTTCTGTGCCCGGGGGCTTGCGGTGCGTCTACTGCGTCCGCTGCGTCTACTGCGTCCGCCGCGTTCCCCGGGGCGGTCGATCGGTTGCTCATACGCTCGCAGCGCGCGGTGGCCGAAAACAGTGACACCGGTGACTGCCACCACCAAATTCCTGCCATACGCTGCGCGCATGAGCGCAGGTACCGTCGCCGTGGTCGTCACCGAGGAGATCGGGCTCCCCTCGTGGGACCTCTACGAACTGAGCATCCCGTGCACCGTCTTCGGCAAGCCGCAGCCCGACCTGGCCGATCCCTGGTACGAGATGTGGCTGTGCGGCACCGGCGGGCCCGCCGGGGAGGCCGCTCCGGGCGCCACCGGACTCGCCGTGCGGACGCCGTACGGGCTGGACGACCTCGTGCGCGCCGACACGGTCGTCGTGCCCTCGGTGCCCGACCCCTGCGTCGAGGAGGGCGAGCCGCTGCCCGGGGCGCTCGTCGAGGCCCTGCGGGAGGCACACGCGGCGGGTGCCCGCATGGTCTCCCTGTGCACGGGTGCCTTCGCGCTCGCCGAGGCGGGACTGCTCGACGGGCGCCGTGCCACGGCCCACTGGATGCACACCGCCCAACTCGCCGCCCGCTACCCGAAGGTGCGCGTGGACGACTCGGTGCTGTACGTCGACGACGGTGACGTGCTCACCAGCGCGGGCCTGACCGCCGGGCTGGACCTGTGTCTCCACCTCGTACGCCGCGACCTCGGTGCCCACGTCGCCAACCAGCTGGCCCGCAGGATGGTGGTGCCCGCGCACCGGCCCGGCGGCCAGGCGCAGTTCATCGAGCTGCCCGTGCCCGAGGAGCGGGACGCGGGGCTGGCGCCCGTCCTGGACTGGGCCCGTGCCCACCTGGACCGGCCGCTGACCGTGCAGGATCTGGCGCGGCGGGCCGCGATGAGCCCGCGGACGTTCTACCGGCGGCTCCAGGCGGCCACGGGCACGACGCCGCTGCAGTGGCTCCTCACGCAGCGTCTGGGGCGGGCCCGCGCCCTGCTGGAGTCGACCGACCTGCCGGTCGAGAGGATCGGGGAGCTCAGCGGGCTGGGGACCGCCAACAATCTCCGCCACCACTTCCTCGGGCAGGTCGGCGTGACGCCGAGTGACTACCGGAGGGCGTTTCCCCGGACGGCAGCGCCCGTGTGAGGGGCGCGATCCGCTGGGTAGGGTCGGCAGGGTGGAGATCAGGGGCCCTTTCGTCAAACCGGTGGATCAACGGCATCCGCTGAGCAGCTCGGCCTCGGCGATCGTCTGGCTGGCCCTGTGCGTGGCCGCGGTGGCCGGTGCCGTGTGGACGTTCGTCGTCGGGGTGCCCGACCAGATGGCGGAGGAGCGCGCCTTCCGGTCCGCCGCGGTGTGCGCTGAGCCGCCGGCCGAAGCGCGCACGGACTGCCGCTGGGACCGCGATTTCGTCATCTCGGGCATCCGCACGGGCAGCAAGAGGAACGAAGCGGTCCTGACCGACGCTGTCACCGGGGCCCGGCACACCCGGGTGTTCCACGCCGACGGACCGCTCCTCGGCAAGCTGAGGGACGGGGAGAGCGTGACGGGCACCGTCTGGGGTGGGGCTGTCGTGGAGATCGCGGCCCGGGGGGCCACGCAGGCCACCGTCATGAAGCCGACCGAGGGCAGTACGTCCTCGACACTGCTGGGCGGCGGGATCGGGCTCGGCGCCGGAGGGCTGCTGGCCGGGTCCGTGTTGGTCCGGCGACTGCGCCAGGGTGCCGACAAGCGCGAGCCCACCAAGCCGATGAGCTACGTCCTGCGGCTCGCCGTCGGACTCGGCCTCTCCGGGGTCGTGGCATCGCTCGCCGCGGACGCGCTGCACGCGGGCCTCTGGCCGGTTCCCGTCATCTGGGCGGCACTCGCCACGGTGCTGACCGCGCTGACCGTATGGGCCGTCCGCAGACATGCGGCGCGCACGGCACCGGTGGCCCGTACGGGGACGTACCGCATGACCACAGGACACGCTCACGCGTCGAGCACGGCCAGCTCCAGCCGCTGAAGGCGCGCGGGATCGGCCAGCACCTCGTACGCCGCGACCCGGTCGCCCTCGACCGTGAAGGTCAGGGCGAACAGCAGCCGCCCGTACGGGGCCACGACCACGCCCACCACGCCGTCGACGAGCGCCGCTTCCGCGTACCGCGCCCTGCGGCCGAAGACGGCGACGCCCTCCGCCACACCGCGCGCGCCCCGTACGTCCGTCGCGGCACCCGGCGGCACGGCGGCGGCATCGGCGCGGCGCACGGCGTCGGGGGCCAGTACCGCGAGGATCGCGTCCATGTCGCCGCCGCGCGCGGCGGCGAGGAAGGCGTCGACCACCCGCCGCTGCCGCGCGAGCTCGGCGGCGGGCACGGCCGCCGTGCCGCGCACTTTCCGCCGCGCGCGGCTGGCGAGTTTTTTCGTGGTGACCGGTGAGCGGTCCACGATGGGCGCGATCCGGTCGAACGGCACGGCGAAGGTGTCGTGCAGGACGAACGCGACGCGCTCCGCGGGAGTCAGCCGGTCGAGGACGACGAGCAGCGCGCGGCCCACGGAATCGGCCAGCAGCGCCTCCCGCTCCGGGTCGGCCCCGCCGTCGGTGTCCCGAGCCCGCTCGGGCAGCCGTTCACCGACCAGGTCCTCGCGCCGGGAGGCGCGGGCACGCAGCATGTCGAGGCACACACGGGAGACGACGGTCTGCAGCCAGGCGGCCAGATTTCCGACGGCGGAGACATCGCTGCGGCTGAGTTTCAGCCAGGTCTCCTGCACGGCGTCCTCCGCCTCGACGGAGGAACCGAGCATCCGGTGGGCGACCGCCCGCAGGTGGCTCCGGTGCGCCTCGAACCGCTCCGCGAGCTGCTGCTGTCCGTCCATGGGTCACCTTTCCCCGCCGGCTCCCGTCGGTCTTGTGAAGCGCCTGTGACGACGAGGAGATGCTCATCATGACCGTGACCACGACGGGAACCACGACCGGGGCCAGGACCGGGGCCAAGACTGGGACCGCGACGCGTTCCGCCGGCCCGGACCAGCCATTGCTGCGGAGCGCCGATTTCGGGGACCTCCGGCTGCCCAACCGCGTGGTGATGGCCCCGACCACGCGCGCCCGCGCGGCCAACGCCGGGCTGGTGCCCACGGAGCTGCACGTCGCCTACTACGCCCAGCGGGCCGCCGCCGGGCTGATCGTCACGGAGGGCACCTGGGTCGGCGAGCGGGCCATCGGCTTCGTGAACGTCCCGGGGATCTACAGCGAGGAGCAGGTCGAAGGCTGGCGGCGCGTCACGGACGTCGTGCACGCCCTCGGCGGCCGTATCGTCCTGCAGCTCTGGCACACCGGCGCCGCCTCGCACCCCGACCACCACGGAGGCAGGCCGCCCATGGGGCCGTCGGCGGTCGACCCGCGGGAGAAGTCGTTCACGTCGCGCGGCTTCCAGGACACCGTCACCCCCAGGGAGATGACCGCCGCGGACATCGGGGCGACCGTCGCGGAGTACGCGGCGGCCGCGGAGAACGCCCGCCGCGCGGGCTTCGACGGGGTGGAGGTCCACGCCATCGGCCCGTTCCTGCTGCCGCAGTTCCTCAACCCGCGGCTGAACCGCCGCACCGACGCGTACGGCGGCGACCGCGCGCGACGGCGCCGCCTGCTGCTGGAGGTCCTCGACGCGGTCGCCGACCCGTGGCAGGGGCGCCGCGCGGGCGTCCGCCTGTCGCCGTACTGGACCTCGGGGCTGTTCACACCGGACGAGGAGACGCTCGCCGACTACGACGAGCTCGTGGCGGAGCTCGACGAGCGCCCCGTCGCCTATCTGCACCTGCGCGGACGGGACCTCGCGGAGCCGGGGGCCGCCCCCGACCTCGACGCGTTCGCCCGCTACCGGCGGCTGTTCCACGGTCCCTTGATCGCCAACAACGGCTTCGACCGCGAGTCCGGGAACGCCGCCGTCGAGGCGGGCGTCGCCGACGCCGTGGGCTTCGCGACCCACTTCATCGCCAACCCGGACCTCGTCGCGCGGTTCGCCATGGGGCACGGGCTCGCGCAGGGGGACCGGGCCACCTTCTACAGCGGCGGGGCGGAGGGGTACGTGGACTATCCGGCGATGGAGTGGCGGGGCTGAGGCCACTGGGTGTCACATGGTGCCACGCGGCGCCCGGTGTTGCCGCGTGGCACCATGTGGCGCCATTTTCGTACCCGCCGAAGTGTGGGAGCGTGTGTGGCCCTGCCTCTGCTCAGGTCGCCAAATTCTTATTTACGCAGGTCAGGGCGGTCTTTTTGAAGCTCGACCTGGTGTGGTGCCACTTCGGGCTTGCGTGTGGCGCCATATGGCGCCATCATGGCGTCATGGACCTCACTCCGTATGTCGACACCCTCCGCCGCGAACTCGCGGTGGCCGCAGAGGCCGGCGGGGAGGACGCCCGCGAGCTGGCCGAGAGGCTCACCGCTCCCCTGGAGTCGGCGACCCGGCTGACCATGCTCAACGTGCTCTCCGCCGCGATGGACGAGATCACCCGCGAACTCGCCCCCGGCTCGGTCGACGTACGGCTGCGCGGGCTGGACCCCGATTTCGTGGTGACGCTGCCGCCCGCGGACGGCGGCGCCCCCGCGGGGCCGGCCGAGCCCGTCGAGCCGCTCAGGACCCCGGCCCCGGCCCCGGCCGACGGCGACGAGGGTGGCACCGCTCGCGTCAATCTCCGTCTGCCGGCGCATCTCAAGGTCCGTGCCGAGGAGGCCGCGAGCCAGGCGGGCCTGTCGGTCAACGCGTGGCTGGTGCGGGCCGTTTCGGCCGCGGTCGACGGCGGCGCGCGGCCGCGTACGGCGGAGAAGACCCGGAGCGTCGGACAGAGCTTCACCGGCTGGGTGCGTTAGCGCTCCGCTGGACTACCGGTACGTCAACTGCGGGTGCTTCGTGGCTGGTCGCGCCCACGCGGCGGAGCCGCATGACGCAACACTGCCCCGCGCCCCTTGGGGCGCTGCCACACCGTACCCATACCAAGGACCCATAAGGACGGTACAGTCATGCCTTCTTTCGCCACTTCCGAACCGATTACGGTCACGGCGCACGTGGAGGCCGGTTCCATCCGGTTCGTCGCCGGTGACCGCCTCGACACCGTCGTCGACGCGCAGCCCCGCGACCCGAAGAAGGACCTGGACGTGCGGGCGGCCGACCAGACCGAGGTCACGTACGCCAACGGTGTGCTGACCGTCAGGACGCCCAAGCCGCGCTACCTCGTCGGGCGCACGGGCGTCGTCGATGTGACGGTCGAACTGCCCACGGGCTCGCGCGTCGACATGACCGGCGCCTGGACCCAGGTGGTCGGCGAGGGCCGGCTCGGCGAGGTCCGTGTGAAGACCTCGTCCGGCGACGTCCGTCTCGACACCACCGGCCCGCTGACGCTGACCGCTTCCCACGGCTCGATCACCGTGGACCGGGTCGAGGGCGCGGCCGAGATCACCACCAGCACCGGCAGCCTGCGCGTCGGCTTCGTCGACGGCTCCGCCGTCCTGAAGAACTCGCACGGCACCACGACCGTCGGCGCCGCGACCGGCGAGCTGCGGGTGAAGAACGCCAACGGTGACATCGAGATCCGGCGCGCCGAGGACTCGGTCACCGCCACCACCGCCCACGGCACCCTGCGCGTGGGTGAAGTGGCCCGTGGCACCGTCCAGCTGGAGACTTCCTACGGCGCCATCGAGGTCGGCGTCCGCGAGGGCACGGCCGCCTGGCTCGACGCCGGCTCGGGCTCCGGGCAGGTGCGCAACGCGCTCACCGCGTCCGAGGCCCCGGAGCGGACCGAGGACACCGTCACGATCCGCGCCCGCACCCGGCACGGCAACATCGACGTCCTGCGCGCCCGCGCCGACGCCTGAGCGACGGCCCCGCCCCGCCCCGCCCCGCTCCGAACTCTCCCACTCGACCAGCACTTTCAGCCTTCAGCCTTCAACGGGAGGGCGCCATGCGCGCATCTGTCATGCCCACGTCCAATCGCGCGGGCGGTCCGCAGCCGCCCGTCGCCGTCTCCGCCCTCGGTCTGCGCAAGTCGTACGGCGACAGGACCGTGCTCGACGGCATCGATCTGCGGATCCCGGCCGGGTCCGTGTTCGCGCTGCTCGGGCCCAACGGCGCCGGCAAGACCACCGTCGTGAAGATCCTCTCCACGCTCGTCACCGCCGACGGCGGACAGGCCCAGGTCGCGGGCCACGACATCGCCACGTCCCCGGACGGGGTACGTGCCGCGATCGGCGTCACCGGCCAGTTCTCCGCCGTCGACGGGCTGATCACCGGCGAGGAGAACATGCTCCTCATGGCGGACCTGCACCACCTGTCCAAGCGCGAGGGGCGGCGGGTCGCCGCCGAGCTGCTGGAGCGGTTCGACCTGACCGACGTCGCCAGGAAGCCCGCCCAGAGCTACTCCGGCGGCATGAAGCGCCGCCTGGACATCGCCATGACCCTGGTCGGCGACCCGCGGATCATCTTCCTCGACGAGCCGACCACCGGTCTCGACCCGCGCTCCCGCCACAACATGTGGCAGATCGTCCGCGAGCTCGTCTCCGGCGGCGTCACCGTCTTCCTCACCACCCAGTACCTGGAGGAGGCCGACGAGCTCGCCGACCGTATCGCCGTGCTGAACGGCGGCAGGATCGCCGCCGAGGGCACCGCCGACGAGCTGAAGCGGATCGTCCCCGGCGGACACGTGCGACTCCGCTTCGCCGACCCGGGCGCGTACCGGTCCGCCGCTCTCACCCTGCGCGACGCCACCCTTCCCGAGGACCCCGGCTCCGCCGAGGCGCTGACGCTGCGGATCCCCAGCGACGGCAGCCAGCGCGAGCTGCGCTCCATCCTCGACTGGCTGGACGCCGCCGGCATCGAGGCCGACGAGCTGACCGTTCACACCCCCGACCTCGACGACGTCTTCTTCGCCCTGACCGGCTCCGGCCGGCCGAACCAGCCCGAGGAGGCTGTCCGATGAGCACCCCCCTGACTCCCGCCCGCCCGGCCCGGATCTCCCTCGCCGTGCGCGACTCGTCCACGATGCTGCGGCGCAACCTCCTGCACGCGCGCCGCTATCCGTCGATGACCCTGAACCTCCTGCTGACGCCGATCATGATGCTGCTGCTCTTCGTCTACGTCTTCGGCGACGTGATGAGCTCCGGCATGGGAGGCGGCCACGCGGACCGCTCCGAGTACATCGCGTACGTCGTCCCGGGCATCCTGCTGATGACCATCGGCGGCACCCTGGTCGGCACCGCGGTGTCCGTCGCCAACGACATGGCCGAGGGCATCACCGCCCGCTTCCGCACGATGGCGATCCACCGCGGGTCCGTGCTCTTCGGGCACGTCGTCGGCAGTGTGCTGCAGGCGATCATCAGCGTGGTCCTCGTCGGCGCCGTCGGCGTCGCCATCGGCTTCCGGTCCGATGCCGGCGTCCTGGCGTGGATCGCGGCGTTCGGGCTGCTCGCGCTGGTCGCCCTGGCGTTCACCTGGATCGCGGTCGGGATGGGCATGGCCAGCCCGAACGCCGAGGCGGCCAGCAACAACGCGATGCCGCTGATCCTTCTGCCGCTCATCTCCAGCGCCTTCGTCCCCGTCGACGCGATGCCCGGCTGGTTCCGGCCGATCGCCGAGTACCAGCCGTTCACGCCCGCCATCGAGACGCTCCGCGGCCTGCTGCTCGGCACGGAGATCGGCGACAACTGGTGGATCACCGTCGTCTGGTGCCTGGCCCTGGCGGCGCTCGGTTACCGCTGGTCGAAGGCGCGGTTCGACCGCGACCCGAAGTAGGCGGCACGGGCGCGCGGGCGCCTTGGGACCTGGCGGGGACGCCGGTGGGATAAGGGATGATCCGTGACATGAGTGCGACTGCCGCCGACTACGTCTGGTTCGAGGAAGGCTTTCCGGAGCTCGCCGAGGCGTATTGCTTCACCTTGGTGCGGGGGGTCGCGCCCGACGAGCTGTTGCGGCGGCTCGGAGGACGGGAGGAGAAGACGCCCGGCGGGCTGGACGCCTTCGTGGACGCGGCGTTCGACCTGCACGAATCCGGCGATGAGGACGGGGGCGAGGGCGAACACGGGTCGCGGCAGTTCGTGGCCATGACCTCCGTCGGCGGGTGGACGCTGATGATCGAGCCCAACGGGTACGTCGGGGTCACGGAGGACAGGGCGCTGGTCGCGTCGGCGGGGACGTGCTGGGTGTCCCACTTCGTGAACATCGACGGCGTCGACTCGTTCCTGTGGGCGGAGGACACGGCCAGACGGCTGAGTTTCGAGCCGACGTTCCCGGATCACCGTTACGGATCGACGCCCGACGCCGCGCTGGCGGAGATGGAAGAGGCCGGTTTCCCCCTCGGGCGGGAGGAGCCGGAGGGGACGGAGAAGCCGGCCCGGTCCAGCGCGTGCAG
>NZ_JAINFC010000750.1 GCF_020740835.1 Streptomyces sp. UNOC14_S4
GCACCGCCGTGAGCATGTACCACCACGTCCTCACCGCGCTGCTGCTGCGCACGGTCCGCACCACCCCCGGCATCACACTCCGCCAAGGAGAACGGGTCACGGCCGTCATCACGACAGGACGGGCCCGCACCACCCGGGAGGAGATCCACGCCGGGCTCGTCGTCGGCGCGGACGGCCGCGCCTCCACCGTGCGCCGGATCCTGCGCCCTGGCGAACAAGCGCCCGTACCGCTCTCCCGCACAGCCGGACTGCTGCTGCCCGGCGCCCGGCTGCCACGCGACGGGTACGCCCACGTCCTCCTCGGCGGACCCGGCCCGGTCCTGGCCTACCGCGTGGCACCGGACACCGTCCGCCTCTGCGTCGACGTCCCCCTCACCGGCCCCGGCCCCGCGGACATCCGCGACTACCTGCGGCACGGCTACACCGACGCACTCCCCGAGGAACTCCGCCCGGCCTTTCACGAGACGCTCACCGCCGGCAGGGTCCAATGGGCAGCCGCACGCTTCCGCAGGCGCTCCTTCTTCGGCCGGGGGCGCTGCGCCCTGGTCGGCGACGCGGTCGGACACGGCCACCCGCTGGCCGCCCAGGGCATGACCCTCGCACTCCTGGACGGCGAATGCCTCGCCCGCCACAGCCCGGACGTCTCCGCCTACGCCGCCGAGCGGACGGCCCGGTCCTGGTCCGCCGAACGTCTCGGCGCCGCGCTCCACCGCACACTGACCGGACACGACCCCACCTCCCTCCTCCTGCGCCAGGCCGCTTTCGGCCTCTGGCGGCACGATGTCCGCCAACGCGGCCTCGTCCTCGGCCTGCTGGGCATGCGCGACGACCGCCGGAGCGCGTTCTGCGACGTCCTCGCGCACGTGACGGCCCGCGCGCTGACGGAACTCGCCCACACCGCTCTCCCGGACGCCGCCCCTTCCGTGGGACGGCTGACGGGCCTGGCCGACTGGCTGCTCTGGCTGCTCGGCCCCACCGTCGGCACGCCCCGCCCACCCGGCAGGCGGCTGCCCGCGATCGCCGTCATGGGGCCCTGACCCGGCCGCCCTGCACGCGGGATGCGGTGGTGGCGCAGGGCTGGTTCCAGGTGCCCTCTCGACGACTGGGCCAGTGATCCGCGGAACCGACATTACGATCAGGGGGTGACGGTCGAGTACGAATGGCGGGGCGACTTCGACAACTCCGCCCTCAACGCCCTGCACGCTGACGGCTTCGGCCACCCGGTCGCTCGGACCGACTGGCGAGAACGACTTGAGCGCCACAGTCTCGGCTGGGTCTGCGCCGGGGAGGACGGCTCGCTGATCGGCTTCGTCAACGTCGCCTGGGACGGCGGAGTTCACGCCTTCCTCCTGGACACGGTGGTCGCCCGGCACCGCCGGGCGGGAGGCATCGGCGCCGCGCTGGTCGCAACCGCGGCCCACGAAGCTCGTGCCGCGGGGTGCGAATGGCTCCACGTCGACTTCGAGGAGCACCTGCGTCCGTTCTATTTCGGTGCCTGCGGCTTCAAGGAGACGACAGCCGGTCTGATCGCTCTGTAGCACCGTGGGCCAGGCTCCGGTCCGGGGCGCACAGGACCGCATGCGGTATAACGGCATCAACGGCCCGCACTCGGACACACAGCTGGACGGTTGCGGGCCATCGGGTGCCGCCTGTCCTCGACACGCTGCCGGTTCACGGGCGGCAGCGTTCTCCGTGCCTATGATCTGCCCACAGCCGACGCGATGAGAGTGGGGTGGTCCGGCGGGGCACACGCGACTTCGGAGAGGTGTTATGCCCAGGGAACCTGATGCTCCGTGGACCGGACAGCGCACCGCCCGCGACGTCACCCGCGCCGTGACCGACACACGGCGGGCGTATGGTTCACGGGCCAGGTCACCGACCAGGGCGAGCCGGCGCACGGCCTCCTCTTCCTCCTCCTCGTTCCCGTATCGGCCCGTACGCCACTGCATGCCCCACCAGAGCACGACCGGCAGCCCGGGGCGGGCGCGGCGCAGCTCCGCCAGCCGCTCGAGGACGTGGGCGGCGGTCGCCAGGTGCTCCCGTTCGTCGCAGCGGGCGACGTAGCTGGGGCAGAGCACGGACAGGCCGTGGGGCGGCACGGCGGGCAGGGCGTGCGGCAGTTCGTGCGCGGAGAGCCGCTCCCACGGGCCACCAGCCGTTGCGGCCAGCGCCGGAGGGCCTCGCCGCCGGGCGTCACCGGTCCTGGGGCCGGTCCGGGTCGGCCGCCGGCGTCACGAGTCGTGCGGGTCGAGTCGTATCGCGCACCATGCTCTGCTCCCCGACGCGAGGATGGAGTCCGGCATCACGGAATTACTTGAATTCCCCGGCAGTTACCGCTGCCGCAGTGCCTCAGCGGGCCCGGCGCAGCGTCCACAGCAGTACGGCGGGCAGCCCGGTGAACGCGGCACGCACGGCCTCCGGTACGAGCGCCGCGGCCGACGGGCTCACCCGGCACTCCTCGGTGAGGACCGGCTCGGCGCTGTCCACGACGTCCAGCCCGTGCGCGGCGAACGCCTTCAGACAGGCCGAGCGCGGGTGGTGGTTGCGGACGACGGCCTTGCGCCCGGGCTCGAGCGGTACGAAGGCGTGCCCGCCGAGCAGCACGAGCGTGGGGTGGATGTCGCACAGCACCGCGTGTCCGCCCGGCCGC
>NZ_JAINFC010000751.1 GCF_020740835.1 Streptomyces sp. UNOC14_S4
CCCCTGGATCGACGTGCGCACCGCCACCTGCTACCGCCAAGTGGGCCTGCGCGCCCTGTTCCTGGGTGCACACACCTTCGACGACCTGGCCCTGGCCGTCCCGCCCGCCGCCTCCGCACTCCTGCGCATCGCGACCGCCATCACCGCCCGTATCACCGGCCTGGACGATGCGGACCTGAGCGCCGGCCAGTGGAACGCCCTGCGCCGTGAACTCCTCACCCGCACCGGCGGCTTCGACCCCGAGGCCGTGCATACCTACTTCGATTCCTACTGCTTCGAGGTCTTCGACCCGGTGCGGCCCTGGCTGCAGGATGCGCTCCTTGCCGAGCAGTGCGACAAAACCGCCGGCATCAACACCCTTGTCCTCGGCCGCCCGGCCGGCAACAACCTGGCCTGGTTCAGCCCCCACACCCACACCGACCGTCACGCGGCACCACTGCCCACCGCCGAAGCCCTGCAGCACCTGCTCGTCCACCACTACTACGGGCGCTCCGGCGGCTGCTCGGCCCGTACCGTCGCCGGGACCAGCCACCCCCGCGGCACCAGCGGCCCCCTGCGCTCGACCGTCTCCTTCCACCCTCTGGGCCGCACCCTGTACGAGACACTGCTGGCCGGGGTCCCCAAGTTCCTCGGCGACGAGCAAACCCTCCCCGACCGGTGCCCGTGGGAAGAGGAGGAACCGCCTGACCCGCAGTGGCCGCTGCCTGTGATCACCTGGCCCGGCAGGCTGCTCACCGGCCGCTCACGTCACGCCGCCCTGCTGGTGCCCGGCAGCGACGGCTCCACCGTGACCGATGCCTACCTGACTTGGGCCACCCAGCACCGCAGGCTGGAAGCCACCGACCCCTACCTCGTCATCCACACGGACCCGAAGAAACCCATCGAACGACGCCGGAGTGTGCGCCGGGCGGACGCGGACCGGGCCTGGTGGCGCGAGCTGGACGCGCTGCTGCTGGCCCCGGACGAACACCGCACCGCCCGCCGCCCTGAGGTCTTCGACACCCTCAACGACCTCCCCGCCCCCGTCCGCCGCTCCCTGCGGGTCCGCGTCCACGGCTTCGACCAGGACACCAAGGTCAACAACCGCCTGTGGTACACCGCGATCACCCCGCCGGTCCTGAACTGGTCCCAGGAGAACGACCCGCAGCGCGCCGAACGCATCGGCCAGTGCTGCCTGGCCGCCGAGCAGACCGGTTTCCGCCTGGCCTTCCTCGCCGACCGGGCCTGGAAAGAGACCACCAGCCCGCAACACGAAGCACCCGCACCCGCCGGGCCGAAACCGCGCACCAGCGGCGCCTGGACAGCCCCCGCCCGCGCCGCGTACTGGGAAAACGCCGAGCCCGTGTTCTGGCGGCTGCTCGACCAGCCCGACACCCCCGCCTACGCCGCGTTCGCCGGCGTGGCCGCGGCCGCACTGCGGCAGGTCACCGCGAGCGCCCGCATCCAGCACCGGGCCGCCGCCCGCGCCGTCGCCGAGGCAGTTGCGGCCCTGCACCGCCGCCCCTCACCCCGCACTCTGGACCGGGAGAACACCTGATGCCCACCACCACCGAACGCCGCCACCACTACCAGACCTTCACCGCCCAGGTGCACCAGCTGTGCACCGACCCCGGCGTCCGCCGCACCCTGCGCGATGGGCGCGGCAGGCCGGTGAAGGACTGCCTGGACCTGCACCGCTACCTCACCCGGCGGACCGCAGGCCACGGCGCCCGGCGCGCCCACTACACGGTCGCCGCACTGATCGCCCTCGCAGACCCGCCCGACCCCCGCCCAGCCGGAGAACACCACCAAGCCGAAGAGCAGAACCAAGAAGAGCACCACCAGCACGCACATCACTGCGCTGACACAGCACCGCACCACCCCGAGCCAGCACCCCCGCACCCCGAAAGTCATGCACCTGACAGGCTAGACGACCGGACCCCGCCTGCCCGCCCGAGCACCGGCCCCGCAGAAGAGAACCCCTACCAGGGCGCCGCCTGGCACCAGCGGCCCAACCTCGGCACGACCCTGGCCACCGCGGTACAGGCCGCCGACTACAACCCGGCCCGCACTGAAGAGATGCTGCGGGTCCTGGTCCACCTCGGCGACGACCAGCTGCACCGACGCCTGCCCTCACTCGTCAAGCGCCTGCTCGACAACGGCCTCACCCCCGACTGGACCGTGCTGCTGGACGACCTCGCCCAGCGCCCCTACGACCGCAACCCCGTCGGCACCCGCTGGCTCGACGCCTTCTACCTCCACCCCGCACACCACACCCCAGGACTGACGTGACCCGCTCCCGATTCCTCGACCTCCACGCCCTGCAGCCCGTCACCGCCGCCAACCTCAACCGCGATGAGGCCCAGGAGCCCAAAACCATCCACCTGGGCGGAGCCATCCGCGGCATGGTCTCCAGCCAGGCATGGAAACGGCCCCTGCGCCTGGAGATGGAGGACGAACTCGGCGAGCCCGCAGCCCGCACCCGCATGCTCCCGGTCGTCCTCGCCGACCGGCTGCGGGGCGAAGGCTGGCCCCGTGAACTCGCCGACTTCGCCGCCGCCCAGATCGCCCGCTCCGCCAAAAGCACCGGCCTGAAGACCAACGCGGCGCAAGGCCACCGGACCCAGGCCATGCTCTACCTCCCCGCCAACGTCACCGCCCCC
>NZ_JAINFC010000752.1 GCF_020740835.1 Streptomyces sp. UNOC14_S4
GCCGAGGGCCCAGAGCCACCAGGCTCCTGCGTGCAGTGCCGCTGCGCGGGGCGCCCGAGAGCTCGGTGCGTGGGGTCGGTCGGCGGCTGCGGGTTCGTCGTGGCTGGTCGCGCAGTTCCCCGCGCCCCTGACGGGGCGTGGCAGTCGGCCGCCCCGCCCCCGGTACACCGTCTCCGTGTTCATCCGCGCTTGCGGCGGCGGGTCTGCCAGACGGCCGCCGCGCCGAGGACGACGATCGCGGCGATGCCGCCGATCAGGCCCGCCGAGGGGCCGCTGTCCTCATCGTCGGATCCGGAGTCGGATGCCGTCGGTGCGGCGCTCTTCTTCGCGCCGTCCGCCACCTGCTCGCCGCAGCCCGTCTTCGGGTAGCCCGCGATCGCGCACAGCAGGGCGGAGGAGTTGTAGCGCAGCGGCTTGGCGACGGCCGCCAGGGCCTCACCCGCGCTCGCGTCCTTGTCGACCTGCGCGCACGCCGTACGTGCCGCGGGCGGCTGCTCGCCGGACGGCGCGTCCGCGGCCGACCCGAAGTCGACGACGACGGCGACGCGCTTGCGGCCGTCCTCGGCCGGGGTGCGGGCGCAGACCGCGTCGAAGCCGGGGGCGGCGCCGGGCTTCGACGCGTTGCCGGAGTCCTCGCTGACGGCGAACCGGAAGCCGACGGTCTCGCCGTCGCCGGGGCGGGCCGTGGCCGGGCCCTGGGTGGCGTAGGCCCAGGAGCCGCCCTTGGCCTCCCAGAACGACCAGTAGCGGTAACCGGCCGCGTGCGCGGGGGCGACGGCGAGTGCGGAGAGGAAACCGGCGAGCAGCAGGGCAACCGGCCCGCGCAGCGGACGGCTCACGGCTGGTTCTTCTTCTTGCGGCCGCTCAGCAGGAAGCCGACGCCCATGCTCGCGACGAAGAAGGCACCTACGACCCACCAGGTGCCGGAGCCGCTGCCGCTGTCCTTCTTCTCCTTCTTTTCTTCCTTCTTCGGCTCCTCGGAGGCCGAGGGGGAACCCGCGTCCGCCTTCGGGCCCGTCGCGGCCAGCTGGCCGACGAGGTCCGCGCCGCCGAAGTCGCGCGGGTTCGCGCCCGCGGCGTGCGCGGCCAGCACGAGCTGGGCGTACGCCGCCGGGCCCGCCTGCTTCGCCCACGCGGCGGAGTTCTGCTCCAGCCACTTCAGCGGCTTCTCGGCGGCGTCGCGGTGCCCGCCCGCGGCGAGGGCGATCACGGTCTCGGCGGTGTTGCCGTAGTCGGGCGCGGGCTTGTCGGCGCCCGGCGCCAGGGCGGTCAGGTGCGGGCCGTCCTGCTCCTTGCCCATGGTCTGCGCGAGGTACGCGGACGCCGCGCCCGCGGCGGCCTTCGGGTCGGAGGTCCCGGCCTCGTCGCCGTTGCAGGACAGCGGCTTCGGGTCGGTGTTGTCCTTCCCCGCGGCAGCCACCGCGTAGCCCTTGCCCAGCCCGGCCAGGGCGAGCGCGGCCGTGGCGTCGGCGTTCGCGGTGAGCTTGCCCTTGTCCGGCTGGAAGGCGGACGCGCCGCGGTCGGCCTCGGCGGCGTCGCAGCCGAGCTGGAAGGAGAGCAGCCCGTCGTACGCGGACCGGCCCTTCTTGGAGGTGACCTTCGCGGCGTCCTCGCCCGCGGCCGCCAGCGCGCCGATCACGATCGACGTGGAGTTGGCGTCGCTCGGGCCGCCCGGGTTGTAGCTCCAGCCGCCGTCCTCGTTCTGGACGGACTTCAGCCAGCCGACGGCCTTGGTCACGGCCGGGCCGTGCCCGCCGAGCGCGGCCAGCGCCTGCACGGCGGCGGACGTCGCGTTGGTGTCCAGCGGGGTCTTCGGGTCGCACGCCTTGCCCGTGTCCGCGCGGTACGCGGTGAAGCCGCTCACCGCGCACTGCTGCGCGGTGAGCCACTCGACCGCGGGCTTCACGGGCGTCACGCCCGCCGTGTGCTGCGCCAGCAGGGCCAGCGACTGCCGGAAGACACCGTCGAACTTGGGGTCCGCCGAGCCGAACAGGCCGGGGGCGGCGGAGGACGGCGAGTCGGCGGCGAAGGCGACGGGCGCCATGGCCGCGCCCGTCGCGCTCAGGACGGCGGCGGTGGCCAGGGCCGCGGCGCCGCGGCGCGCGTGGACGGCGAGGGAGGGGGCCATGGGGTTGTCGGTGCCTCTCGGTGGGTGTCACGGCGGTGGGTGCCACTGCGGGAGTGCCACCCGGGGGTCGCGGCCCGCGACGGGCGGCGCGGCCGTGCACGGTGACCCCTCCGCGACACCGCGTCGCGGGGGCACCGGGCTCGGCCCCGCATGCCTCGACGGTGCCGGCGGACCGGGCGGCACCGTCGGGGCGCGACCGGATCCGGGAGCCTGTCGCCTGGGACCGGGTGGTCCGGCTCACGCGGGTCCGCTGGGCGCGGGGCCGCGATCACGGTTGCGGGTCAGCGCCGGATTTGCACCGGCTTTCCCCGTTCCGAGGCGGATGAAGTTGTCCCGGACACTTTAGCCTCCGGCGGTTGGCGGGTCGGTCGCCTGCTGGGGTGCGGCTTGCGCTTGGTGCGCGTCTGCGGGCCGGTGGGGGCTCGCCGCGCCGTTCCTCGCGCCCCTGGGTGGTTGGTGGGCCGGGGGCGGGGCCTCGGGCGGGAACCTGAAACGCGGTGCGTGCGGGTG
>NZ_JAINFC010000753.1 GCF_020740835.1 Streptomyces sp. UNOC14_S4
CCAGCCCGTGCCGTCGGCCGCCGCCGCGAACGACTTGAAGCGGCCGTCGGGGGCGAGCCCGCGCTGGCGCGCGAACTCGTCGAACGCGCCGGGGGTGGCGAGCACGGTCGCGCCGCCGACGAGCGCGAGGTCGCACTCCCCCGCGCGCAGCGCCTGGCACGCGAGGTGCAGGGCGACGAGGGAGGACGAGCACGCGGTGTCGACGGTCACCGCCGCGCCCTCCAGGCCGAGGGTGTAGGCGATCCGGCCCGAGGCGACGCTGACCAGGCTGCCCGTCAGCAGGTGCCCCTCGACCTCCTTGGGGGTGCTGGACAGCCGGGACAGGTAGTCGCTCGCGATGACCCCGACGAACACGCCCGTACGGCTTCCGCGCAGCGAGGCGGGATCGATCCCGGCCCGTTCGAGGGTCTCCCAGGACGCCTCCAGCAGCAGGCGCTGCTGCGGGTCCATCGCGAGCGCCTCGCGGGGCGAGATACCGAAGAAGTCGGGGTCGAAGTCGGCCGCGTCGTGCAGGAATCCGCCCCGGTAGGAGGCGCCGGCGACGGTCTCGGCGTGCTCCCAGCCGCGTCCGGACGGGATTCCGGTGATGGCGTCGGTGCCGGTGTCGACCAGTTCCCACAGTTCCTGGGGGGAGGTGACCCCGCCGGGATAGCGGCACTGCATGCCGACGATGGCGAGGGGTTCGTGCCACCGGTCCTCGGCGTCCCGCAGCCGCTCCCGGGTCTCGTGCAGTTCGTTCGCCGCTCGTCGCAGGTAGTCGCGAAGTTGTTCTTCGTTCGCCATCGCATGTGCTCCGTGAGTGTCCGTGAGGACGGGAATGCCCCAGCCCTGTGGTCGGTGGTCAGCGAGCGGTACTGCGGTCGATGAAGTCGAACATCTCCTCATCGGAGGCCGAGCCGAACTTCTCCTGCGCTGCTGGGTCCTCGGGCTCCGCGCTGCCGTTCGCGCGGCCCTCGGCCAGCTCCCGGAGGCGTTCCGCGGCCTTGGTCCGGTCCTGGTCGCCGAGCAGCGCGAGCATCGCCTCGACGCGGTCGATCTCGCCGAGCACGGAGTCCCACGAGACCGTGTGCTCCTGGCGCAGCCGGGTCTGCAGGTGGCGGCCGAGGGCGGCCGCGTTCGGGTGGCTGAAGACCAGCGTGGCGGGCAGCGCCAGCCCGGTCGCCGTCCTCAGCCGGTTGCGCACCGCCAGTGCGGTGAGGGAGTCGAAGCCGAGGTCCTTGAACGCCGTCCCGGGGTCGATGTCCTCGGGGTCGGCGTGGCCGAGGACGGCGGCGGCGCAGGCGCGCACCAGGCCGACGAGCGCCACCACTTGTTCGTCCTCCGGGAGCTCCATGAGGCGTCCGACGATCGCGGGCGTGGCCTCGGCGGCGCCGTTCCCGCCGGGGCCGCGCCGACGGGCCGTCACCAGCCCGGACAGCACCGGCGCCACGTCCGGGTCGCCCCGGCGCAGGGCCGCGGTGTCCGCGCACAGCGGGGCCAGCGCGGCCTCCGGCCGGGTGAGGGCGTCGTCGAAGAGGGCGAGTCCCTCGGCCTCGGTCAGCGGGAGGAACCCGTGGGCGCCTTCCGCCGCTTCGCCGCTCTCGTCGTCCGGAGCCTCGTCCAGGGCCTCGTCCGGGGCGGCCCACGGCCCCCAGGCGAGCGAGAGGCCGGGGAGCCCCTGGGCCCGCCGGTGCTGGGCGAGGGCGTCGAGGAAGGCGTCGCCCGCGGCCCGCGCCGCGTGGGTACGGTCGCCGGTCAGTCCTGCCGCCGAGGCGTGCAGGACGAACGCCGAGAGGTCCAGCTCCCGCGTCAGCTCGTGCAGGTGCCAGGCGGTGTCGACGGTGCCGCGCAGCGCCGCTTCCACGCGGTCGGGCGCCCACTCGGCGTCGTCGGCCACGGCGTCCGCGGCCCCCGCCGCGTGCACGGCCCCCGCCGCGTGCACGACGGCCCGCACCGGATACTCCGCCGGAATGGCGGCCAGCACCCGGGCCAGGGCTTCCCGGCTCGTGCTGTCGCAGCCGTCCGCCTCGGCCACTTCGACCGTGGCGCCGAGCGCGGACAGTTCGGCGGCCGGTTCCCGTGTCGTGCTCCCCGCCGGACCCACCAGCACCAGCCGACGTACGCCGTGCGCGGTCACCAGATGCCGGGCCACCGCGGCGCCCACCCGGCCCGTGGCACCGGTCACCAGGACCGTGCCGTCCGCCGGGAAGACGGCGCCGGTGGCCTTGGCCGCGGGTACCCGGCTCAGGACGGGTACGAGGACCTGCCCGGCCCGCACCGCGAACTCGGCCGTCCCCGAGTCCACCGCGGCCGCGAGCGCCCGCGGGGACGTGTCGTGGTCGTCGAGGTCGGCGAGGACGATCCGGTCCGGATCCGCGGAGCGGGCCGAGCGGACGAGCCCCCACACGGTGGCCGCTCCGGGGTCGCCGACGCGGTCGCCGGGCTCGGCGAACACCGCGCCCCGGGTCACCACGACGAGGCGTGCCGCCGCGAACCGCGGGTCCGCCGCCCGGCCGCGCAGGGCCGCGAGCGCGGCGAGCGCGCGGGCGCGGACGGCGTCGGGCGCGCCGCCGTCGGCCGGTGCGGGGGTGACGGCCAGGACGATCCGGCCGGGTACGGGCAGGCCCGCGTCCACGGCCGCGACCAGGGCGGGCC
>NZ_JAINFC010000754.1 GCF_020740835.1 Streptomyces sp. UNOC14_S4
CCCCACCCCCGGCCCACCAACCAACCCAGGGGCGCGGGGAACTGCGCGAGAAGCCCCACCCACCCGCAGACGAAAAACGCAGGGGCCGCTCGTATGCTCGGGCAATGACTTCTGGCACGCAGGGACCGACCACCACCCCCACCGCCAACGCCATGCGCCGCGCCCTGCGGCGGGCCCGCGACGGAGTGGCCCTGGACGTCACCGAAGCCGCCGTGCTGCTGCAAGCACGAGGCGCGGATCTGGAGGACCTGTGCGCTTCCGCCGCGCGCGTCCGGGACGCCGGACTGGAAGCCGCCGGGCGCCCCGGTGTCATCACCTACTCCAAGAGCGTCTTCATCCCCCTCACCCGCCTCTGCCGCGACAAGTGCCACTACTGCACCTTCGCCACCGTGCCCGGCAAGCTGCGCCGTGAGGGCCAGGGCATGTTCATGTCCCCCGACGAGGTGCTGGCCATCGCCCGCCGCGGTGCCGAACTCGGCTGCAAGGAAGCGCTCATCACGCTCGGCGACAAGCCCGAGGACCGTTGGCCCGAGGCCCGGGAGTGGCTGGACGCGCACGGGTACGACGACACCATCGCGTACGTCCGCGCCGTCTCCATCCGCATCCTGGAGGAGACAGGACTGCTCCCGCACCTCAACCCCGGCGTCATGTCGTGGACGGACTTCCAGCGCCTCAAGCCGGTGTCGCCGTCCATGGGGCTGATGCTGGAGACCACGGCACAGCGGCTGTGGAGCGAGCCGGGCATGCCGCACTACGGCTCGCCGGACAAGGAGCCCGCCGTCCGGCTGCGCCACCTGGAGGACGCGGGCCGCAGCTCCGTACCCCTCACCAGCGGACTGCTCATCGGCATCGGCGAGACGCCCGAGGAGCGCGCCGAGTCGCTGTTCGCGCTGCGCCGCGTGGCCCGCGCGTACCACGGCATCCAGGAACTCATCATCCAGAACTTCCGCGCCAAGTCGGACACGGCGATGCGCCGGATGCCGGACGCGACCCTCGACGACCTGGTCGCGACCGTCGCCGTGGCCCGGCACATCATGGGTCCCTCCGGTTGCCTCCAGGCACCGCCGAACCTCGTGGACGACGAGTACGCGCGGCTCATCGGCGCCGGTATCGACGACTGGGGCGGCGTCTCCCCGGTCACCCCGGACCACGTCAACCCCGAGCGGCCCTGGCCCCGGATCGAGGAGCTGGCGGCGCGCTCGGCGGCGGCCGGGTTCGAGCTGAAGGAACGTCTCGCCGTCTACCCCGAGTTCGTGCAGCGTGGCGAGCCCTGGCTCGACCCGCGGCTGCTGCCGCACGTGCGCGCGCTCGCCGACCCGGAGACGGGGCTGGCCCGCGAGGACGCCGTGGTCGAGGGCCGCCCCTGGCAGGAGCCCGAGGACGTGTTCGTCCCCTCG
Organism: Streptomyces sp. UNOC14_S4; assembly: GCF_020740835.1. Classification (GTDB taxonomy): domain Bacteria; phylum Actinomycetota; class Actinomycetes; order Streptomycetales; family Streptomycetaceae; genus Streptomyces. Next base: position 1,398 of record NZ_JAINFC010000754.1, read on the forward strand.
GGCCGTACGGACCTGCACCGCGCCATCGACGAGCAGGGCCGTACGGGCGACCGGCGCGCCGACTTCGACGAGGTGTACGGCGACTGGGACGCGCTGCGCGAGGCCGCGGCCCCCGGCATGGTGCCCGAGCGGATCGACGCCGACGTGCGCGAGGCGCTCGCGCAGGCCGCCGACGACCCGACGCGGCTCAGCGACGCCCAGGCGCTCGCGCTCCTGCACGCCGACGGGCCCGCGCTCGACGCGCTGTGCGGCATCGCGGACGACCTGCGGCGCGCGACGGTCGGCGACGACGTCACGTACATCGTCACGCGCAACATCAACTTCACCAACGTCTGCTACACCGGCTGCCGTTTCTGCGCCTTCGCGCAGCGCCGCACGGACGCCGACGCCTACACGCTGTCGCTCTCGCAGGTCGCCGACCGCGCCCAGCAGGCGTGGGACGTGGGCGCCGTTGAGGTGTGCATGCAGGGCGGCATCCACCCCGACCTGCCGGGCACGGCCTATTTCGACATCGTGCGGGCCGTGAAGGAACGCGTCCCGGGCATGCATGTGCACGCCTTCTCGCCGATGGAGATCGTCAACGGCGCGACGCGCACGGGCCTGTCGATCAGGGAGTGGCTGACGGCGGCCAAGGAGGCCGGGCTCGACACCATCCCCGGCACGGCGGCCGAGATTCTCGACGACGAGGTGCGCTGGGTCCTGACGAAGGGCAAGCTGCCCACCGCGACGTGGGTGGAGGTCGTGAAGACCGCGCACGAGCTGGGCATCCGCTCGTCCTCCACGATGATGTACGGACACGTGGACCAGCCCCGGCACTGGCTCGGGCACTTCCGGCAGCTTGTGCGGATTCAGGAAGAGACGGGTGGTTTCACGGAGTTCGTGACGCTGCCGTTCATCCACACGAACGCGCCCGTGTATCTCGCGGGGATCGCTCGTCCCGGTCCGACGATGCGGGACAACCGGGCGGTCACGGCGATGGCGCGGGTGCTGCTGCATCCGCATGTCACGAATATTCAGACGAGCTGGGTGAAGCTGGGCGCCGAGGGCGCGGCGGAGATGCTGCGGTCCGGGGCGAACGATCTGGGCGGGACGCTGATGGAGGAGACGATCTCGCGGATGGCGGGGTCGTCGTACGGGTCGTACCGGTCGGTGCGGGATCTGGTGGCGATCGCGGAGGCGGCGGGGAGGCCGGCTCCGCGATCGCCACCAGATCCCGCACCGACCGGTACGACCC
>NZ_JAINFC010000755.1 GCF_020740835.1 Streptomyces sp. UNOC14_S4
GGCCCGCCGCTCGGCGTCGGCCGCCGCGCGGTGGGCGCGCCCGGCCTCCTCGTACAGCTCCAGGGCGGGGACGACGGCCGCGGCGGCGACGGCCCGCTCCAGGCGCCCGCGCAGTTCCTCGCGCTCGGCGCGGCTCCCGTCGAACCCGGCGGCACGCTGCCGGGCCGTCGCGTGCCGGTGCTGGAGCGCGGCCAGTTCACGCGTGGCCTCGGCGTGCCGCTGCGCGGCGCGGTGCCCCTCCTCGGCGGTGCGCAGGGCCACGGCCGCGATGCCGTACCGCTCCCGCGCGCTCGCGCGTGCCAGCGCCGCCCACTCCAGCACGGCCTCGGCCAGCCCCGCGTCGCCGGGCGACAGGGAAGCGCCCGCGGCCTTGGCCGTACGAGAGGAGGTGCGGGTACGGGAAGTGGCGGTGCGCTGCTCCGGTACGAGGGCGGGCGCGCCCGGCGTGGGCAGCGAGGCGTCGCCCACGGCCTGCTGCATCCGGTGGAGGAGGGCGAGAAGCTGCTCGTCCCCGCTGTGCACCTGCTGCTCGGCGGCGCGGCGCAGCTCGGCGAGGTGCTCCTCGACGGCGGCGAAGCGGCTGGTGTCGAAGAGCTTGCCGAGCAGCTTGCCGCGCGCGGTGTCCTCGGCGCGCAGGAAGCGGGCGAAGTCGCCCTGCGGCAACAGCACCACCTGGCAGAACTGCTCCCGGCTCATGCCGATCAGCTGGGCGATCTCCTCACCGATCTCCTGGTGGGAGCGGCTGAGCCCGTGCCACTGCCCGTCGGCGCCGAGCTCGCTCAGCTCGCTGTGCGCCCGCTCGCGGGTGAATCCGGCACCGCGCTGCTTGGGGCGCAGCTGCTCCGGCCGCCGGGTGATCTCCAGGCGCCTGCCGCCGACGGTCAGGTCGAGGGTGACCCGGGTGCGGGTGCCGGGGGCGGCGTGGTCGCTGCGCAGCGCGAGGCCGCTGCCCTGGCGGGCCCCGGGCACGCCGCCGTAGAGGGCGTAGCAGACCGCGTCGAGGACGGAGGTCTTGCCCGCGCCGGTGGGGCCGTGCAGCAGGAAGAGCCCTCCGGCCGCCAGCTCGTCGAAGTCGATCTGCTGCTTCGCGCCGAAGGGCCCGAAGGCCTCGATGGTGAGCCGGTGCAGCCTCATCGCGTCTCCTCGCCGGATCGGATCGGTCCGGAGGTGTTCCGCGTGGTCATCGCGTCTCCTCCGCGGCGGTCTCGGCCAGCCGTACGGAGTCGACGGCGCCCGTCAGCACCGTGCGCTCGGAGGCGTCCGGCCCCCGGCCGCCGCGCACGTGTGCCACGAAGTCCTCGGCGATCTCGTGGTCGGAGCGGCCGCGGAGCCGCTGGGCGTAGGAGGCGAGCGGGTCCTCGGGCGGCCGCTCCGGTTCGAGGACGAGGCTCACCACGTGCGGGAAGCGCCGCGCGAGCCGGGCCATGGGCTCGTCGGGGCGGTGCGGGTCGGTCAGGGTGGCCTCGACCCACGCCTCCTCGTGCCGCTCCAGGCGCGGGTCCTGGAGCAGTTCGTCGAGGCGGCCGCGGATGCGGGCGAGCGGGCGCGGCACCGGGCAGTCGATCCGCTCGGCGGTCACCTCGCCGCCCGCGCCGAGGTCGACGAGCCACATGGTCTTGCGGTGGGCGGCCTCGGAGAAGGAGTACGCGAGCGGCGAGCCCGAGTAGCGCACGCGCTCGGTGACCGTCTGGCAGCCGTGGAGGTGGCCGAGCGCGGCGTAGTCGACGCCGTCGAAGACCTCGGGGGAGACGGAGGCGACCCCGCCCACGCTGATGTCGCGCTCGCTGTCGCTGCTCGCGCCGCCGGTGACGAAGGCGTGGGCGAGCACGACGGACCGGGTGCCCGCGGGCCGCCCCGCCAGGTCGGCCCGTACCCGCTCCATGGCCGCGGCCAGCACCGCCTGGTGCCCGCCGCGGGGCGTGCCGAACTCGGCACGCACGAGCGACGGCTCCAGATAGGGCAGACCGTAGAAGGCGACGTCACCGTGCTCGTCGGCGAGGACGACGGGGGTGCCGCACTCCGCGGGGGCGGTCCGCAGATGTATCCCGGCCCGCTCGATCAGCCCGGCCCCGACGCCCAGGCGGCGGGGCGAGTCGTGGTTGCCGGAGATCATCACGGTGGGCACACCGGCCTCGGCGAGCCGGTGCAGGGCCGTATCGAAGAGCTCGACGGCGGCCAGCGGCGGTACCGCGCGGTCGTAGACGTCCCCGGCGACGAGCACGACGTCGACCTCCCGCGCGCGGACGGTCGCCACGAGGTGGTCGATGAACTCCCGCTGCCCCTGGAGCAGGCTCATCCGGTGGAAGGAGCGCCCGAGGTGCCAGTCGGAGGTGTGCAGCATTCTCATGTCGCGGCCCCGACCCGCATGTCTTCCCCGTCCTCCCGCTCGCTGCCCGCTTCCGGGCCGTGCCCGGCCCGCAGGCTCCGGCACCGGCACCGGCACGACGGCTGCCGTGGACACGGCAGCCGTCCTTGTAGTTTCGCACGCGTCCCCGTCCCGCCGGAGGGGCATGCGGAAGATCACCGAGGAGATCACGGGGAAGAGCACGGGAAAGACGGGGGACACACGTCCGCCCGGACCGGTCTGCGGGGGTTCGGACCGGTCCGGGCGGAGCTTCGGGAG
>NZ_JAINFC010000756.1 GCF_020740835.1 Streptomyces sp. UNOC14_S4
CCCCCCAGGGGCTCCGCCCCCGGACCCCCGCGCCCACTGGGGTGCGGCTTGCGCTTGGCGCGCGGCTGCGGGTGTCGTCGTGGCTGGTCGCGCAGTTCCCCGCGCCCCTGATGGGGTGCCCTGCTCCGTTACTCCCCCCGGTTGTGGGCAGGCGTTCCGCAGGGCGGAACGGGTGGGCACAACCGGACCACCGGCCGCAACCGACCACCATGGGGGTCCGGGGGCGGAGCCCCCGGTGGGTGCCCTTACGCCGGGTGGAGCCAGTGGCGGCGGCCCAGGCTGATCAAGAGGAGTTGGCGGCGGGCCACGTCCGCGATGCGGGGGGTCTCGTCCGGGGGTGCTTCCAGGAAGGCGGATGCCGTCATCACGAAGTGGTCGACGTAGAGCCCCGCCAGCATGCGGACGTCCTCCGCGCTCCAGCCCTCCGAGAGCGGCTGTGCCGCGAGCGCTTCGGCCACCTCGTCGCCGAAGCGCGCGAGTTCCGCGCCGATCGCCTCGCGTACGGCCCGTACGCCGCCGTGGCGTTCGCGGGCGATGAAGCGGACGTGGGCGGGGTGTTCGCGGACGTGCGCGGCCACGACCTCCACGCTGCGGTCGATGAGGGACTCCGGGTCGGCCTGTTCGGCGAGGACGGTGCGGATCATGGCGTGCAGGCTGCCCAGCGCCTCCTCGACGAGGGCGACGCCGAGGTCGGCCATGTCGCGGAAGTGGCGGTAGAACGCGGCGGGGGCGACGCCCACGACCCGGGTGACCTCGCGCAGTCCGAGGCTGCTCAGGCTCTGCTCCTCCAGCAGGCCGAGCCCCGCCTCCAGGAGGGCCTGCCGGGTCTTGCGCTTCTGTGCCTCACGGACGCCGAGGGTGTTGCTCATGTCGTTCAGTTAACAACTGTTTGCCGGATGGCGCCAGGAAGGGGTACCCTCTTTTCAGTGAACAGTTGTCATCCCAAGTGTTCACCCAAGGTCAGGGAAGGACAGGCAATGATCCTCCTCATAGCGGCCCTCCTCGTGCTGGGAGTCCTCGTGGGCGCCGCCGCCCATGTCTCGCTCCCGGTGCTGCTTCCGGCCGCGGGCGCCATCGCCCTCTGGCTGGCCGCCTTCGCCGTCCGCGAGCGCACGAGGGAGCGGTGACGATGACCATCACGACACAGCGCGTCGAGGTGGCGCGCTCCGCCCCGGCCGCCCGCGTGGTCGCCCCGTCCCGCGCCGACGCCATGGCCGTCTGGTCCTTCGTCCTCGGGCTGGTCGGCCTGCTGGTCTTCAACCTCGTGCTGGGTCCCGTCGCTCTCGTCCTCGCGGGCCTGGCGCTCGCGCGCGGCACCGGGCGCCGAGGCCGCGCGGCCCTCGGGCTGCTGCTGGGCGTCGCCGACCTGGCCGTCGTCGTGTCGCTGATGGCGGCGGACCACACGGTCTCCTGGTCCTTCACGGTCTGATGGACGGCCCCGCCTCCCGGAGCCAGCGCCCCAGCGCCCACGCGGGGAAGTGCCGTGCGGAGAGCCGGAGATCGAGCATCACGGTGCCGAAGAGGACCCCGGTCACCGCGGACTGTTCCCAGGTGCCGTCCTCGCCCTGCCAGCGGCACAGCCACCGCACCCCGCGCTCGGCCGCCGCGTCCTGCGGCCCCTCCGCGTCGAGCAGGGCGAGGACCGCCCACGCGGTGGAGACGGGCTGGCTCTCGGAGTGCTCGACGTAGCGGCCCTCCAGGCAGCCCGAGTGGTGTTCGCCCCAGCCGCCGTCGGCGCGCTGCACCGAGCGCAGCCACTCCGCCGCCCGGCGCAGCGCGTCGTGCGTCGTGGGCAGCCCGGCCGCGCGCAGGCCGCGCACCGCGCACCAGGTGCCGTGGAGGCGGTGGACGCCCCGCGCCGCGGGCCAGGAGCCGTCGGCGGCCTGGTGGCGCAGCAGGAAGCGGACGGCCCGGCGGCGCGCCCGCCGTACCACCGGGGGCTCCACCGCACCGCACGCGGCGGCGAGCCCCACCAGGGCGGAACCGGTGCTCTCGACGTACGAGCCCTCGACCACGCAGTCGGTGAACATCTCGGTGGGGTTGAGCGCGTCCAGCAGACGCGGGGCCCTGCGCCGCTCGTACGCGCCGAACCCTCCGTCGCGGTTCTGGCGCCGCAGCAGGAAGGCCGCCGCCTCGCGCACCGCCGCCTCCCTGTGGCGGTCGCCGCGGGGCGCCGCGTACAGCAGCGCGGTCAGGGCCTCGGCGGTGCAGTCGCTGACCGGCCAGCGGTGGCCGCCCTCGGAGGCGCACCAGCCGCCGCGTGCCGCCGCCCGCGCGGTCACCTCGGGATCGGGCACCTCCTCGGTGAGCCGGGCGCCCCACAGGAACGCCGTCGCCCGCACGAGCGCCGCCTGGGTGACGATCCGGTCGTCGGTGAGCAGCGCCTCGACGGCGAAGGCGGTGTCCCGGGTCTGGGTGCGGCCGCTCGCGAAGCGCACCCCGTCCACATCGCTCCAGCGCCAGTACGCCTGGGCCTCGAAGGCCCGCCGCACGGCCAGCGACCCCGGCCGCCGGTCGTGCAGGACCAGGACGTTCAGCAGGGCGCTGCCGGGCGTCAGGCCCATGTCGCGCGTCGTGCGCTGCTCGTGCTCGACCCGCCGGTAGCAGACCTCCAG
>NZ_JAINFC010000757.1 GCF_020740835.1 Streptomyces sp. UNOC14_S4
GACAGCACCAGCGCGCATCGCGGGGCGATCACCACGACCGCCCCCGCGCCTCACATCCTGCCGGGGGAAGCGGACGCGGGCGGTCCGCCTTAACAGCCCTCTGACGTGGGGCGCGACCGTCTTTACGGATCACTGACGGGGATGTCAGAGCTTGAGCAGGGCCGTCAGGTCGATCGCGACGGGGAAGGGCCGGTCGGTCTCCAGCTTTCCCACGTGGCATGGGCGCTCGGGGCACGGGATGTACTCGCCCCGCTCCCGGTGGAGCCAGTACTCGTGTACTTCGGGGAGGTTGTCCTCGCCCCGTTCCACTCGCCAGTAGTACGGAACGCCAGCCGCCGCGTACATGGCCGGTTTACGGACACGGTCGTCCTGACGCGAGCCCGGAGACACCACCTCCACGATGAGGACGGCTTTCTCCACCGGGATGTACTTCGCCTCGAAGAGGTCGATGCCACGCTTGTCGTAGACGACGATGTCAGGCACCGGGGGGTTGTACTTGTCGATAAGCACGCACTGTTCCGAGAGGACGTCGTAGGGCTCGCGCAAGGCGTCTTCCAGATGCCTCTCGATCCTTCGCCGCACATAGTTGTGCCACGGCACCGTCCGCCCCCGAACCACGACCACTCCGTCCACGAGCTCCCAGTCGAACGGCAGCTCCAGGTCCTCGACCTGGTCAGCCGTCCAGCCCTCTTCAGGCGGGAACATCCAGTTCTCAGGAGTGGCCTTCTCCAGCCGTTCTGCGATCATCACTGCTCCCATGGACGCAAGCATGGACTCGGGTACGGATCGCGGTCCTATATACGACGGTAGCGTCACCCGAAGTAATGAACGGCCTTCCCCGGGAGAACCGCCGTCAAGCCCGACGATGCACCAGTCGCCCGCCCACCACCGTGGCGACGCACCGGCCGTCCTCGGTGAACGCGGCGAGGTCCGCGCGCCCGCCCTCGACGACGGCCACCGGCCGGGCCCGGTCGAGGACCGCGACGCCGTTCCGCGCGGCGGCCGCCCGCAGCTCAAGGCTGTCCGCGTGTTCGGCCAGCACCGCCGCGGCACCCCGCTTCAGCACCTCGTGGACGCGCTCGCGCGGGCTCGGCGCCTCCGGCAGCGGGCCCTCGTGCACCGGCGCGGGCCCCAGCGTGCCCGGCCACGTCCGCACCCGCGCGTCAGGGAACCGCTCCCGGAGCTCCGCCAGCGGGCCGAACGCCACGATCCGGTCACCCTCGACGACAATGCCGCCGTCGGCGACCGGCTCCGCGTCCCACGTACGGCACACGGCCGGTGCCGCGTGAATCGTCAGCAAGATCGGTTCCGCGTCAGCTCGTCGCGACGATCTTCAGCTCGGGGTGGGCCGTACCGCCCTCGATCGCCGTCGAGGAGAGGTGGGAGACGACACGGTCGTCCACCGGGTCGTTCGCCGGGTCGTCGTGCACCACGAGGTGCTCGTACGTCGTCGCGCGCTGCGCCGGTACGCGGCCCGCCTTGCGGATGAGGTCGATGATCTCCATGCGGTTGGAGCGGTGCTTGGCACCGGCCGAGGAGACGACGTTCTCCTCCAGCATGATCGAGCCGAGGTCGTCCGCGCCGTAGTGCAGCGACAGCTGGCCGATCTCCTTGCCGGTCGTCAGCCAGGAGCCCTGGATGTGCGCGACGTTGTCGAGGAAGAGGCGGGCGATGGCGATCATCCGCAGGTACTCGAAGATCGTCGCCTGCGTCCGGCCCTTGAGGTGGTTGTTCTCCGGCTGGTACGTGTACGGGATGAACGCGCGGAAGCCGCCCGTGCGGTCCTGCACGTCACGGATCATCCGCAGGTGCTCGATCCGCTCGGCGTTGGTCTCGCCCGTGCCCATCAGCATGGTGGAGGTGGACTCCACGCCGAGGCTGTGGGCGAGCTCCATGATCTCCAGCCAGCGCTCGCCCGACTCCTTCAGCGGCGCGATGGCCTTCCGCGGCCGCTCCGGCAGCAGCTCGGCGCCCGCGCCCGCGAACGAGTCCAGGCCCGCGGCGTGGATCCGGCGGATCGCCTCCTCCGCCGAGACGCCCGAGATCCGCGCCATGTGGTCCACCTCGGACGCGCCGAGCGAGTGGATCACCAGCTGCGGGAACGCCTTCTTGATGGCGGCGAAGTGCTCCTCGTAGTACTCCACGCCGTAGTCCGGGTGGTGCCCGCCCTGGAACATGATCTGCGTGCCGCCGAGCTCCACGGTCTCCGCGCAGCGGCGCAGGATGTCGTCCATGGGCCGCGTCCACACCTTCTCGCTCTTCGGCGGGGCGTAGAACGCGCAGAACTTGCACGCCGTCACACAGGCGTTGGTGTAGTTGATGTTCCGCTCGATGATGTACGTCGCGATGTGCTCCGTACCGGCGTACCGCTTGCGGCGCACCGCGTCGGCGGCGGCACCCAGCGCGTGCAGCGGCGCCCGGCGGTACAGCTCCAGCGCCTCCTCCGGCGAGATCCGGCCACCCGCGGCGGCACGGTCGAGGACGGACTGGAGGTCGGCGTTCTCGGTCACCGGGCGTCCCTTCGGAGGGGGTTTGACAGACCGGGCCAGCCTACGCCAGCGGCTCCGGGTCGCTACGGGCGAACGTCTCCGGC
>NZ_JAINFC010000758.1 GCF_020740835.1 Streptomyces sp. UNOC14_S4
CGACCCCGCCCTCATCACCGTCGGCGGCCAGTCCGCGGGCGCCTACTCGACCATGTCCCTGGCCACCGACCCCGCCACCAGCGGCATGATCCGCCGGATCATCGTCCAAAGCGGCCCCCTGGGCCTGCCGCCCCAGGATCCCGCCGACGCGAACACGAACACCGCCGCCTACCTGCGCCTCCTGGGCATCGACCGGGACGGCGACCCCGGCCCGGCCCTGCGCGCGCTGCCCTGGCAGCAGCTCCTGGACGCCTACCAGCGGCTGGCCCGTGACCTCGGCCACCGGCCGGGCGACATCGCACCGCCCATGTGGCCCGTGCTCGGCGCCCCCGGCCAGCCCCGCGCCTGGCAGGAAGCCGTGGCCGAGGGCACCCTGGACGACAAGGACGTCCTGATCGGCACCGTCTCCGACGAAATGACCGCCTTCCTGGGAGCCGACGCGCGCGTACAGTCCTTCACCCGCGAGGAGGCACTCACCACGCTGGGCTCCCTCCCCGGCCGCCTCGGCGCCGACGCACCCCTGGCCTACGAACGCTACGAAGCCGAACGCCCCGGCGCCACACCCGCCCACGTCTACACCGACCTGACCACCGACCGCGTCTTCCGCGACGGCAGCCTCCAGGCCGCCGCACACCGCGCCGCCCACGGCCTGCCCGCGTACGTCTACCGCTTCACCCGCCGCCCCGAGCCCGACGAACACAGCCTCGGCGCCACCCACTGCACCGAACTCCCCTTCCTCTTCGGCACCTTCGACACCTTCCCCGACGCCCCCATGCTCGGCGCGGTCAACGGCCACGACCACGACCTGGCCCGCACCTTCGCCGGCGCGCTCACCGCCTTCGTCACCACCGGATCCCCCAACGGCGACCACCTCGCCGCCTGGCACCCGTACGGCACCGGCCCGGACCCGTACGTCAAACATTTCGGGCCGGAACCGGCCTGAGGATCTGAGGCGGAAAGGGCCGCGTGACACACCGCGCGCCTACGACGACGGACGCCGCCGGTCCCCTTCCCAGGGGTCCGACGGCGTCCGTCGCGGGTGCCCGTCATGGGCGGGGCGTCACGCGTCGCGCTTCAGCTCCGCCTCGCGCTTGAGGCTCGCGACCCGACCGCGGACGACGTACCAGCCGCCCACCAGCGCCGCCACGATCAGCGGGAGGCAGAGGACCGTGGTGCGGCCCGCGCCGTCGTCGGCGGCCATCAGGCCCAGGACGCAGGCGAGGAAGACCAGCGTGACGATCTGGGTGTACGGGGCCCAGGGCAGGCGGTAGCCGGGGCGGGTGACCCGGCCCTCCTTGGAGCGGCGCCAGAACAGCAGGGAGCAGACCATGATCATGCCCCAGGTGCCGATGATGCCGATCGCCGCGAAGTTCAGCACGATCTCGAAGGCGTCCTTGGGGACCACGAAGTTCAGCACGACGCCGAGGACGCAGAAGAACGCGGTGAGCAGGATGCCGCCGTAGGGGACCTTGCCCTTGTTCATGCGGCCGGTGAACTGCGGCGCGGAGCCGGACATGGCCATCGAGCGCAGGATGCGGCCGGTGGAGTAGAGGCCGGAGTTCAGGCTGGAGAGGGCGGCGGTCAGGACCACGAGGTTCATGACGCCCGCGGCGTAGGGGACGCCGATCTTGGACAGGACGGTGACGAAGGGGCTCTCGTCGCCGGTGAAGACGTTGTACGGCAGCAGCAGCGCGAGCAGGACGACCGAGCCGACGTAGAACAGACCCACGCGCCACATGATCGAGTTGATCGCCTTCGGCATGATCTTCTCGGGGTTCTTCGTCTCACCGGCGGCGACGCCGCACAGCTCGACGGAGGCGTAGGCGAAGACGACGCCCTGGATGACGAGGAGCATCGGCATCACGCCGGCCGGGAAGATGCCGCCGTGGTCGAGGATGTTGGACAGGCCCGGGGTGGTGCCGCCGACGTCGTGCTGGGTCATGAGCAGGAAGATGCCGATGACCATGAAGACGACGAGCGCGCTCACCTTGATGATCGCGAACCAGAATTCCATCTCGCCGAAGTACTTCACGGAGATCAGGTTCACGGTGAGTACGACGGCGAGTGCGATGAGTGCGAGGACCCACTGGGGAATGCTCGAGAACATTCCCCAGTAATGGGTGTAGGTGGCGACGGCCGTGATGTCGGCGATACCGGTGGTCGCCCAGTTCAGGAAGTAGAGCCAGCCCGCGGTGTAGGCGCCCTTCTCTCCCATGAACTCACGGGCGTAGGAGACGAACGCGCCGGAGGACGGGCGGTAGAGGACGAGCTCGCCGAGGGCCCGGACGACGAAGAAGGCGAAGAGGCCGCAGACCGCGTAGGCGATGAAGAGGGAGGGGCCCGCGGTATGGAGGCGGCCGCCCGCGCCGAGGAAGAGGCCGGTGCCGATGGCACCGCCGATGGCGATCATGTTGACGTGGCGGGACTTGAGGTCCTTGCTGTAGCCCGCGTCACCGGCGTCGACGTGGGGGGACGTCGCGGCCGGCGCGGCTGCGCCGGGCTGGCTGTCGGCCGCAGTGAGGGTGCGGTCAGTCATACGTGCTCTTCGCCTTCTTCGGGGGAAGCCACAGGGGACCGGGGCCGTGG
>NZ_JAINFC010000759.1 GCF_020740835.1 Streptomyces sp. UNOC14_S4
GCTCACCGGCATGTGGACCGGCCCCGCCGCCACGGCCGACTCCACGGCCGCCGACGCCGCCGCGGCCGCCCGGCCGGAACCGTCCCCCGAGGCCGTCGCCGAGCTCGCGACCCGCCACCAGGAGGCCCTGCGCCTCGGCAGGCTGGGCCGCTGGACGGAGTCCGGCGCGGCACACCACGGCGTCGCCGCCGAGCGCGAACGCCTCCTCGGCCCCGAGCACCCGGACACCCTCGCCAGCCGCTACGAGGCCGCGTTCACCCTCAGCAGGCAGGGCCGCCCCGCCGAGGCGCTGCGCGAGTACGCCCGCGCCGCCGCGGGCCGCGAACGCGTGCTGGGCCCCGACCATCCCGACACGCTCGCCGCGCGCCAGGAGACCGCGTACGTGCTCGGGCAGCTCGGCAGGTACTTCGAGGCCCACGAGGTCTACGCCGCGGTGCTCGCCGCCCGGACGCGCACCATGGGCCCCGACCACCCCGACACCCTCCGCTGCCACCACAACCTCGCCTTCAACCTGGGGCGTCTGGGGCGCCCGGAGGAGTCGTACCGCATGGCACGCGAGGTCGCCGAGGCCCGCGCCCGGGTGCTGGGCGCCGGCCATCCGGACACGCTGGTCACGCGCTACGAGGTCGGCTACGCCCTCGGGCAGCTGAACCGCTGGACCGAGGCGCTGCGCACCTACCGCGAGGTGGCCGCGGCCCGGCAGCGCACGCTCGGCGCCGACCACCCCGACACCCTCGCCGCCCGCTACGAGGCCGGGATCTGCCTGGGACGCCTGGGGCGCAGCCCGGAGGCCCTGCGCCTGTTCCGCGACCTCGTGGACGAATGCACCCAGGCCCAGGGGGAGGAGCACCCCGACACCCTGCGGGCCCGGCACTGCGTGGGCGTCAACCTCGGGCGGCTCGGCCGCTGGGAGGAGGCGCTCGCCGAGGCCCGCGACGTGTGCGCGATCCGCGAGCGCGCCCTCGGCGGCGACCACCCCGAGACGCTCGTCAGCAGGCGCGAGATCGCCGTCGCCCTCGGCTGGCTCGGCCGCTGGACCGAGGCGCTCGCCCGCTACCGCGAAGTGGCCCAGGCCCGCCAGCGCGTGCTGGGCGCCGACCACCCCGACGCCCTCGGCAGCCGCAACGACGAGGCCCACTGCCTGGAGCAGCTCGGCCGCTCCACCGAGGCCGTCGAGCTCTACCGCCAGGTCGCGGCGCTCCGGCGGAACCGTGCCACGCGCGGGCAGCCGCAGGAGAGATGACGCCGGCCATGACGCCGGCCGCACATTTTCTGATGCTCCATCAGTAAATCTCTTCCCTCGCCCGGCGCGCTGCGGCATCCTGCCGCCCATGCGGACGGAGCTGAGCCAGCGCCTGGGAATCGAGCACGCCGTCTTCGGCTTCACCCCATTCCCCGCGGTGGCCGCGGCCGTCTCCCGCGCCGGGGGCCTCGGCGTGCTCGGCGCCGTACGGTACGCCGACCCCACGGCGCTGCGCCGCGACCTCGACTGGCTGGCCGCCCACACCGACGGCAAGCCGTACGGGCTCGACGTCGTCATGCCCGCGAAGAAGGTCGAGGGCGTCACCGAGGCGGACGTCGAAGCCATGATCCCGGCCGGGCACCGGCACTTCGTCACCGACACCCTCGCCCGCCACGGCGTCCCCGAACTCACCGAGGGCGACCGCGCCGGGTGGCGGATCACCGGCTGGATGGAGGACGTCGCCCGCGCCCAGCTCGACGTCGCCTTCGACTACCCCCTCGCCCTGCTCGCCAACGCCCTCGGCGCGCCGCCCGCCGACGTCGTCCGGCGCGCCCACGCCCACGGCACCCTCGTCGCCGCGCTCGCGGGCAGCGCCCGCCACGCCCTCCGGCACCGCGACGCGGGCGTCGACATCGTCGTCGCCCAGGGGTACGAGGCGGGCGGCCACACCGGGGAGATCGCGACCATGGTGCTCACCCCCGAGGTCGTCCGGGCCGTCGCCCCACTGCCCGTACTCGCCGCGGGCGGCATCGGCAGCGGCGAACAGATCGCCGCGGGCCTCGCCCTCGGAGCCCAGGGCGTATGGCTGGGCTCCCTCTGGCTCACCACGCGCGAGGCGGCACTGGGCCCGCCCGCGCTGCTCGCCAAGCTCCTCGCCGCCGGGTCCGGCGACACGGTGCGCTCGCGTTCCCTGACCGGCAAACCCGCGCGGCAGCTGCGCACCGCCTGGACCGACGCGTGGGACGACCCCGGGGGACCGGGCACCCTGCCGATGCCCTTGCAGGGCCTGCTCGTGGCCGAGGCGCTCTCCCGCATCCAGAAGTACGAGGTCGAGCCGTTGCTCGGCACGCCTGTGGGGCAGATCGTGGGAGCCCTGACGGAATGCCGATCGGTTCAGGCCGTCTTCGACGACCTGACGTCGGGCTTCGAGCGGGCGGTTGCCCGCTTGACCGGTTACGCCCACCAGGGTGCGACTTGAGCTCCGCGCGCGGCTGCGGGTCCGGCGGGGGCTGGCCGCGCAGTTCCCCGCGCCCCTGATGGGGCGCGCCTTGCGCCCCACCCCCCCCCGTTTGTGGGCAGGCGTTCCGCACGGCGGAACGGGTGGGCACAAACGGGACCA
>NZ_JAINFC010000076.1 GCF_020740835.1 Streptomyces sp. UNOC14_S4
CGCTACAGAGGGTGAAGATCAGTGACTTTCGTCGTCGGGGAGTTCAGCGCTCTGGACATCCCCCTGCGCGGCCTCACACCCGAGACCGCGCCGCTCTCGGTGCTGCTCATGGACATCGAGGCGGACCTCGACATCAAGGGCGTGTGGTTCGAGTCGAAGTATCCCGTGGCCGAGCTCGCGTACCGGCTCGTCTACTGGCTGCGGGACGGCGGGCAGCGCGACTTCGAGCTCGATTCGATGTCGTACGCGGACAAAGGCGTGGTGCGGATCGTCGAGTCGGACGACGGCTGGCGAATCGGTTCGGTGTACGCCCCGGGCAAGTGGACCGAGCCGTACACGTGGGACGCGCTCGTCGCGGAGATCCGCCAGTTCGTCCGGACGGTCACCGAGGGCGTCACGACGATCGGGATCGAGCCCGAATTCCTCTCGCGCGCCTGAGGCCGCCCACGGCATCCACCGCGCGTACGGCCCCCGGCCCCGGCCCCGCGTCAGAGGCGCGGCGGCCCCTGTTCCGCCCGGGCGAGGACCGTGCCGAAGTGGGCAAGGTCGGGGTGGTCGATGGGGAGCCGCTCGTCCCACCAGGTGGCGCCCGCGTCGAGGAGAGGGCCGATGACGTCACGGGCGGCGGACGCCCGGCCGTTCCCGGGCGCGACTCCGCCCACCACGACCTCGAAGGGCACGTCGCGGCGGCCGTCGGGGCGGTGCCGCCGGACGTACGTCACGAGCTCGCGCACCTCGTCCGCGGGCGGCGTACGGCCGTGCCCCGCGGAGCGGAACAGCGGGACCGCGCCGTCCCAGCGCGCCGCGCGCCGCATGGGCCTGCGGTTGGGCCAGAAGCCGGCGATCCACACCGGTGGGCGCGGGGACTGCACGGGCCGGGGCAGCAGCGCCACGTCGTCCGCGTGGAAGTGGCGGCCGTGGTGCGTGACCCGCTCCCCCGTCCAGTAGCGCTCCAGCAGGCCCAGCCCCTCGTCCAGACGCTCGGCGAGCAGGACCTCGTCGGTGGGTTCGCCGAAGCTCCCGTACTCGTCCTCGACCGGCCCGCCCAGGCCCGCCGCGAAGATCACCCGGCCCCCGCTGATCCGGTCCAGCGTCGCCACCTGCCGCGCCAACTGGTGCGGACGCCGCCGGGGAACCGGCGTGACCAGCGTGCCCAGCCCGATGCGCGAGGTGGCCAGCGCGGCCGCCGTCAGCAGCATCCACGGGTCGCCGACGGGACGGGGAGCGTCCTTGTAATGGACCACGTGGTCCCACAGGAACAGGGCGTCCCACCCCGCCTCCTCGGCCGCCACGGCCAGGGCCGCCACATTCCTGGCATCGGCGAAGTCCCCGAAGTTGGGCACGTTCAAGGAGAAGCGCATCCTCGCATGATGGCTTCGTCACGCTGGTGCCCGCAACGGCATTCGCGTCGGCGAACCCAGCCCTGCGAGGACAGTGACCTCAGGTGGTGGGCACGCTCTGCTTCGTGAGCTCGTCCAGGAACGCGTACAGCTTCGTCCGCGCCCGCTCGACCTGCTCCTCGGTCGTCAGCGATTCCTCGTAGCGGGCACCACCCACGGGCGGGACCTTCTTCCCCCGGATGTAGAGGGAGCAGGCGAGATCCGAGCAGATGTATATGCCGTACGAGTTGCCTTCCTTCCCCGCCTTGCCCGCCTTCCGGGCGGCCATCAGGCAGACCCCGCCCCGTGTGTGTCCCGTGTAGCACAGCGAGCACAGATTGGGCCGGTAACCGCGGTTCGCGGACAGCCGCAGCGTCACGCCGACGAGCTTCCCGTCCCGTTCCGTCACCAGATAGCTGCGGTCGGGGGCGCCCGGATCCGTCCAGCCGAGGAAGTCGAGCTCTTCCCAGGGCCGCTCACCGAGATCCCTGGGGAGGTTGATCCGCTTCGCCTCCCCCTTGGAACAATTGATGAACGAGTCCCGGATCTCCTGCTCGCCGAGCTCCCGCATGGCGCCCCTCCTGATCACGCACGTGTCCTGATTACGCACGTGCCGAAGGTCCCACTATGGCCGTATGCCGCGTGGCGCGCATGCGAATTTTGTTCGGGCACGCCCAGGAGGAGGTCTTGTACTGCCGGGTGTGGCGCATCACCCATTCCGCCGCCGCGCGGTCGGCCTTTTCGGCGTCGCGGCGCTTCGGGGTGATCGCCGCGGCGAGCCCCGGGGGCCGGACCGCGGCGTAGTGGTGGAACCGGATCACCCCGCAGCCGGTGCATTGGGTTTCGCCGGGGCGCTGGATCCATTCGGTCTGGTGCGTACAGGCCGTTTTCACGGGGGCGTCTTCTTTCCTTCCGGGCATGCGGTGTTCCTTCCGGGCATGCCGTTTCCCTCCGGGCACGCCGTGGACGCGGCGGCAATGCCGTCGCAGGGCCAGCCTTGCCTACCCGGCGGCCGTCATGCCACCCGTGGCCAAGGATTCTCGGTGCGCGGCGGAACTCGGGTGCGCCCGCGCTCCATTGCACCCCCGTCCCTACCGTCCCTCCGCCCGCGCCGCCAGAGACGGCATGCTCTGTACCCGGAAAGCTGCGCCCGGCACACGCCTGCCCATTGGCTTTCACAAGGGGCGCTGTTACGTTGCGAGCACGAACACATCCCCGCACCGGAAGGAGCAGGGAAATGGAGAACGAGTCCGCGGCGGTCCCCGCCCTCTTCGCTCTTCAGAACGAGCGGCAAGGACTGGTCCCGAATGCCCGCGTCACCTCGTACGAGGAGGCACTGGGCGCGGAGTTCGGCCTTTCACGGGAAGACGTACATCTCGAAACAGCCGGAACGACGACCATCCTCGGCGACAGCGCGGAGGACTGAGGACGCCGACCCCGGCCGTGGCGGCCGGGGAAACGGAGATGACACAGAAGGCGCAGAAAACCCAGAAGAAACAGACGACACAGAAGACACAGAAGACACAGAAGACCGTCCTCATCGTCAGCGGAACGAACGATCTGCACGCACTCGCCGTGCGGCGTGAACTCGGCAGCCGCGACTGTCACGTGCGTTTCCTGGCGTGCGACAGAATCCGCGACCACCCGCTGAGCTTCGAGTACGGGAGAGAGCCCACTCTCGTGATCGGCGGCCGAGGCCTGGAGGTCGGCGCCGTTTCCACCGTGTGGTGGCGTCGGCCCGCCCTCCATCAGCGGCTTCCGGTCGGCGCGCTCGACGACGACCAAGTCCATTTCGTCGACACGAACGCCACGGCCACGCTGCGGTCGTTCCTCAGCGCCTCGTTCCGGGGCACGTGGGTGTCCTCGCCCGAGGCCACGGACCGCGCCGGGGACAAGATCCACCAGCTGGCCGTCGCCCGGCAGCAGGGCCTTCG
The DNA here is from genome assembly GCF_020740835.1 of Streptomyces sp. UNOC14_S4. GTDB lineage: Bacteria > Actinomycetota > Actinomycetes > Streptomycetales > Streptomycetaceae > Streptomyces. The sequence goes on from NZ_JAINFC010000076.1 coordinate 3,314, forward strand.
CGTGCCGGACACGCTCCTGTCGAACGACCCTTCGGCCGTACGGGACTTCCACCGGCGGCACCACGGCCGCGTCATCATCAAAGCAGCCCGCAACAGCGGCCGGGTGTTCCTCGCGACGTGCCCTGTCGATCTGGACCGGATCTCGGACGCCCAGATCCGCGCGGTGCCCGGCATTTACCAGGAATGGATTCCCGGCACGGCACATCTCCGGGTGAACTGCTTCGGCGACGAGGTGCACGCCGCTCTCATCGAGACGGACGATCTCGACTGGCGGCCGAACATCAACGTCCCGGTCACCCCGTACACGCTCGACCCGGCTCTCGAACGGCAACTGATCGCGCTGCTGCGGGCACTTGACCTCAAGGTCGGCATGATGGATCTCAAGCTGACCGACCAAGGCGACCCCGTCTGGTTCGAGGTGAACCCCCAGGGGCAATTCCTCTTCCTGGAGCCACTCACCGGGCAGGGCCTTCTGGCTTCCTTCGCCGATTTCCTGATCCGGCAGTAGAGGATGCGGCCGCAAGGGCCGACGGCAGAGACGGCCCGGCCGCCGCAGGCGCGCATCACGATTCCAGGGGACGACCGAGATTGCCCTCGACTCTGTTCAGCAGTTCGCCCGAAGCGGCGGGTCACCTTCGCGCGCCGGGACGAGCGGGCGGCGTGGCTGATCCACAACGACATAGACGAGGACGAGACCGGCCTCACTCTCACCTTCAGCTCCACGACGGACCTCGGGGAGAGCGAGGAGGACAACCGGAAGGCCGAGCTCATGCGCGAGGGCTACCTGGCGGCGCTGCGCAGCACCATGGCCCGGATGCGGGAAACCATCGCCACCGAGGGCGCGGCCTCCGGCGCGGAAGGCGGCATGGAAAGCGGTACGGAAAGCGGTACGGACGACGCCGCCGTACCGGTCCCGTAGGGTCGCCCGCATGCACCGCCACCGCACCCTGACCGAACACGCCCGCTGCCTCTACGGCGACGAGTTCCGGCCCGCGCCGGAGTGCGACGCCGAGCACAAGGAATTCCTCTTCACCGAGGAGCTGACCTTCGCCGAGCCCGACGCGATCCTCGCCATGCTGCGCGAGCTCTCCCCGAACCAGGTCGAGGGATACCTCCCGGTGTGGATACGCAATCTCGCCTACCGGCTGGTCCTCCTCCAGCGGCCCGACGAACCCGGCCTCCTGCGCGAAGCCGCGGACAATCTCTGGCTGCACGGACCCGACTGGGATCACATAGCCGCCGATTTGCGCGAGCGGGCCGAAGCACTGGAGGAGGCCGGCCAGCGGTGACGCGAGGCCGTATCGCCGTCGGTCCGGCACGAAAGTTCATGCCCGAACGGGCAGTTGTCCGCGCCGAGGGGGTGACCAGGACGAGCGCCCGGAGAATGAGCAAGGAGCGCCGATGAGGACCCGTCAGGTAGTGCATCGACCATCTCCGGTGAACGCTCGCCCTGTCGAGAACGACGCTAGGGCGCGGCCAGGGGTGTCGCATCCGGGGTGGGCCGTCGGGGGGCGGCCGTCCGGGTGGTGTCCCCGCGATCGGCGCCGGACGGTCTGAGTTCCAGGTGATTCCGGGTGGTTCCGGGCGCAACGGTGGCACGGTGCGGCTCAGACCGGGTGGCCGTGGTGGGCCAGCAGTCGGTGCGGATCGGGGCCTTCGGTCACGAGGTGGTCGGTGTGGATGGTCGCGGCGGTCAGCCGGGGCACCGCGTGGATGAGGGCGTGTTCGGCGGCGACGGCCAGTTCGTGTGCCCGGACCACGTTCAGGCCGGGGTCGACGACGATCGCGGCCTCCGCGTGCAGCGCGTGCCCTATCCACCGCATGCGCACCTGGCCCAGCCCGCGCACCCCCTCCACCGCGCGCAGGGCCGTCTCCGCCGCGTCGACCAGGGCCGGGTCGACGGCGTCCATCAGGCGCCGGTAGACCTCGCGCGCCGCGTCGCGCAGGACGACGAGGATGACCGCGGTGATCAGCAGGCCGACGACGGGATCGGCCGTGCGCAGGCCGAGAGCGGTGCCACCGGCGCCGAGCAGGACGGCGAGGGACGTGAAGCCGTCGGTACGGGCGTGCAGGCCGTCCGCGACCAGGGCGGCGGAGCCGATGCGCCGTCCCGTGCGGATGCGGTGGCGGGCCACCCACTCGTTGCCCGCGAACCCGGCGACGGCCGCGAGGGCGACGGCCCACAGGTGGCCGACGTCGCGGGGGTGCAGGAGCCGGTCCACGGCCGTGTACGCGGCCAGGGCGGAGGAGGCGGCGATCGTCAGCACGATCACGACGCCGGCCAGGTCCTCGGCGCGGCCGTAGCCGTACGTGTAGCGGCGGGTGGCCGCCCGACGCCCGAGGAGGAACGCGAGGCCCAGGGGGAGGGCGGTGAGGGCGTCGGCACCGTTGTGGACCGTGTCGCCGAGGAGGGCCACGGAGCCGGACAGCGCGGCGATCACGGCCTGGACGGCTGTCGTCAGGCCGAGGACGGCGAAGGAGAGCCAGAGCGTGCGCATGCCCTCGCGGGACGCCTCCATGGCCGCGTCGACCTTGTCCGCGGAGTCATGGCTGTGCGGGGTGAGGACGTGGGCCACGCGGTGGGCCGGACCACGGAGCACGCCCTGGGGAATGCCCTGGGGAATGCCCTGGGGGATGCGCTGGGGGATGCGCTGAGGTACGCGCTGCCACCGGGGGCCGTGGTGGTGGGTGTGAGCGTGGTGGTCGTGATCGTGCGGGTGGCGGTGACCACGGCCGTGCGCGGAGGTGCCGTTGGGTGCCATACCGCCCACGATGGCACGCCGATTCGATTGCGGCTATAGCCGTCGTACGGGCTCTGACCAGGTGCGACGCGCTTGCAGGTGCGGGCTGTTCGATTCGGGCCGACGGGGGCCAGCGGGGATCGGCAGAGGTAGCCGGAGGCACATCCGCACCTCGTCGGTCCTGCCGGACGTGTGATCGGTGGAACGCGCTCCCGTTGCCCGGGAACGGCCGCGTCGTTGGGCCGGAGAAGCGTTACGGCGGCCGGACGGCGGAGGGGACAGCGTGCTTCAGGCATCCATCGACGACACGGAGATCGAGCCAGGGCACATCTACGAGTGGCGGCTGGTCGCCACACGGATGCGCGGCGGCGACGGTCCCTCCCCGGCCCGCAGGGTCACCGGCTACAACCAGGTCAAGCACTTCACCGTCGCCCAGCACGCGCACGAGGCGGACGAGGACATCCCCACGTACGTCGCCACGACGTTCGAGCTCCCCGGCGCCGTCGACCTGGGGGCCCTCGAATCCGCGCTGCTGCACTTCGTACGGCGGCACGAGGTGCTGCGCTGCATCTACCGTCCCCTCGCCGGTGACCTCTCCGGTGATCCCCTCGGCCCGGACGAGGTGGCGCTCAAGCTCGTCGACGTGGGCAGGGCCGGGACCGCCGACGAGGTCCGCGCCTATCTCCACGAGTTCTTCCAGGGGGTGGACCCGCTCTCCTGGCCGCTGATCGTCATGGGTGCCGTGGTCCGGGAGACGTCGGCCACGGTGCACTTCTCCTGGGACCACCTCGTCACCGACGGCCTGTCGAACCCGCTGGCCGTGCGCGACATCGCCACCGCGTACGCGGCGTACGCCCGGGGCGAGGAGCCCGAGCTCCCGGAAGCGGGCAGCTATCTCGACTTCGGCCGCGAGGAGCGGCAGCTGAACCGGACGCTGAGCCTGGAGGACGGGCGGCTGGACCACTGGAAGGGGTTCATGGCCCGCAGCGGGGGCTTCTTCCCGCGCTTCCCGCTGGAACTGGGGACCGAGCCCGGCCTCTTCTACCCCTCGGTGCACGAGACGGACGCGCTGCTCACCGACGCCGGGACCGACGCGCTGGAGGCCCGCTGCCGGGAGGCGGGCGGGAAGCTCTTCATGGGGCTCCTGGCCGCGGTCGGCGTCTCGATCAGGGCGGAGGGCGGCCCGGACGTCTACCGCGCGCTGATGCCGACCAACGAGCGCGGCCGGGGCACGTACGCCCACTCCGTCGGCTGGTTCATCAACACCATGCCCGTCGAGTTCTCCGTGGCGGAAGAGGAGGACTTCCCTCGGGTCCTCGGCAACGCGCGGGAGGCCATCGCCCTGCAGCGCCGCCACTCCGACGTGCACTTCGTCAAGGCGTGGCGCCTGCTGGCCCCGGCGGAGTACGCCTCGATGCGCTACTGGCCGCACGCGGTGAACTTCTTCTCCTACAGCGACTTCCGGCGCTCCCCCGGGGCCGAGCACCACGCCTCGTGGCAGCCCCGGCTCCACGTGTGGCTCGCGCGCCACAACGGCATCTGCCTGTGGCTGCACCGGAACGACACCGGGCTCCACCTGAACGCCGCCTACGTCGACACCCCGCAGGCCAGGCGCACCAAGGCCGGGCTCGTGCGGAGGCTGACGCGCACGATGGAGAACGTGGTGAGCTCGGGGGCGTTCTGAGCCCGGGACGCCCCCGGGCTCCGGGACGTTCCGAGCTCCGGGACGTTCCGAGGCAGCCCGTCCCGGAACGGTTTATCCCTCCCCGACCGCGGCTCGCCTATCGTGGCGTGGATGAACTGGCTGCGACGTCTGCCCGCGACGACCGTGTACGTGGGGTTGCTGCTGGCCACCGCCGGGTGGATGGCCTCGCAATCCGTCCGGGAGCAGGCCCGTTTCATCCGGCACAACAGCAGCAATGTGCATCACCTCGAGGTCGGGAAGTGGTGGACGCTCCTCACCAGCGGTCTGGTGGTCGACGGTGTGCCCGTCCTGCTCGGGATAGCGGCCGTGGCCGGTGTGCTCGGGCTGGCGGAGTGGCGATGGGGGACGCTGCGCGGGTTCGGGGTGTTCCTCTTCGGGCATGTCACGGCGACGCTCCTCACCGAGGGCGCCATGTGGCTGATGAAGCTGGCCCACCTGCCGGGTGCCCTGTCCCGCGCCCGTGACGTGGGCATCAGCTACGGCCTCGTGGCCACCGCCGCCTGCCTGCTGGCCCTCGGCGGACACCGGGCCCGCCGCTACGGGCTGCCCGCCCTCACCCTCCTGCTCACGGTCGCCTGGGCCGTCGACCAGGAACTCGCCGACGCGGGCCACGTCGTCGCCCTCGGCCTGGGCGTGCTCGGCGCCCGCTCCCCCTGGCTCCGCTCGCGACGGCGCGTTCGGGCCAGGCCCTCTGGCGCCCGCGGGGCGCCCCCGCGCAATCTGGGGGACGGAGCTCCGGCCCTCCGGCCGGAGGCCCTCGGCCGTGGGGAGGACAGATGCTGTACGTCTTCGGATTCGAGCGCGTCGGCGTGGTGATGAGCGACCTGTACTTCGTCGATCCCGACCCGCTCCCCGGGCAGGAGGGCGCGGAACGGGGCGTCCGGCTGGAGGTGCGGCTTCTCCGGGCGGGTGAACTGCCCGGCGGCATCTACGCGTCGCGGCCCGTCGTCGTCGACCGGCCGATCTGGCGGGCCGACCTGCTGGAGTCGGTGTCCGGCCCCGCCGGGAGCCTCGACCGCGCCCACCACCACCCGCGCTTCGACGGCTGGGAGCCGGGCGGCCGCGTCTTCTCGGAGCAGTTGTCCGCGGCCCCCGTGGAGTGGACGGCGGAGCGGCTGGCCGACCTGGACGCCCTGCTGGCGGAAGCCGGTGTCGCGGCGGACGAGGCGGGACCGGACGACGCCGCCGACCTCCGCCACGCGGTCCCCGACATCACGGCCGCCCTGCGCCGCCTCCTCGACGGCGTGGCCAAGGGCGAACTGGCCCGGCCGCCCGCCGAGGAACACGTCAGCAGCGCCCGCCTCAGCTGGCTGTGACACCGGCGATCCGGTCCCGGCCGCATTCGCGCATCGTGTACACGCCTGCGCGTACACTCGCAGCATGGAAGACGACATCGTCACCGTTCGCGAGGCCCGGGCCCACTTCGCGGAGCACATCAACAACGCGGAGCAGGGCACGCCGACCGTGATCACGCGCAACGGTACGCCCGTGGCCGCCCTGGTACCGATCTCGGACTTCGAAGCCCTGGAGGAGGCCGCGGACAAACTGCTCGCCCGGGAAGCGGAAGCCGTGCTCGCCGAGGGCGGACCCACAGTGACCATGGCCGAGCTCCTTGCCGATCTCTTCGCCGAGAACCGGTCGCCACGCGAGGGAGCGGCGTGAAGTACGCCTTTCGCTTCACCGCTGCCGCACAACGGCAGCTGCGGGCCGTCGAACTGCCGACGGCCATGCGCATCCTGACCGCCCTGACCGCGCTGGGCGACGACCCTTACCGGGAGGACGCCGACGTCAAGAAGCTACGCGGCTCCTCCGACCTCTACCGTCTGAGAGTCGGCCGCTACCGCGTCGCCTACCAGGTCATCGACGGCGAACTCGTCGTCCTCGTCGTCAAGGTGGGCGACCGGCGCGACGTCCACCGCGGTCTCTGACTCCCGCGCACCGCTCCCGGCAAGCTCACTTCCCCTGCCCCCGGAACCACGCCAGGGCCTCCGGGAGTGCCGCACGGCGGGACGGGGAGTGCTCGATGTCGCCGACGTCCGTCAGGGTGACGTCGGCGTCGGCGGCGCGGAGGGAGCGGGTGCAGGAGAGGGCGTTCTCGTAGGCCACGTCCTTGTCGCCGCGGGCCGCGAAGAGGCGGACGGGTATGCGGGGGTGCCAGCCGGTGCAGCCGGTGTCGCTCTCCTGGTAGGCGCGGAGCAACTCGCCCGTGGGGTGCAGGGCCCAGTCGACGAGGTGCGGGGTGAAGAGCTGCTGCGGGGTGTCGGGGAGCGCGGCGAAGATCTGTCCGCTGTCGTGCGTGCCGTCGAAGAGCGACTCCATGGTCGCCGCGTACGGCGCCTGGAAGACCTCGGACGGGTCCTTGTAGAGGTGGTACGTGCGGTTCATGGCGGTGAGCCAGTACGCGAAGAGGAAGTTGGTGTTCTTGCCGTGCAGGGTGCCCTTCTCCAGGCCCGCCGGGGCCTCCGCGTGCTGGGAGTCGTACGGGCCGCTGACCGGGGCGAGCCCGGCGAGCGTGAAGTGCGGGTCGGCGCCCTGCTGGAGGGCCCGGCCCAGGCCCATCGCGGCGACGCCGCCCTGGGAGAAGCCGGTGACGTGGACGCCCCGTTCGAGACGGCGGCCCTGGTCGTGGACCGCCGTGCGGGCGGCGCGCAGCAGGTCGACCGAGGCCGTGACCTCGCTGGGCAGGTGGCCGTAGGGGTGGAGGCCGGGGCCGCTGCCCAGGCCCAGGTAGTCGGGGGCCACCGTGGCGTAGCCCGCGCCGGCGAACAGCACCGAGTCGGCCCGCACGCCCGGAGCCTCCTTCTCTCCCGGGACACCTGACGGCGCCTCGCCCTTCGAGGCCATCGTGCCGTGCTCGTAGGCCACCACGGGCAGCTCCCGCCGGTCGTTCTCCGGCAGGCTGAGCAGGCCGCTGGCGGTGGTGGGGCGGCCCTGTGCGTCGACCGTGCGGTAGACCACCCGGTAGTGGTCCACGCCGTAGCGCGGCACGGCGGTCTCCCCCGCGTACCCGCGGTCATGGACCTGCTGGGCGGCGGTGGCCTGCGGGATCCGGTCCAGGAGGGACACGGAGACGACCTCGCCGCGGTGCGCGTCACGGCCGTGACCATGACCGTGGGCATCGGCGGCGGTGGCGGTGCCAGTGGCCGTGGTGGTGGCCGTGGCGGCCATCGCCGGAGCGGCCGTCGTGGCCAGGACGAGCGCGGCGCCCAGCACCGCGAGACGGCGACGACGCGGTGTGCTCGTGGCGTGTGACGTGACGGTGACGGTGGCTTGCGTTCTCATGCCGTCAAGCGTCACATCGCGGCCGCTCCGGCGAATCAGGGAACTCCCCTATACGGTCCCTTATTTCGACCCTCATACCCCTCATCGGCAGCGTGACGTCACCGCCCGCACCCCCCTCGCCGCTCTCACCGCTCTCACCGCTCTCACCGCTCTCACCGCTCCAGATAGGCCAGTACGGCCAGGACCCGGCGGTTGTCCGCGTCGTCCGGCAGCAGGCCCAGCTTGGGAAAGATGTTGCCGATGTGCTTCGCGACGGCCTTCTCGGTGATGAACAGGGCTTCCGCGATGCCCGCGTTGGAGCGGCCCTGGGCCAGGCACTCCAGGACCTCGCGCTCGCGGGAGGTGAGCGCGGCGACTCCCTCGTCGCGGGACCGGCGGAGCATGAGCTTGGCGACGACCTCCGGATCCATCACCGTGCCGCCGTCCGCCACGCTGTCGGACGACACGAGAGTGTCAGTGGTCGGCGACGCGGGGTGTGGCAGTGGTCTCTGCGGCTTCGTCGTACGCGGCTGGCCCGTCGAGCGCATGAACACCTGGGGCAACCAGTTCTTCAAGATCGCACGATGCGCCGAACGCCGGGCCGAAGTCGCCCATGCCTACATATCGTTGGCCCACGCCGTCATCACCCTGCGTCGCCTCATCCGCCGCTCATGGACCTTCTACCGCTGGGACACACGCCCCGGCAAACGCCCCTGACCACCGCCTATCCGCGCACGCTCTCATTCGTCCAGGACTTGCACGGCTCCGGCGGGAGGCTGCTGCGGCTCCTCCTGCTGCTGCGTCCCGCGTCGCAGCGTTTCCTCGTAGAGGCGCAGGTAGCCGTCTGCCATGGCAGCTGGGGTGAATCGCTTGACGGCCTCGCTTCGGCATGCGCGCGGGTCGATCCCGTCGGCTGCCGCCAGCAGCTGGGCGAGTTCGTCCTCGCTGTCGGCGAGCAGGCCTGTGTGTCCATGCTGGACAAGTTCAGGCACGCAACCGCGGGCGAAGGCAATCACCGGTGTGCCGAGCGCTAGCGACGAGGGCGAGACCGCCTGGTTCTGCCCACTGGATGGGGCACAGGGTAGCCCGGGCGCTGGCCACCAGCTCATCACGGTCCCGGCCTGACAGCGTCCCGGCCCACCGGACCAGGTCGCCGTCGACGTAGGGCGACACCTCATCGTGCCAGTAGCGCACATCCGGGTTGAGCAGCGCCGCCTCGCTGGCCCCGGCCAGCGAGGCGGCGTCGGGGTAGGGTCCGACAGGGCCGGCGAGGACGACCGGCGTCTTGAGCTGGTGGGCAAGCCTGGCCGCGATGTGTGTGCCCTTGCACGGGGTGATCCGCGCCAGGACCACGAGATGACGCTCCCGTCCGGATGCGGGCACGACGGACAGGGGCCGGGCGGCCTGTGGTGTGCCGTGGTAGACGTGCCCGAGCGCATGGGCGCGCAGGGCGGCAGGGGCGTGCCGCAGATGGTCAGCTGATACGCCGTTGACCCAGACCCGAGCTCCCCCGCTGAAACGGCCGTAGAAGTCGGGGTGCTTGGTGAGGTCCCAGTGCAGGGTGTGCAGCACCGGTGGTCCGCATGGCCCCATCGCGCTAAGCACGGCGGGTCCGGTCACTTCTACGTGGTCGTGGACCAGGTCGATGTCGTCATGCGCCTGCAGGCGCCGCACCACCGCCTGCAGATGCGCGGCACTTACGCCCGAGACAGTGTTGTAGGGCTGCTGCAGGTGCCGGAACTGACCGCTCGGGAAGACCGCTAGCGACTCGTCACAGTCCGCCTTGCTGTCCGCGACGGTGGCGAGCGCCACGCGCACTCCCCGTCGCCGCAGCTCATGGACCAGTGTGGCCACGACGTTTTCCAGGCCGCCGTAGCCGGTGGGGGGCAGTGCGAGCCACGGGCCCGCGTTGACAAGCACTGTCATCGTCATTGCCGTACACCTCTCGTGCGCAGCGGGGCAGGCCTGGACAGCGTCGCCAGTGGTGGCCGCTGAACGACGGCGGTGTCGTGGACCACGAGTTCACCCAGCGTGCCGCGCCCCGGCCCGCCGCACCGGAACTGGGCCAGGCAGGTCCGCGGAAATGCCGTCGGGTCGGCCCTGCCCTGCTGTTGCAGGCGGGACCATGCAGTAAGCAGGATCTGAGAGGCCATCTGGCCGAGAGCTTCTGTGCTCTGGTGCCGGTGGATGCGTACGTCGAGATCAACTTGCGCCAGCGCGTCCAGCCCGAACGAACTGAGTAGGTCTATGAGAAGGCCGAGTTCTACACCATAACCGGAGACGAACGGGACCTGTTCCAGCAGCTCTCGCCGCCCGGCATACTCCCCGGCCAGAGGCTGGATGAATCCGGCGAGTCTCGGCCAGAAGAGGTTCAGCAATGGCCGGGCAACCAGCTCGGTCACCCGGCCCCCGCTTTGCGGCTCGTGCCGGTTCCCATCGAGCAAGGGCCGTCGGTAGAAGCCCTTTACATAGCCGATACCGGGATCGGTCAGCAAGGGACCGAGCAGCGCTGTGACGAACTTCGGCTGGAAATTTTTCAGGTCGGCGTCAATAAACACCACGATATCCCCGGACGATGCAGCAAGGCCGCACCACATCGCCGCTCCTTTTCCGTCCATCCCGGGCAGCTCGTCGCCGATCTGGTCCTGGTGCACCACGGCCGCCCCGGCGGCGGCTGCGATGCTGGCCGTGGCGTCCCGGGAACGGGAGTCGACCACGATGATCTCGTCGACCAGACCTGCGCGCTCCAGCAGGTCTCGACGGATCATGTGGACAATCGCCCCTACCGTGGCCTCTTCGTTACGGGCGGGAAGCACAACACTGACCCGGGCGGAGCCTTTGGCGGGCCAGACACACTCCACCGGCCAGTCGTCGGCGCGCGTCGTCCGGCGCTCCAGCCAGCGGGACACCTCAGGCAAGAGGGCAGCATCCAGGCTTTCCACAGCACCGCTCCTCTCCTGGCCTGCCGTCACACATATCCGAAAGATATCTTGAGGTAGAAACTGCCGCCACATATAGGATTTTCCCCATCAATGCGGATCACGGGCGCTCTACGACGGGGTGTGTCAATTTAACGACACTTTCGCACATTGGATGGTGACAGGTCGTGAGCATGAGCCGTGGCCAGTTACGCAGGGTGCGGATGGCCTTCTGACCTCGATGTTTCACTATCGGGCGGCGCTGCAGTGAGGAAGCCGGCCCAGGCACGATGGACCCGTGCCGACGGCCGTTGCGTCGGTCTGCCGACTGCACACAACGACCACTCCGACACTTGGAGGCTTATTCAGGCTGGGCCCGACAGGCTTCTTCCTACCTTCTAAAAATAAGCGGCGGTCTGCTGTGGGAGAATTGGGTTTTCCTGAGGCTCAACTCTCCGGAGCGAGAACCCCGTTATGCACGCCATCACGGGGTTCTCGCGGGAACAGGTCACGGAGCTGTGTTCCATGATGGGGTAGCCGGATCATCGGCCGCAAAAACAACGGATATGGCCGACCTTCAGCGATGCCGCTTACTCGGTAGGTTGCGCGGGCCCGGGTAATCCCGGTGCGCTCGTGGCGTCGGCGAGCGTGATCCGTCCACCCTTCAGCTCCGGAACGTACTTGTACACCGTGTTCCGGGAGACTCCGAGGAGCCGGGCGATCGAGGGGACGGTGTTCTCGGGCCGGGTGAGCGGGTCGCAGGCGTGGCGGATCTGTTCGCCGGTCACGGCCGGCGGGCGGCCGAGGCGGGCTCCGTGGGCGCGGGCGACGTCGAGTCCTTCGTTGGTGCCCTGGACGATGAGTTCGCGGATGAACTCGACGCCGGCGGCGCGCTCACACTCCGCCACGTCCCACCCGACGGGTACACCGCCACACCGCGGCTCTACGTGCTCAGGCCCGACCAGGCCGACGCCATCGTCGGCCGCACGAACCCCACCCCCTCCGTACGCGGTTGCATCCAGCCCATCGAGGCCGAGGTCCTCCTGCGAGTCCGGGTCGACGGCCGTTGTCGGGAGACACGAGAGTGTCAGCGGTCGGCGACATGCGGTGTCAGTACGGACGCCCGGATTGGCCGCGACGCACTTCGTCGATTTGGCTGGCGTGTGGGCCGCGTTCAGGGGCGCGGGGTTTTGTCCTCGCGCCCGCAGCAGCTCGACGTCCTCCGGCCCGACCAGGCCGACGCCGTCACCGGCCGCAAGAACCCCAACCTCTCCGTACGCGGCCCGATCCAGCCCGTCGAAGCGGAGGTTCTCCTGCGCGTCTGGGTCGACGGCGGTATCGACCCCGGCGACGCGGCCCAGCGTCAGGCCCTCGGCGACCTCGCCGCCGCCGACATGGTTACGCGCGGCGACCTCATCGACGTCCTTCCCGACCACGTCGCGTACAGCCTGCGGATGCTCTCCGAGCCGTCACCACCTACTGACACACCCCATGTCGCCGACCACTGACATCTCACGTCGCGACCCACTGACGTTCTGACGTCGTCCGACACACGCACTGGATCATGGACAGGAACTCGGCGCCGTGGAAGACCCGGTCCTTGAGGATGCAGCCGACCGACCCCGCGCCGTCGGCCAGGAGTTCGCGGGCGTACAGCGGCTCCACGTACTGCGACAGCAGGAGCACCGGCAGGCCCGGGACCTCGCGGCGGGCCGGCGGCGATCCCGGCGCCCACGATCGGGTCGACGGACACCCATACCCAGTCGCGCCACGTCTGCCCGTCCCGAACGATCCACTGCGCGCGAGCGAGCACGCCCTGGATTCCCTTCGGCAGGGGCTCGGGCTCCGGCTCGTACGGGTCGGCGACGAGTTTGCCGGTCCACCGGCCGACCAGCTCGCGCTGACGGTCGGCCAGCTTGCGGACGTACCCGACGGTGCGCGGCAGCATCAGCAGCCCCAGCCCGGTGCCGAGCAGCAGCACCGTCAGGGACACCAGCAGCGACATCAGGAGCGCCACCCACGCGAGCACCCACAGCCACAGACACCGGCGGAGCCCCGCGAGTCCCTCCTCGGCCGATATCCGGCTCCTGAACCTGCGCACGTCCCCCACCTGGGCCTTTCCCCTTGCTCGCATGGCCGGAGACGGCCGCGCAGCCATTATGGGGAGGCGGGAGCGGGTGAGTCGGTGGAGAAAACTCCCCTGTTCACTGGATGCCCACCCGGTGGAGGCGGGCCTCCGCGATCTCGGCCTTGCCCAGTTCCCCGGCGGCGACCTTGGCCACCATGCCCCAGTGCCCCGCGACCGGGCACTTGGCGTAGCGGCGGCCGATGCCGCCGACTTTCAGGGACCTGATGCCGACGAACGGTATCCAGGTCGCGGTGTACAGGTGCCCGGCGGCACACCGTACGAACGTCTCGCTGGCCACGGGGCGTCGTCTCCTTCACTTGTCATGTCGACGGATCGGAAGTGGATGACCGCCTCACGAGTCGAGGACGGTCTCCGGGTCGAAGCGGACGGTCACGAGCACGACCGACGCGCAGGCGATGAGCAGGGTGGCTCCTCCCGCGATCAGCAGGAGCCGGGCCGGGCCGAGGGACGGCAGGCCGTAGGAGAGGACGAACACGGCACCCAGGCCGGGCAGCACGGCGACGACGTTGCCGAGGTTGCCGCCCGACAGGGCGGCCGCCACGCCGACCTGCGTGAGCCGGGGGAAGAGCAGGCTCACCAGCAGCGCCAGGCTGCCGCTCGTCCAGGCGATCAGCAGGGGGAAGACGGTCACCAGCGCCACGTACGCGGCGGGGAGGTGGAGGTGGACCGAGGTGGCCGCCACGAAGGCGCCGGTCACGGCGGCCGTGATGGCCGTGTAGACGGCCCAGAACCCGGTCGCCGTGGCGAGGGTGAAGCCGAGGACGGCGGTGGCGATGCGACGCGGCGTATAGGGGGAGCCGAGGAGTTCCTCGAACCCGCCCCGGGCGACCTCCGCGCCCACCAGCCCCTGCACCGCGCGCGTCACCGAGGCCGCGTTGAAGACCGCAGCGGTGCCCGGCCCGAGCGTCAGCAGGATGCCCACGGTGACTGCGTGGCCGCCGTCGGAGTAGTCGGAGGCGAGCGAGAGGAAGGCGCCCGCGCTGTTGGCCGAGTCGCCGCCGAAGCAGGAGGTGATCACCGTGACGGCGAGGGTGAGGACGAACGGCACGACCGGGGAGAGGAGATGGCGTCGCCCCTCGTGGACGAGGCGCCACAGCAGGGCGGCCGTGAGGGCGAAGGGTCGTGCGGTTCCGGTCGGGACGACGATCTCGGTAACCGAAGCGGTCGAGGTGGTCGGGGAGGTCGGGGTGGTCGGGGTGGTCACAGTCGTTCCTGACGCTGGTCCTTGAGGTGGAGGAAGACGTCTTCGAGGGCGTTGCCCGCGACGGCGACCTCCCGCAAACCGATGTCCTGACGGGCGAGTTCCGCGATGAGCGTCTCCGTCTCGCTCTCGTCCGCGACGTCGACCAGCACCGCGCCGTCCCTCCCGGGGAGGGGCTCGTGGCCGAGCCGCCGCAGCGCCTCGGCGGGGTCGAGCCGGGCCCGTATGCGCAGGCGCACCGCACTGCCGACCATCCGCGCGCGCAGCTCGGCGGGGGTGCCGCGGCCGACGATCCGGCCGCTCTTGAGAAGCGTGACGTCGTCGGCGAGGGCCTGCGCCTCGTTCATGTCGTGCGTGGAGGCGAGGACGGTGCGCCCCTCGTCGGCGAGGGCGCGCAGCCGGGTGCGCAGCTCCGCGGTCGCGGCCGGGTCCATGCCGGTGGTGGGCTCGTCCAGCAGGAGCACCGCGGGATCGGAGAGCAGGACCTTGGCGAGGACGACGCGCTGGGTCTGGCCGCGGCTGAGGGTGCCCGCGGGCCTGTCCGCCAGCTCCTCCAGGTGGAACGTCCCCATGACCTCGGTCAACCGCTCCCGGCGCAAGGGTGCGGGCAGGTCCAGCACCCGCGCCCAGTAGTCGAGGTTCCCTCGCACGGTGAGCTGCGGGGAGAGCGCGGAGCGGTGTGCCGCGACCCCGATCAGCCGCTTGGCGGCCGGGTCGCGGTGCGGGTCCCGCCCGGTGATCAGCACCCGCCCGGCTGTGGGCGCGACCACCCCGGCGAGGACTCTGAACAGCGTCGTCTTCCCGGCCCCGTTCGGTCCCAGCAGCACGTGCACACCGGGGCCGAGCCCCAGGCTCACGTCGTGCAGAACGGCCCGCTTGCGGTATCCGGCGTGGACGCCTTCGGCGGACAACGCCATCATCGCTCCCGTCCGAGACGGCCCTCTCATCCTCGTCCAGGCGAACTTCGGAGACAGGCCAGGATCACGGGACCGATTGAATCGATCATGCGCTCATGGCGCGTACGCCTTACAGGCGGGAACAGGACATTCCGGCGCCGGAACGGGACAGCCGGTGAACGGGTGCGGCCGTCAGAACAGCTGGCCCTGGCCCTCCATGTCCGGCTTCTCCGGGTCGAAGAGGCGCGGCTGGGTGGAGAGCAGGGGCGCCGAGCGGCGGGAACCCGGGCAGGAGATGAGGTCGTAGGAGACGCGGCGGCCCGGCGGGTCGTGGCGGGCGTAGCGGCCACCGACCACGGCGATCTCTCGGGAGCAGACGGGGCAGGTGCGACGGGGAGCGGACATCCCACCAGTGTCCCTTACGTCCACGTCGCACGTTTTCGGAAGCCCGGAAGAGCCCGGAGCCACGCCCCGGAGCACCTGCCTCAGAAGGCGTCCGACGGCACGTACGTCCCCCACACCTCCCGCAGCGCGCCGCACACCTCGCCCACCGTCGCCCGTTCGCGCAGGGCCTCCTTCAGGGGCGGGAGGATGTTGTCGGTGCCCTCCGCCGTCTTCTTCAGGCGGGCGAGGGCCGCGGCCACCGCGCCGCCGTCGCGCTCGGCGCGGAGCCGGGCCAGGCGGCGGGTCTGCTGTTCCTCGATGGCCGGGTCGACGCGCAGCGGCGCGTACGGCTCCTCCGCGTCGAGGCGGTAGCGGTTGACGCCCACGACGACGCGCTCGCCGCTGTCGGTCTCCTGGGCCACGCGGTACGCGCTGCGCTCGATCTCGCCCTTCTGGAAGCCGCGCTCGATGGCCGCCACCGCGCCGCCCATGTCCTCGACACGGGCCATGAGGGCACGGGCCGACGTCTCCACGTCGTCGGTGAGCGACTCGACGGCGTACGACCCGGCGAACGGGTCGACGGTGGCCGTCACGTCCGTCTCGTGCGCGAGGACCTGCTGGGTGCGCAGGGCCAGCCGGGCGGACTTGTCGGTGGGCAGCGCGATCGCCTCGTCGAAGGCGTTGGTGTGCAGCGACTGGGTGCCGCCCAGCACCGCGCCCAGCGCCTGCACGGCGACCCGCACCAGGTTCAGCTCCGGCTGCTGCGCGGTCAGCTGGACGCCCGCGGTCTGCGTGTGGAAGCGCAGCATCAGCGACTTCGGGTCGCGCGCGCCGAACTCCTCGCGCATCACCCGCGCCCAGATCCGGCGCGCCGCCCGGAACTTCGCGACCTCCTCCAGCAGCGTCGTCCGCGCCACGAAGAAGAAGGACAGCCGGGGCGCGAAGTCGTCCACCGCCATCCCGGCGGCGAGCGCCGTACGGACGTACTCGATGCCGTTGGCCAGCGTGAAGGCGATCTCCTGCACGGGCGTGGCCCCCGCCTCCGCCATGTGGTAGCCGGAGATCGAGATCGTGTTCCACCGGGGCATCACCGCACCGCAGTAGCGGAACGTGTCCGCGACGAGCCGCAGGGACGGCTGCGGCGGGAAGATGTACGTGCCGCGGGCGATGTACTCCTTGAGGACATCGTTCTGCACGGTGCCCGTGAGGCGGCCGGGTGCCACGCCCTGTTCCTCGGCGACCAGTTCGTACAGCAGCAGGAGCACCGCCGCGGGCGCGTTGATCGTCATCGACGTGGAGACCTCGCCGAGCGGAATGCCGTCGAACAGCAGCCGCATGTCCTCGACCGAGTCGACGGCCACACCGACCTTGCCGACCTCGCCGCTCGCGAGCGGGGCGTCCGAGTCGTACCCCATCTGGGTGGGCAGGTCGAACGCGACGGACAGGCCCATGGTGCCGTGCGCGATGAGCTGCCGGTAGCGGGCGTTGGACTCGGCGGCCGTGCCGAAACCGGCGTACTGCCGCATCGTCCACGGGCGGCCGGTGTACATCGTCGGGTAGACGCCGCGGGTGTACGGGTACGCGCCGGGGACGCCCAGACGCTCGGCGGGATCCCAGTCGGCGAGGGCGTCCGGGCCGTAGACCGGTTCGACGGGGAGGCCGGACTCCGTCGTCCGGGGGTCGCCTCCGCCTGTGCCCGTGTGGTTGCCGTCCGGCTCGCGCACCGCCATCGGTACCGCCTCCCGCTGCTGCTCGGCTGCGTCCTGCTTCCCAGAATGCTCCGGGTCGGGCCCGTGGGGCAGTAACGGCGCGGGGTGGTGTGGGGGG
>NZ_JAINFC010000760.1 GCF_020740835.1 Streptomyces sp. UNOC14_S4
GTGGGGAGGTGGCGGCCGGGGCGGTGGCGGCCGGGCTGTCGGCCGGCCGGTCGGCGGTCATCGCGCCGGGCCCTGGCCCGGGACCTCTTCGAGCCTGCGCTGGAGGTGGTTCATGCCGCGCAGCCAGCGGTCGGGGTCGGTGGCGCGGGCCGCGTAGTAGTCGGCGACCTCGGGGTGCGGGAGGATCAGGAAGCGGCCCGCGGCCATGCCCTCGAACAGGGCGTCGGCGACCTGCGCGGGCTCGATGGCGGTGGGGACGAGCACGAGCTCCCCGGCCGCGCCGGTGCCGCGCAGCATGTCGGTGCGCACGCCCTGCGGGCAGATGGCGTGCACGTCGATGCCGCAGTGCCGGTAGGTGAGGGAGAGCCATTCGGCGAAGGCGAGCGCGGCGTGCTTGGAGACGCTGTAGGGCGCCGAGCCGAGCATGGTGAGCAGCCCGGCGGCGGACACGGTGGCGACGAACCGGCCGCTGCCGCGGTCCAGCCACTCGGGCAGCAGCTCGCGGGCGGCCCGGACATGCGCCATGACGTTGACGTCCCAGGCGGCCTCCCAGACGTCCTCCTCCGCCTCGGGGCCGCCCGCCGGGGCGACGCCCGCGTTGGCGCAGTAGATGTCGACGCGCCCGCCGAGCGCCTCGCGGGCCGCGGGGACGACGGTGGAGGCGTCCCCGGGGACGGCGGTCGCGCCGATCTCCTCGGCGACCGCGCGGGCCTTGCCGACGTCGAGGTCGTTGACCACGACGCGGGCGCCCTCGGCGGCGAATCTGCGGGCGAGCGCGGCGCCGATACCGCCGCCCGCCCCGGTGACCACGACTGCCGCGTCCCGCACTGTGCCCACGCCCACGTCTCCCTCGCTCGCGCTCGGCTGCTCGGGGCAGACTAACCAGTCGGTATGTGGCCGCGGAAGAGGGCGGGCGAGAGCGCGGGCAGCATGGAGGCGCGCCCTCCGCGGGCCGGCCGGTGGTGCGGAGGCGCGCCGTCCGCCATCCTGCCCAGCAGCAGGCCGCACAATCCCGAACCCGCCGCGTTAGGTTCCTGCCCGTGACTCCTCCACCCTTTGGGGGTGGCTTCTCGCTATGCCGGTACGGCTTCGCGACGGGCCAGCCCGGCCCGTAGGACATTCAGAGCGCCCACCGTGTCAGCGTGCGCGGTGTGGCCACACGAGACGCAGTGAAACTTCCCCTGTGTGGGCCGGTTCTCCTTGGCGACATGCCCGCATTCGGGGCAGGTGCGGGAGGTGTTGCGGGGGTCCACCGCCATCACTTCCCGCCCGGCACTCTCAGCCTTGGCACTCAGGATCGCGAGGAACACCCCCCACCCGGCATCGGCAATACTTCGGTTGAGCCCGGCCTTGGCTGCTGCCCCGTTCGGGGCATAGGTGCCATCCCCGTTCGGGCGTGGCCCGGGAGCCTTGCTCATACTGCGGATCTTGAGGTCTTCGTGCGCGATGAAATCGTGTTCCCGCACGAGACCGAGCGCGGCCTTATGAGCGTGATCAAGCCTCTGACGGCGCACCTTGCGGTGCAGCGTGGCGACCTTTTGAACAGCCTTGCGACGTCGCCTGGAGCCGCGCTTGCATCGGCTGAGAGCCTGCTGCGCGGACTCCAGCCGCGCGGCGGACTTCCGGCCATGACGAGGGTTTTCGATGTGCTCGCCGCTAGAGGTGGTAAAGAACGAGGCTACGCCCATGTCGATGCCAACCACGCTGCCCGTGGCGGGCAGCGGCTCGGGCATGGCCTGCTCGGCGGTCAGAACCACGTACCAGTGCTTGCCCTCACGTTTGACCGAGATCGTCTTCACCCTGCCGACCACCGCACGATGCTGGTGCACCCTGACGTTCCCGACGCCTTGGAGGCGGACACGGGTCACGGGGTCGTGCGGGGTGGAATCCCAGCGGCAGCCGTCGCCGTCCTTGGGAAAGTCCACCGTGTCGAACCGACCAATCCCGCGGAAGCGGGGATACCCCGGCTTTTCGCCTGCCTTAACACGGCGGAAGAACGCGGCGAACGCTTTGTCCAGCCGACGTAGCGTCGCCTGCTGCGAGGAGAACGACCAACGGCCCTGCCGCTCAGGGTCGAATGCCCGGATCTCTTTGAGCTGCGCGGATTGCTGTCCATATGTGATGTTCGTCTTCGACGCGTGTTGGCAGGCGTCCCGGCGTTCCTGAAGCGCGCCGTTGTACAGGGAACAGTGATCGCGCAGCATCTCACCGAGCGCAATCCGCTGGCTCACGGTAGGCCGTAGGAGGAACTTGTACGCACGGATCATTCGCCTGCCCCCCTTCCGCCTGAGCCAGCGTGACCATACTAGGCGTACTTAATGGCACTACGCAGGCAGTTGCACCCCCGGCTCTCGGTGAAGGCGTCATGCCGCGCACAACTGCATGCACGTCCATGGGGCTGCCCCCACCTCGACAGGGGGGCGCAGCGGATGGTGCGTCAGGGGCGCCGGGAGCGATCGTGGCAGAGGGCCCCGACCGTTTCCCGTTCCCCTCTCCGAGGAGTCACCGATGCCTTCCGTACGGCGCGTCCCGCGGCCGTCCCTGCTTCTGGCACTGCTGGTGTCGCTGGGGGTGCTGCTG
>NZ_JAINFC010000761.1 GCF_020740835.1 Streptomyces sp. UNOC14_S4
CTGCCCGCCCATGGTCATTGAAACTAAGATCTTCGGGAATTTGGCTTATTCGCGCGGGGGGCGACGCAACGCCATGACGACCGACCCGGGGCATGCCCCGACCAGCACCCTTCATGTCCTGGAGCTTCTGGCCAGAGGCGCGCCGCGGCGGCAGTTCGAGGAACTGCGCCGCCGGGCCCGCGGCGACGGCACCGGCACGGCCGCGCCCGACGAGCTGGACGAGCTGGACCGCGCGGTCGGCCTGGCCCTCGGCGTGCACGAGCTGCTGGACCGCGGCCAGCAGCGGGAGGCGGGCCTGACCGCCCTGGTGGACACCGCCCGCGACCTCACCCGCGCCTACGACCAGGACGCCCTGCTCAAGGAGATCACCCGGCGGGCCCGCCGCCTGCTCCACTGCGACATGGCGTACATCGGCTTCCACGAGCCCGAGGAGGACGCCTTCTCGATCCACACCTCCGACGGCGACACCGCGGCCCTGGACGTCGGCCTGCGGGTCGGCGGCGGCGCCGGCCTGGCGGCGGCGGTGCTGCGCGAGGGCGTGCCGTTCTGGACCCAGGACTACCTGGCCGACGAGCGCATCCGGCACGCCGGCGACATCGACGCCGTGGTGCGCTCCGAGGGGATCCGCGCGCTCGTCGCCGTACCGCTGTGGGACCGCCGCGGCGTGCTGGGCGCCCTCTACGTCGCCCACCGTGAACTCCGCCGCTTCTCGCCGCACGAGATCAGCCTGCTGCGGTCGCTGGCCGACCTCGCGGCCGTCGCCATCGAGAAGGCCCTCGCCCTGGAGGACACCCGGGCGGAGGTCGTCCAGCTCGAACAGCACACGTCCGAAGCGCTGACCAGCCTCACCCGGGAACGCCACCTGGAGGCCGCCCAGTCGGCGCTGACCGCCATGGTCCTCGCCGGTGACCCGCTGTCCGCCGTCGTGGAGGAGGCCGCGCGCCGGCTGGGCGGCACCCTCGTCGCCCGTGACACGGGCGGCGGGATCCTCGCCACCAGCGGCAGGGCACCCGCCCTGGCCGACGCGGTGCTGCGCGCCGGGGCCCTCGACGCCCACACCGAGGGCGCCCCGGTCGCCCTGGGCGGCGCGGCCTGGCTCGCCCCGCTGGCGGCCGGGCGCGAGAACCTCGGCACCCTGCTGCTCGTCACGGGCGACGTGGGCGTGGGCATGGGCGTGGATGTCCGCCGGGACCGGCTGGTCCACACGCGGCTGCTCCATCTCGCCGCCCAGACCGTCTCCCTCGCCCTGCTCATGGAGCGCAGCACCGCCATCGCGGAGGGCAGGACGCGGGACGAGTTCTTCGACGAACTGCTGGCCGCCGACGCCGAGACGGTCGGCAGGCTGGAGGAGCGCGCCCGCCGCCTGGCGATCGACCTCGACGGGCCGCACGTCGTGGTCGTCGTCCGCCCCGAGGGCGGCCCGCGGGGGCGGGCGGAGGTGTGGGCCTCCTCGTACGCGCGCCGCACGTCGGGCCTCAAGAGCCTGCGGCACGACGGGATGTTCGCGCTGCTCGTCCCCGGCGAGGACCCGGAGGCGGCCGCCCGCCGTGTCAGCGGCGAACTGGGCCCGCTGCTCGGGCACCCCGTGACGATCGGGGCCGCCGGGCCCACCGAGGGCGTGCGCACCATCCGGCAGGTCCACCGCGAGGCCCGGCAGTGCCTCGACGCGCTCGTCGAGCTCGGCGACATCGGCGCCACGGCGACCCCGCGGCAGATGGGCTTCCTCGGCGTACTGCTGTCCGACGCGTACAGTGTCGGGGACTACATCGACACCGTCGTCGGACCCGTCCTCGACTACGACGCCCAGCGCTTCACGGAGCTCACCCGCACCCTGGACGCGTACTTCGCGTCCGGCGGGAGCCCCACCCGCGCGGCCACCGCCCTGCACGTGCACCCCAACACCGTCTCCCGCAGGCTGGAGCGGATCACCGAACTCCTGGGCGCCGACTGGCAGCAGCCGCACCGCGCGCTGGAGATCCACCTGGCGCTGCGGCTGCACGGCGCCCGCGGGAGCCTGGAGCGCAGCCGCGACCCCGAGGGTCAGGCGGGCAGTTTCCTGACACCGGTCGTGCCGTAGCCCCGGCACGCGGCACGCGCCACCGTCAGACCGCGCGTCCTGTGCCCCCGCGTGTGCTCGTGCGTGTGCTCGTGACCGCGACTGTGGCTGTGCTCGTGCCCGCAGTCCGAGGCGAACCCGCCCCGCTCCCACGCGGCCGAGACCGCGAGCGCCGTCGACGCGAGCGTCATGTGCCGGTGCCAGCCGGGGTACGAGCGGCCCTCGAAGTCGCGCAGCCCCACGCGCTCGCCCAGCAGCTCGCTGTCCTGGGCCACTTGGGCGGCGAGCCGTGCCAGCCGCAGCGCGGCCCCCGCGGGTGTGGTCGTCAGATTGCCCAGCCACATCTCCCGCGGGGCGCGGCGCGGGTCGTCCCACTCGCCCAGCAGCACCAGATCGCCCTCGCGGCGGCCCGTGCGCCGCCCGCCCGGCACGAGCTCCCGGCGTACCCGGACGGCCACGGCGAAGCTGCTGCGGCGCCCGCCCGCCCCGTCCGGCCACTCCACCAGCCTGCTCAGGCC
>NZ_JAINFC010000762.1 GCF_020740835.1 Streptomyces sp. UNOC14_S4
GCGGGGGCCCGGGCCCAGTGCTGCCGGCTCATGGAGCGGCAGGCGGCCCGTGCCTCGGCTGTCGTCCTCGGGGTGACCTCCGAGCTCGTCGACCGTGCCCGGCTGCGCGGCGCGCGGGACGCCCGGCTGGCGCCCGTCGCGGTGCCCGCGCCGCGGCCCGCCCCGGAGGAGGACGAACCGGCCCGGCACAAGGCCCGCGCCGAACTCGGCGTTGTCGCCCGGCCGTTGCTGGTCACCGTGGGCCGTCTGGAGGCGGACCAGGGGTACGGCCCGCTGCTGGACGCGGCCCGGGCCTGGCGTGTGCTCGACCCCGAACCCCTGCTGCTCGTGGCGGGCGAGGGCCGCGAACGGCCCGCCCTGCAGCGCCGGATCGAGGCGGAGGGCCTGCCGGTCCGCCTTGTCGGGCACCGCGACGACGTGCCCGAGCTGCTGGCCTCGGCCGACATCGCGATCCTGCCCAGCCGTTGGGAGGCGCGCTCACTGCTCGCCCAGGAGGCGCTGTACGCGGGTGTCCCCCTGGTGGCCACGGCGGTGGGAGGCGTCCCGGACCTCGTCGGCGACGCGGCCGAGCTCGTCCCCTACGGGGACGCCGCCGCTCTGGCCTCCACCGTGAGCCGGCTGCTGGGCGATCCCCTGCGGCGGGCGGAGCTCGCCGCGGCGGGGCGGCTCCAGGCCGGGACGTGGCCGTCGGAGGACGACACGGTGGCGCACGTCCTGAGCGTCTACGACGAGCTCAGCCAACGTCGCTGACGGGGCGCCCCGTCAGGGGCGCGGGGAACTGCGCGCCCAGCCCCCACCGGCCCGCAGCCGCGCGCCAGCGTAGGAGGCACCCCAATAGGCGCACCGGAGACGGCCGCAACCGCACCGGGGATACCCCCGGCGTCACCCCACGTGCCGCCGGGCCCGCAACGCCAGGTTCAAGGACAGCACCACCTGCGGGTCGTCCAGATCCGCACCCAGGAGGCGCGTGATGCGCGCGAGGCGGTCGTAGAGGGTCTGGCGGTTCAGGTGCAGCTCGCGGGCCGTCTCCGCCTTGCGGCCCGCGTGGGTCAGGTAGGTCTCCAGGGTCGGCAGGAGCGGCGGGCGGGACGTGCGGTCGTGGGCGATGAGAGGGCCGATGACGCGGTCGACGAAGGCCGCCAGGTCGCCCTGGGAACGCAGCCGCCACAGCAGGACGTCCACGTCGAGCCGGCGTACGTCGTGCCAGGGGCGCACCGGCAGGCCGCGGGCCGCCGTCGCCGCCTCCGCCGTGTGCCGCAGGGCGGCGCCCGCGCCGGGCCAGCCCGTCGGCGTACCGGCCACCACCACCGGCAGGCGCAGGCCCGCGCGTTCCACCCCGGCCCGCAGCGCCCCCGCCACCCGTTCCGCGACGGCGGGGCGCTCCGCCTCGTCGCGCAGGCCCACCAGCAGGGGTATCCGGCCCTCCGGCAGGCGTACGCCCAGCAGTACGGGCACGCCCACCCCGGCCAGTTCCTCCTGGACCGCGCAGGTCAGCGCCGTCCAGCAGTCTCCAGGAAGCAGGTCGGACGGCAACTGGAGCACCACCGGCAGCAGCGGGCCCGGGCCCGGGCGGAAGCCCAGGACCCTGGCCTGGGCGGGGGCGTCCGTCGCCTCGACGCGGCCCTCCGCCAGGTCGGAGAGGAAGTCGCCGCGGCCGCGCGCCGCCAGCTCCTCGTCCTGCCGGGCCCGGAGCAGGACGACGGCGAGCAGCCCGGCCGCCCGGTCCGCCGCGATCCGGTGCACCGGCGCCAGCGGCGCGTCGACCGGGAGCACGGTCAGCCGGGCCCGTACCGCGCCCGGTCCCGGGCCCTGGCCGGGGATGTCCGTGGTCAGCGCGTCGGCGAGGCCCGCGTCCCGCAGCCCCTCCCAGACCTGGAGCGGGTCGGCCGTGCCCGTCGTGCCCGCCGAGCCCGCCCGGCCCTCGGGCCCCGCCGCGTACAGCAGCCGCCCGTCCGCCGCCTGGAGGAAGACCGGGTTCCCGGCGAAGCCCGCGAACAACCGCAGCACCTCCGGCACCCCGCCACCGCCCAGCAGCACCTCCGTGCACTGCCGGTGCACCTCCTCGGCGCGCCGCAGCAGGGCGTAGTGCTCGTTGACCAGCTCGGTGTGGATCTCCTCCGTCACGGCCACGAACGGCACTTCCCGGTGCAGCTGCACCAGCGGCAGCCCGTACGCCCGGGCCGTGTCCACGACCGCGGCGGGCAGGGTCGCGAAGCGCGAGCCCAGCTCGACCACGAGTGCCGCGATGTCCCGCTCCGCCAGCCCGCGGACGAAGCCGCGCTGTTCCGCCGGGCGGCTGCCCAGCCCCAGGCCGGTGGTCAGCAGGAGCTCGCCGCCCTTGAGGAGGGCGGCGATGTTCGGGGCCTCGCCCGCGTGCACCCAGCGCACCGGCCGGTCCAGCCGGTCGCCCGCGGCCAGTACCTCCGGCAGGCCTTTGCGCAGGGCGGGCAGGTCGAGGGCCCGCGCCACCGTGATCGTCCCGTGCGCTTCCATGGACGGAACCTACTTCCCCCTCACCGTGAGCGGCCACCGTCGGCCCCCGTAGGCGCCGCCGGGCCCCGCCCCTACCC
>NZ_JAINFC010000763.1 GCF_020740835.1 Streptomyces sp. UNOC14_S4
CTCTCCGCAGGGGGTGGGGCGCGCTATCGTCCGTTTTTCAGTCGGCCCGCGATGACCGCCGCTTGTACCCGTCGCCCGACGCCCAGTTTGGACAGGAGCGACGAGACGCGGTTCTTCACCGTCTTCTCGGCGAGGAAGAGGCGGTCGGCTATTTGACGGTTCGTCATGCCCTCTCCGATCAGTTCGAGGATCTCCCGCTCGCGCGGGGACAGGCGGTCGACGCCCGACGCCTCCGACGGCTCCGGCTCCCGCGGGCCGCGGAGGCGGGCCATGACGCGGGACGCCGTGCGCGGGTCGAGGGTCGACTCGCCGGTGGCCACTGTCCGTACCGCGGAGACCAGTTCCGAGCCGTTGATCTGCTTGAGGACATAACCCGCCGCCCCCGCCATGATCGCGTCGAAGAGCGCCTCGTCGTCGTCGAAGGACGTCAGCATCAGGCAGGCCAGCTCCGGTGTCCGGGCGCGCAGTTCGCGGCACACCTCGATACCGCCGTGGTCGCCGCCGTCCTCGCCCGACTCCCCGAGCCGTACGTCGAGGACCGCCACGTCCGGGCGCAGCGCGGGCACGCGCGCCAGGGCCTCCCGGCCCGTCGACGCCTCGCCCACGACCTCGATGTCCGGCTCCGCCTCCAGCAGGTCGCGGACGCCGCGGCGGACGACCTCGTGGTCGTCGAGGATGAAGACGCGCAGGGGCCTGCGCCGGTCGGTCGCTTCGACCGGTGAGATCACTTCGATCACTTCGCCGTACGGGTGACTTGAGTCCATAGAGGCGAGTATGTCCCGGGCCTGTCGGGGAACTGCGCACGGGGTACGGCACCCCGCGGGGCCAGGCGCAGTTCCCCGCGCACAGCACACACCCCGTCCGCACGCCCCCGATAGGGCCGTTCGGCCCTATCGGGCAGGGCCCTCCGGGTCCGCGGGCCCGTTGCCATACTGGCGCGCGTCCCCGCCCGAGGAGCTCCACCGTGAACCCCGTCAACGACACGTACCACTCGCTGCTCGCCCGGCACGACGCGATGCGGCTGCGCCGCAGGCTCTCGCAGCCTCCCGGGGGTGCCGCCGCCGATCCGTCGCCGCCGCAGCAGCCGTACGACGGTGCCGTCGACCAGCGCGTCATCATCGGCAACCTCGAACTGGCCACGCCCTTCGAGGCCTTAATCACGCACCTCTACGACGCGATGTTCACGCACTGGCCCTTCCTGCGGCGGCTCTTCCCCGACTCCATGGAGTTCCAGCGGCAGCACCTCGCGAGCATCTTCCGCTACCTCATCGAGAACCTGCACGATCCCGACGAGATCGCCCGCACCTTCACGCGCCTCGGCCGCGACCACCGCAAACTCGGCGTGCGCCCCGCCCACTACCGGGCATTCGAGGCCGCTCTGCGCGAGGCCCTGCACCGCACGGCGGGCCCCCGCTGGACCGAGCCCATGGAGGCCGCCTGGGTGCGCATGCTGCGGTTCGCCGTCGCGGCCATGGTCGAGGGCGCGGAGGCCGCGCTCGGCGAACCCGCCGCCTGGCAGGCCACCGTCACCGCGCACGACCTGCGCCGCGCCGACCTCGCCGTCCTCCGCGTCCGGCCCCACGAGCCGTACCCCTACCGCGCGGGCCAGTACGCCGCCGTGGCCTCCCCCTTGCTGCCGCAGGCCTGGCGGCACTACTCCCTCGCCTGCGCACCGCAGCCCGACGGCGAGCTGGAGTTCCACGTCCGGCTGACGGGCCGGGGCGGCGTGAGCGAGGCCCTCGTCACCCGCACGTACGTCGGCGACACGCTGCGCCTCGGCCCCGCGGGCGGCACGATGACCCTCGACGCGGCCACGGGCCCCGACGGGACGCCGCGCGACATCCTGATCGTCGCCTGCGACACGGGCTGGGCCGCCGCCAAGGCGCTCCTCCAGGACCTCGACGCGCAGCGCCCGGCGCGGCGCTCCGTGCACCTGTACCTCGGTACGCGCCACCCCTCCGCCCTCTACGACACGGAGACCCCTTCGGGGCTGCGCGCCCGCTACCCGTGGCTGCGCATCGTCCAGGTGCTCGGCCAGGGCAACGGCTCGGCGTTCGGCGAGCACCGCGCCCTCACGGATGCGGTGGTCGCCGGAGGCGACTGGACCGACCACGTCGCGTACGTCAGCGGCCCCCCGGCGATGGCGGGCCCGACCGTGGCCCGCCTCGGCCGTCTGCTGCCGCCGGAGCGGGTCCTGCACGACCCGCTGCCGGAACGGGTCTGAGGCCCCGTTCGGCCCCCCGCGCCCACCGGGGTGCGTCTTGCGCTGCGCGCGCGGGTGCGCCCCCGGTGGGGGCTTGTCGCGCCCACGCGGCGGAGCCGCACAATGTCGCAGCCCCGCGCCCCTCAATGCCGCCTGCGAGCTCGGTGCGCTGTGTTCGTCCGGCGTCTGCGGGCCGGTGGGGACTTCTCGCGCAGTTCCCCGCGCCCCTGAAAGCCGCCCACGAGCTCGGTCGCCCCTGTCCGTCCGGCGGCTGCGGGTCGTCGCTGGTTGCTCGCGCAGTTCCCCGCGCCCCTGACGGGGCGCGGCGGCGCGCCCGGCGCCCGTGGCGGGGGCTTCGCCCCCTGC
>NZ_JAINFC010000764.1 GCF_020740835.1 Streptomyces sp. UNOC14_S4
GTGGTGGGCAGCGGGACGGCGAGGGCGCCGACCCGGCGGCCCCCGGCGAGGGCGGCGAGCGTCTCCGCGACCTCGGGGCGCCCGGCGTCGCAGCCGAGCAGGGCCCGCACGGCCAGGACGGCGCTGGTCAGATGGGGTACGTCGACGACGGCACGGCCGAGCTCCTCCAGCACGACGGCGGCCTCGCGGGCCGTCGCGCCCTGCCCTCCGTGCTTCTCGGGGACGAGCAGGCCGGCCGTGCCCATGTCCGCCAGGGACCGCCACAGCCCGCTGTCGTACGGGCGTCCGCTCTCGGCGGCGGCGAGCACGGAGGCGGGGGCTCCGTGCGCGGTGAGCAGGGAGCGCACGGCGGCCCGGAGGTCCTCCTCGGTCTCCGAGTACTGCAGGTCCGGGGTGGACGGGGCGGTCATCGGAGCAGTCATCGGGGCAGTCATCGGGGCAGGTCCTTCCACGGGAGGTCCTTGTCGTCGCGGGGCTCGGGCGGCAGTCCGAGTACGCGCTCGGCGATGATGTTGAGCAGGATCTCCGAGGTGCCGCCCTCGATGGAGTTGCCCTTGGCCCGCAGGTAGCGGTAGCCCGCGTCGCGGCCGGTGAAGTCGACGAGTTCGGGCCGTCGCATGGTCCAGTCGTCGTAGCCGAGTCCGTCCTCGGCGAGCAGTTCGACCTCCAGGCCGCTGAGCTCCTGGTTGAGGCGGGCGAAGGCGAGCTTCATGGCGGAGCCCTCGGGTCCGGGCCTGCCGCGCCTGAGCTGCTGGCGGAGCCGTTCGCCGGTGAGACGGGCGACCTCGGCGTCCGCCCACAGCCCCAGCAGCCGCTGGTGGAGGTCGTGGGTACGCAGCTCGGGGCACTCGCGCCAGGTGCGGGCGACGGTGCCGATCATGCCGCCCTCGCGGGGGACGGAGCCGCCGCCGATGGCGACGCGCTCGTTCATGAGGGTGGCCTGGGCGACGCGCCAGCCGTCACCGACCTCGCCGAGGCGGTGGGCGTCCGGAATGCGTACGCCCGTCAGGAACACCTCGTTGAACTCGGCCTCGCCGGTGAGCTGGCGCAGCGGCCGCACCTCGACGCCGGGGTCGGTCATGTCGCAGACGAAGTAGGTGATGCCCCGGTGCTTGGGTACGCCGGGATCGGTGCGGGCGATGAGGATCGCCCAGCGGGCGAGGTGGGCGCTGGAGGTCCACACCTTCTGGCCGTCGACGGTCCAGGTGTCACCGTCGCGTACGGCACGGGTGGCGAGCCCGGCGAGGTCGGAGCCCGCGCCCGGCTCGCTGAACAGCTGGCACCAGACCTCCTCCCCGGTCCACAGGGGGCGCAGGAAGCGTTGCTTCTGCGCATCGGTGCCGTACTGGAGGAGGGTGGGGGCGGCCATGCCGAGGCCGATGCCGATGCGCCGGGGGTCGTTCCCGGGAGCACCCGCGGCCTCGAACGCGGCGTCGACGACGGGCTGGAGGGAGCGGGGCGCGCCGAGCCCGCCGAGTCCTTCGGGGAAGTGGATCCAGGCGAGTCCGGCGTCGAAGCGGGCGCGCAGGAACGCGAGGCGGTCGGTGGCGGCGGGGTCGTGCGCGGCGAGGAAGTCCGCGACGCGCTCGCGCAGCCCGTCGGCGTCCGGGGTGGCCGCGGCGGCGCTCATCGGGTGCCGCCCTCGGTGGGGAGGACGACGAGGCGGCCAGTGGTCCTGCCGTCGGCGACGCGCTGTACGGCGTCGGCGGCCGCGTCGAGGGGCAGGCGCTCGCTGACCAGAGGCCGGACGGCGCCCCGCGCGGCGAGCGCGGTCAGTTCGTCGTGGCAGGCGCGGACGGCGGCCGGGTCCTTGGTGTTGTAGAGGCCCCAGTGCAGTCCGAGGATGGAGTAGTTCTTCACCAGGGCGTGGTTGAGGGCCGGGCCGGGAATCTTCCCGCTCGCGAAGCCGATGACCAGGATGCGGCCTTCGAAGGCGACGCACTTGGTGGACTGGGTGTACGCGTCGCCGCCGACCGGGTCGTAGACGACGTCGGCGCCGCGGCCGCCGGTGGCGTCCTTGACGGCCGCGACGACGTCCTCGGCGCGGCGGTCGACGACCACGTCGCAGCCGTTCTCCCGGGCCTCCTTGGCCTTGTCCGCGCCACCGACGACGCCGATGACCGTGGCGCCCGCGGCCTTGCCCAGCTGCACGGCGGCGCTGCCGACACCGCCCGCGGCGGCGTGCACGAGGAGGGTCTCGCCCGGCTGGATACGGGCCCTGCGGTGCAGAGCGAACCAGCCTGTCTGGTAGCCGACGTGGAGGGCGGCCGCCTCTGCGTCGTCCAGCGACTCGGGGACGGGCAGGAGAGTGTCCGCGCGGACGACGGCGAGCTCGGCGAAACCCCCTGCGGGGAGGGCGGGTTGCGCGAGGACACGCGCGCCGACGGTGCCACCGGCGCCCTCTCCGAGGGCGAGGATCTCGGCGCACGTCTCGACGCCCGGGGTGAACGGGAAGGGAGGCCGGACCTGGTACTGCCCGCGGCAGAGCAGCGCATCGGGGAAGTTGACGTTGGCGGCGCGGATCCGGACCAGGGAAGAAACGGGTGCGGGGGCGGGACA
>NZ_JAINFC010000765.1 GCF_020740835.1 Streptomyces sp. UNOC14_S4
CTACTGGGGTGCGGCTTGCGCTGCGCGCGGCTGCGGGTCCGTTGTGGCTGGGCGCGCAGTTCCCCGCGCCCCTAAAGGGCGCAGCCCCCTAAAGGGGCTGCGCCCACGGCGTTTTGTGCAGCCAGTCGAATGCCTTTGTTCGGTCGGCCTTGTACTCCAGGCCCACCCAGCCCGCGTAGCACGCTGTCCCCAACGCGTCGAGCAGGGCAGGGAAGTCCAGCAGGCCCGTGCCCGGTGCGCCTCGGCCCGGGGCGTCGGCGATCTGGACGTGGCCCGTCATGGGCGTCCAGCGGGCGATGGTGGCGAGCAGGTCGGCGTCGCCCATGGCCAGGTGGTAGAGGTCGAGCAGGAGCCGCGCGTTGTCCAGACCGCTCGCCGCGTTCACGGCGTCCACCACCTCGGCGGCCCGCTCCGCGGTGGTCACCGGGTACCGCGGTGACTCCACCGCGTTGAGGGCCTCGACGAGGAGTACGGCCCCGGCGCGGTCGGCGGCGCGGGCCGCGCGTACCAGGTTGTCCAGGGCCAGCGCGTCCTGGACCTTCCCGTCGATGCCCGGGACGCGGTTCCCGTACAGCGCGTTGAGAGCCGTACAGCCCAGCGAGGCGGCGAAGTCGGCCGCGACGCCGAGGTTGGCGCGGAAGCGCTCGGACTCCGGGCCGGGGAGCGAGAGCGCGCCCCGGTCGGGCCCGGGGAGGCGCCCGGCGTAGAAGTTCAGGCCCACCAGGCGCGTGCCCGCGTCCTCCAGCGCGGCGCGGAGGGCGTCCAGCCGCCGCTTCTCCGGTACGGGGTGGCCGGGCCAGGGCCACCACAGCTCGACGGCGGTGAAACCGGCCGCGGCCGCTGCCGCGGGGCGTTCGAGCAAGGGGAGTTCGGTGAGGAGGAGGGAGAGGTTCACGGCGAAACGCGGCTCGGGGGAGCGCGGCTCGGGCGGACCCATGGGCGTCACTTTCCTTCCGTTATTCGGAAGTTGGATTCTGTTTTGTGGAAGCGTGCGCGTGCTCAGGGAAGCTGTCAAGAGCCGTGGCGGAGCTACCGTTGGCCCATGCTGCGATTGCGAGTGGAGTTCACGACCGAGCCCTTCGACCTCGACGAGGCCCCGCCCCACGCCGTGGCGGCCCGTCAGGTCGTGCAGGGCGCCGACCTGGACGCCGTGGACGTCGGCCCGTTCGGCAACACCATGGAGGGCCGTGCCGAGACCGTCCTCGCGACGGTGGGCGACGTGTTGCGCGAGTCCCTGAAGGCCGGGGCCACCCGGGTGTCGCTGCAGCTCAACGTGGTGGCGGAGGAGGGCTCGTGACCGGCGCGACGGACGAGTCGTTCCGCGCCGCGGTCAAGCCGCTCGTCGACGCCCTGGGCGGTGAGATGGTCGAGCCGGCGCTCGCCCGCGGCGACGACGTCGTGCTGGCCTGGGAAGGGCGCGAGGTCGTGGCCGTACGGCTGCCGCACCTCTCCGACTCGCTCGACCACATCCTCGCCGACCTCGAACGCAAGCACGGCATGCCGCTCGCCGAACTGGACCGCAAGGCCAAGCAGTCGGTCGTCCGCGGCCTGGAGGCACGCGGCGCGTTCGCCGTGCGGCACGGTGTGGAGACGGTTGCCGCTGCGCTCGGCGTCAGCCGGTTCACTGTGTACAACTACCTGAACCGGGAGAGTGCGCGGCGGGGAGTGTAGGGGCGCCTACCGGGGGTGCGTCTTGCGCTGCGCGCGCGGCTGCGGGCCGGTGGCCCGCTCGCCCACCGGGTTGCCACCCGAGCCCGGCGCGCGGCTGCGGGCGCGTCGTGGCTTGTCGCGCAGTTCCCCGCGCCCCTGACGGGGCCGGGCCCTCTTCGCGAAGAACCGTGATTTCAACAAACTGTTGACGCCGCGTTCGTGAAGGCGTTAGCTGAGCGCAGCCCGTCCCAGCCGACCGTCGAGCGGCCATGGAGGCGACCATGACGTCGCGTACGACACCGGGGCTCACCCGGTTCAACACGGCCCAGGAAAGCGATGCCCGCGCCGCGCTGCGCGAGATCTGCGCCAGCGGGGCATGGGGGAGCGCGGTGCTCGCGCACCGCCCTTTTCCCGACAGCGCGGCGCTGCACGCGGCGAGCGACGCGGCCATGGCCGCGCTGACGGCGGAGGACCTCGCGGAGGCGATGGTGGCGCACCCGCCCATCGGCCGTCCCGTCCCGGGCGACCCGGCGTCCGTCCGTGAACAGCGGGGCATGGCGGGCGCCTCCGGCGCCCTCAGGGCCGCCATGCTCGAACACAACCTCGCCTACCAGGAGAAGTTCGGCCACGTCTTCCTCATCTGCGCCACCGGACTCTCCGCTGAACAGATGTATGACGCCATTCGTCACCGGATCGACAACACGCCGGAACACGAACGCGAGATCGTGCGACGGGAACTCGGCAAGATCAACCGCATCCGGCTGACGCGGCTCGCGGAAGGAGCCCCACCATGAGCCCCACCCCGGGCCCCGTATCAGACCCCGTATCAGGCCCGGGGTGGGGCTCATGGTGGGGCTCCTTCCGCGAGCCGCGTCAGCCGGATGCGGTTGATC